>DAOUAZ010000211.1:0-9436 GCA_034432975.1 Anaerolineales bacterium | reverse complement strand
TCTTTATCCGCAAATGGTGGACCGGGCGATGGCGGTGAGTGTTCCATTGGAGGTAAACATGGCTGCGGCCCGTTTGCGCGCCGCGCCTGCCTCAGACCTTGTCGATTGGCTGCTCACCAAAGACTCCGCAGCCGAACCTGCGCGCGTCGATGCCCTGAAAGCCGACCCGCAGGCCATTGCCGCTTCTTTTGCCAACCCCGACACGTTTAACCTTGCCAACCGGATTGCCGCCATCAACACCCCAACGTTACTGGTGTATGGTCAAAACGACCCGGCCGTGACATCGCCTTCCTTCTCGGCTGATACATCCCCATACAATATGCACATGATTACCCTCGACCCGGCCGGGCATTTCCCCATGCTCGAAGATACCGCCCGCTTCAACCGCCTGCTGACCGACTTCCTGGCGCTTGCTTCAGGCGATACCCCGCGCGAACTCCAGATGAAGGAAGAATGGAAACGCCGCGTCCGCTAACATGATAATTTCATAAGTGTTTGCGCATCCTGTCTTAACAGGGTGTAAAATACAAAAAACTGAACGGGGAGCCTGTGTTACAGGCTGAGAGGAGGGCCGCAGCCCTCGACCCGCAAAACCTGATCCGGGTAATGCCGGCGGAGGGAAGCCTTTGCGCGAAAAAACCTCCCCGGCGGGAGGTTTCTTTATGTCCAGGGCTATCATCTTCGTCAACAGCCCGCTCGAAAATCCCGGCGCGGCGCGCGCCTGCGTGCAGCCCGATGATGTCATCATCGCCGCCGACGGGGGAGCGCGGATTGCGCTCTCGCTCGGGCTGATTCCCAAGGCCATTCTTGGCGACCTCGACTCCCTCACCGAGGCCGAAATCAAAGTCTTCGAGGATATGGGCGTCCATATCTTGCGCTACCCTGCCGCTAAAAATGAGACCGACCTCGAACTGGCTCTCAATCACGCCATCCAGGCCGGTTACAGCCCGATTGTTATCATCGGCGGATACGGCGGGAGGGTCGACCAATCGATTGCCAACCTGGCTCTTTTGAGCGCCCCTGACGCTATCCAGGCTGGCGCGCGCTTCGATGATGGCGTCACGGAGGCTTATTATATTTCCGGCTCCGGCGTCATTCGCGGCCAGCCCGGCGACACCGTCTCCCTGATTTCGTGGGGCGTCCCTGCTGAAGGCGTCCTGACCGATGGACTGTCTTACCCGCTTAATCGCGAAACCCTGCGCCCCTACCGCGCGCGCGGAATCAGCAACCAGATGTTGGGCGAAACCGCCGCCATCCGCCTCAAACGCGGCTTGCTGCTCTGCATCCACCAACGAAAACTGTAACGCGGAATTGATTCTGCGCTATCGTAAAACTCCCAAAAAGGACCTATCATGAACCGCATCCTCACTACACTTTTACTATTCACCTTTTTATTGGCCGCCTGCTCTCCCACAGCCCCAACCGCAGTCCCAACCGACGCATCTTACCCATCCCCTGATACTCCCACAGCCGCATCCTACCCTTCCTACCCCTCACCTGCATCCCCGCGCGCCCTGACCGTCATGACCCACGACTCCTTCTCGGCCAGCGAGGAAGTCATTGCCCACTTCGAGCAGGAGCACAACGTCAAACTGACCTTCCTCAAATCCGGCGATACCGGTTCGGCCCTCAACAAGGCTATCCTTTCAAAAGAAGCGCCCCTGGCCGACGTTTTCTTTGGTGTCGACAATACCTTCCTCTCCCGCGCCCTCGATGCGGGTATTTTCGAACCGTACAATTCCCCGCTTCTTGCTGAAATCCCCGCCGGATTCAAACTCGACTCCCAAAACCGCGCCCTGCCCGTCGATTTTGGCGACGTGTGCATCAATTACGACAAAGCCTGGTTTGCAGGTAAAAACCTGCCGGCCCCGGCATCGCTCGATGACCTGCTCAAACCCGAATACAAGGGTCTGCTCGTCGTCGAAAATCCTGCCACCTCCTCGCCCGGCCTGGCCTTCCTGCTCGCCACCATCGACCGCTACGGTGACCCTGGCTACCTTGAGTATTGGAAAGCCCTCAAAGCCAACGGCGTGGTTGTTGTCGATGGATGGGAAACCGCCTATTACACCAACTTTAGCGCATCCTCCGGGCAAGGCCCCCAGCCGATGGTCGTCTCCTACGCATCCAGCCCCGCCGCCGAGGTCATTTTCGCATCCCAGCCGCTTACCGAAGCCCCCACCGCCTCCATCCTCGACGGCTGCTTCCGCCAAATCGAGTTCGTCGGCATCCTGAAAGGCACGCCCAACCGCGGCCTGGCCGAAAAATTCGTCGATTTCATGCTCTCCGTGCCATTCCAGCAGGATGTCCCCCTGCAAATGTTTGTTTACCCGGTCAACCCGGCCGCCCAACTGCCCGATGAATTCGTCCAATACGCCCAAACCGCGCCCAGCCCGGCCAGCCTGCCCGTAGAGCAGATTGCCGCCAACCGCGAACAATGGATTGAAGCCTGGACGCAAGCCGTTCTGCGCTAACCTGTGAAACGCCTGCTCCCCGCGCTCCTTTTTTTGGGGATATTCTTTTTCCTGCCCCTCGCCCGGATTCTGACCCTCGGTCTGAATCCGGGCTCCTTTGCCCTCCTGGGCGGTTCGTTCGCCCCGCGGCTGGTGGAGGTGCTCCGATTTACATTTTTCCAGGCTTTTACCTCCACCCTCCTGACCCTCATCGTTGGCCTGCCCCTCGCTTTTCTCTTTGCCCGCTATGAATTCCCGTTAAAACCTGCCCTGCGGACACTGACCGCCATCCCCTTCATGCTGCCGACGGTGGTCGTTGCGGCGGGTTTCAACGCCCTGCTCGGCCCGCGCGGCTGGCTCAACCTGGGATTGGCCTCGCTTGGCCTGCCCCCGGTGCAATTCGTCGGCACCTTCCAGGCCATTCTCGTGGCGCATGTCTTTTACAACGCCATCATCGTCATCCGGGTGGTGGGAGCGGCCTGGGCTTCGCTCGACCCGCGCCTGGGGCAGGCTGCCCGTTCGCTGGGGGCCAGCCCGTTGCAGGTCTTCCTGCGGGTCACGCTGCCCCTGCTGCGTCCGTCCATCTTTGCCGCCAGTTTGCTGGTCTTCCTGTTCGATTTCACCAGTTATGGCGTAATTTTATTGCTCGGCGGCCCCAAATTTTCGACTATCGAAGTCGAAATCTACATCCAGGCCATGCACATGCTCAACCTGCCTGCCGCCGCCCTGCTATCGCTGGTGCAGCTGCTGTGTACCCTGGCCTTCTCCGTGCTGTACAGCCGCTACGTTACCCGCCTTGCTGTCCCCATCAAACCGGTCGAACCCGTTCTCAAACGGCCTCGTTCTTTCCTCGAGCGCGCTTTCGTTTTTCATCTTTCATCTTTCATCTTTTTGTTCTTCCTTCTCCCCTTGCTCGCCCTCCCCATCCGCTCCGTCTCCCGCCTCGAACCCGAGCGCGGCCAGCGCGCCCAAGTTGGCCCGGCCCTGACGACCGAATACTACTCTGAACTATTCATCAACCGGCGCGGCTCTATTTTTTACGTCCCGCCGGTCGAAGCGGCGCGCAACTCATTGGCTTATGCCGGGCTGACAGTGGCCTTTTCGCTTGCGCTCGGTTTCCCGGCAGCCCTGGCCCTCTCCCGTCCCGGCAGGTTTGCCCAATGGATTGACCCCCTGCTCATGCTTCCGCTTGGCGCTTCAGCCGTCACCCTCGGCCTCGGCTACATCCTGACGTTCAACCGTCCTCTCGCTGCTATCTTTCCTCTTTCACTCATCACTCATCAGTCATCATTCTTTACGGATTCTCTCATAAAATCCCCTTTCCTCATTCCCCTCGCCCACGCCACCATTGCCCTGCCCTTCGTCATTCGCAACCTGCAAGCCGCGCTGGCAACCATCCCCAACCGGTATCGTGAAGCGGCGGCGGTTTTGGGCGCGACTCCCTTCCAGGTCTGGTGGCATGTCGATCGGCCGATTCTCTCCCGCGCGGTCGTCTCGGCCAGCGCCTTTGCCTTCACCGTCTCGCTGGGAGAGTTCGGGGCTGCCTCGTTACTCGCCCGTCCCGAATATCCCACCCTGCCGACCGCCATATTCCGCTTCCTCTCGCAGCCCGGCGGCCTGAACTACGGCCAGGCGATGGCAATGGCAACCCTGCTGATGTTGCTGACCGGCCTGTTCATCTGGCTCATCGAGCGGGAGCGTGTAGCCGGAGAGTTATAGGGGCCATGCTGCAAGAGCGGAAAACCCCGATGATTTCCATGATTGTTGCCCTGCCGCAAAGATTTCTGGAGCCAATCAGTCAATCAGATAATTATCGTATTATGGCGCAGATTTGCGCTATCAGCGCAAGTCATAGCAACCTTTGGTTGCGGCCCGCCAAGCGGCTGCGCTATGATAAAATCAGGCCATCTTTCAGGAAAGGAGGCGCTCGGATATGAAAAAGAATATTCGATTTTATTTGCGCACGCCTCCTGCCGGGTCGATGGTCGTTTAACCGTTTTTGGAATCCATCCCCCACGCCGCAGGTGGTTCAACCTGCGGTTTTTTTATTGAACCGCAGGCCAACACGTCTGGAAATTTCAACGAGGAGATATATGCCTGACACAAAACGTCCAACCGGCTTTGCGGCCTTTATCGTCATCTGGCTGACCCAGATGATTTCGGTGCTGGCTTCGGGCATGACCAGTTTTGCCCTGACCATCTGGATGTACCAGCAAACCGAAAGCGCAACGGCCATGGGCCTGATGCAGGTCTTTTACATCACCCCTTTCCTGGTCATTTCACCGATTGCCGGGGTGATGGTGGACCGCTACAGCCGCAAACTGATGATGATGGTCAGCGACCTGGCCGCCGTGCTGGGTACGGTATTCCTGCTGGTGATGTTCGCTTTCGACAAAATAGAATTCTGGCACCTGTACCTGGTCTCAGCCCTGGCGGGGATTGGCAATACCTTCCAGTGGCCGGCCTACTCCGCTGCCATCAGCACCATGATTCCCAAGGAGCAACTGGGGCGTGCTAACGGCATGATGTCGTTAATGGAGGCCGGGCCGGGCGTGCTGGCGCCCATCCTGGCCGGGGCCTTGCTGCCGTTTATCAAACTCGAAGGCATCCTGCTGTTCGATTTGGTCACCTTTTTCCTTGCCATTAGCGGCCTGGCCTTTGTGTTCATTCCCAACCCGCGCAAGACCCAGGAAGGGCAGGAGTCGAAAGGCAGTGTCTGGAAAGAAGCCGTTTTTGGATTCAAGTACATTTTTGCCCGCCCCAGCCTGCTTGGGCTGCAACTCGTTTTCTTCGCAGGCAACTTGCTCTCAGGGATTGGTTTCGTGGTGTTGGCTCCCATGATTCTGGCGCGCACCGACCAGAACAGCGTTATCTTTGGCACAGTGCAGTCGATGTTTGCTGTGGGAGGCATCGTTGGCGGGGTTATCATGAGCGCCTGGGGCGGGTTCAAACGCCGGGTGCATGGCGTTTTGTTGGGTTGGATTCTCTCCGGCCTGGGCATGGCTGCGCTCGGCCTGGCGCAGGACCTGTACTGGTGGATTCCTGCGGCCATCTTTGCGATGATGATTACGCCACTCGTCAACGGCTCGAACCAGGCCATCTGGCAATCGAAAGTCGCCCCCGATTTGCAGGGCCGGGTTTTTTCGGCCCGCCGCCTGATTGCCTGGTTCACCAACCCCATCACCCCTATTATTGGCGGGGCGTTGGCCGATTTCGTGCTGGAACCCGCCATGCGGGCGCAGGGTGGGCTGGCAAACGCTTTTGGCTGGCTGGCGGGAACCGGCCCCGGCGCGGGGATGGGATTGTTGATGTCTGTGTGCGGGCTGGGCGCGGCGCTGGTTGGCGTGGCAGGATACCTTTTCCCGGCGGTGCGGGACGCCGAGCGCCTGTTACCCGACCATGATGAACTCGCCCCGGCGGAACCCTCCCCCTGAACATGCCCCTTTTGTCACCAGCGAGGCGTCCTGCATGGGACGCCTCGCGCTTTTCCTGTATAATCCCGCCGATGCGTAAAATTTTCATTATTCTCGTATTTTTTCTCGCCAGCGGACTGGTCCTGTTCAGTTTCAGTGAACTCGAAACCACCTGGGAGACGCTCCAGAAAAGCGACTTCCGCTTCATGGGGCTGGCTATCCTGCTGGTTCTGGCCTGGACAGTCAGCGACGCGCTGGGCTACCGCTCGCTGTTCCGGCTGATGGATGTGAGCGAAGGATTGTGGCGTCTTGTCCTGCTTTCTTCCGCCGCAAATTTTATCAATGTGGTCGCGCCTTCAGGCGGGTTTGGCGGGATGGCCGTGTTCATCGATGACGCCGGGCGGCGCAAGTATCCGCGCGGGATGGCAGCGGCAGCGGCAGCGCTGCATCTGTTCCTGGACTATGCAGCCTTCATGGTTGTACTGGGGTTGGGTGGGGTGGTGCTTATCCGACGCAACGACCTGGAGCCGGGAGAAATCACGGCTTCGTTCATCATGTTGGTGCTCTTCATCGGGTTGGGGATTTTTATCTATATCGGCTCGCATTCCGGTGAGCGATTGGGCCGGGTGCTGGCCTGGTTTGCGCGGCATTTGAACCGGGTTCTGTGGCCCTTTGTTCGCCGGGACTACTTCCACGAAGAGACTGCCAGGGTTTTTAGCATGGAAGTGGCCGAGGGACTCTCGATTTTGCGCGTCCGACGGCGCGGGGTCATGGTCCCGCTCTTGTTCGCGCTGGCAAGCAAGACCCTGCAAACCCTGATTTTGCTGATGACTTTCCTGGCGTTCGACGTCGCCTTTTCCGCAGGCACGATTGTGGCCGGGTTTGCTTCGTATTACCTGTTCCTGATTGTTTCTCCCACCCCTTCCGGCATTGGCGTGGTCGAAACGTTGCTGCCGCTGGCGCTCAAATCTTTGAATGTCCCCTGGCCGCAAGCCGTTGTCGTCACCCTGACCTACCGCAGCCTGACTTTCTGGCTTCCGCTGCTGGTCGGCGCAATTTCGTTCAGGCTCTTGCAGCGGGAGTGAACCACCCTGGCTAATTGGCAAATTTCCGCTTGAAAATCCGGTTCCAAAGGCGTACACTAACTATATCGTTGCGTCTATTCTATTCGGTTTGTAAAGAAAAGCCGAAGGTCGAGCAGCCTGTGATGTTCCGGCGTATCGGGACCTGTCGAAACACAAGACTCAACCACTCATTTCAATTCTATCAGGAGGATAACCATGCCCGCTTTGAATCGTGTTCAGTTGATTGGGTACCTTGGGAAGGACCCGGAAACCCGCTTCACGCCGACCGGCAAGAAAGTGACTCATTTCAGCCTGGCAGTAACCCAACGCTGGAAGAGCGCCGGCGAGACGAAGGAATACACCGAATGGATTAACGTCGAAGCCTGGGGACGGCTGGGCGAAGTTTGCGACCAGTACCTGAAAAAGGGCAGCATGGTCTACCTGGAGGGGCGCCTGAAGACGGACAAGTATGAAGACAAAGGGGAAATGAAGTACTTTACGAAGGTGGTGGCACTCTTGCTGCAATTCCTCGACCGCAAGCCCGCCGAAGAGCCGGTTCTGACGGTGGAGGAGGATGCAGGCGAGTACGAAGCGTAACTGTAACACGGAATTCATTCCGCAAATCTTTGCTGGTTCTCTGCAACAAAGCAAACAATCTCGCAAAGCCGCAAAGACCGCAAAGTTTGTGTCTATTCAGTCATAAACGGGTGAATCCACCGATCACCGCCAATCTTCACGATTTGGACGCGGACGAAAACGGACGAGAGCGGAGGTTTTAAGTTTTTCTCCGCGCGCCCCCTACGGGGGCAGTCGTCTCTTGTCCGCGTCCAAATGGTTTTTGAGCGGCTTTGGATTTGGAATTGCTACTCAATCCCTCAGCGCATTGGCGGGGCGCTGGCTGTCGTGCATTCCGGCGAACTGGCGTTTGAGCGCGGCTTCGACGTGGGGCGGCACCATGCTCGAAATATCCCCCTCCAGCGCGGCGATTTCGCGCACGGTGGTGGATGAGAGGAAGGTGTGTTCCTCGTGGGTAATGAAGGAGACGATTTCGATATCTGGCGCGAGGCGGTGATTGGCGAGCGCCATGCGGAACTCGAACTCGAAATCGGAAAAGACCCGCAGGCCGCGCACAATCACCTGGGCGTCCAACTCGTGACAGGCGTTGACCGTCAGTCCGCTGTAGCCGGTTACGCGGATTTTGTTGTGGTCTTTGAAAGTCTGCTTGACCAGGTCGATGCGTGCTTCGGGGCTGAACAGCAGGCTTTTGAGCGGTTTGTCGTACACGGCAATCACCACTTCATCGAACAGGCGCGCGGCGCGCTCGGCGATGTCCATGTGGCCGTAGTGAATCGGGTCGAATGTGCCGGGGAAAAGGGCGCGAACCATTTTAGCTCACATCTCCCTTGCCCTTGCCCCAGAAGCGGTTGAAGGCTTCGGCCAGCAGGGCATGTTCGGGCTGGGACAGGTTGGAATCAACGGCGAACAATTCGGCAGCGTGTTTGCGCGCTTTTTCGATGAGCGCCACGTCGGTCAGCGAGGCCATTTTCAGGCTGGTGGCGTATCCGGCTTGCGAGGTTCCCAAAAATTCGCCGGGGCCGCGCTGCTGCAAATCGAGTTCGGCCAGTTTGAAGCCGTCGTTGGTCTCGGTCATGGCGCGCAGGCGCTCGTTTTCGGCGGAATCGGCTTTATTGGGGATGAGCAGGCAGAAGGCCTCGCCGCCGCCGCGCCCCACGCGCCCGCGCAACTGGTGCAGCTGCGCCAGGCCGAAGCGGTTCGCGCCTTCGATGAGCATGACCGCCGCATTCGGCACATCCACGCCGACTTCGATAACCGTCGTCGAGACCAGGATGTCGTACTGCCGGTCGCGGAACTCGGCCATGATATGGTCTTTTTCGTCGGGGCGCATTTTGCCGTGCAGCAGGCCCAGTTTCAGGTCGGGGAAAATCTCTTTCGAGAGCCGCTCGTGGTCATCGACAGCGGCCTTCAAGTCTTCCAATTTTTCGCTTTCCTCGATGAGCGGATAAACGATGAAAGCCTGTTTCCCGTTTTTGATTTGCGAGCGAATCAACGAGTAAGCCCGCTCCCGCTCGTGCGGGGTCAGCGTGTACGTCGCTACCGGTTCGCGCCCGGCGGGCATTTCGTCCATCACCGACAAATCCAGGTCTCCGTAAAGCGTGAGGGCCAGCGAGCGCGGGATGGGTGTGGCGGTCATCACCAGCAGGTGCGGATGTTCGCCCTTGCGGCGCAGCGCGGCGCGCTGCTCGACGCCGAAGCGGTGCTGTTCGTCGATGACCACCAACTGCAAATCCTTGAATTGAACGGGGTCCTCAATGAGCGCGTGCGTGCCGATGAGAACTTTGACCTCGCCCGAAGCGAGCCCGGCGTGGATGGATTCCCGCTCGCTGTTGGCGGTGTCGCCGGTCAACAAGCGCACCTGACCTTCGGCCAGCAGGCCCTCCGCGACCAGGAAGTTGGAGAAATTCTTGAAATGCTGCTCGGCCAGGATGGA
>DAOUAZ010000210.1:0-8444 GCA_034432975.1 Anaerolineales bacterium | reverse complement strand
CAGCAATATGCTCGACCGGCACATGAATTTGATGGATCGTTGGCTGTTCAGTTCACGCTTCTTCCATGGGCATTGGACTTCATCCGAACGTTCCATCCGAGCCTGGGCTTTGCTGCATAATTTTGGGCCTTATTGCCCTCGAACCAATACCCGGCAGACTTGTTCTTCACCGGCGCACAAGCTCAATGGCTTCGTTTATCATCACAATTGGTTGCACAACCTGATGATTTCAACTTCGATGTCCGGTGTCAGCCGTTAACCACAAATTCCGGTAGAGTCAGTGATTTTCGTTTATGGCGCAGGCCAGGTCAGCCCGGCGGCGTCTTCGGCGGCGCGCGGCATGCCCATCAGTACCCAGCGGCGGAAGGCGTCGATGACATCCGGTTTGAGCGTGCCTTTGGGCGGCATGACGCCGATGATTTCCTTGCCAGTTTCATCGAGGACGACCTGTCCCTGGATGGTGAGCAGCAGGTAGCCGTTCTCGTCCCCGACGATGACGTTCATGTCAGCATTGTCGCCGCTGTTCAGGATGTTTTCGTAGGTGTCCATGAAGTAGGCGTTGCTGTCTTTGCCGGGACGGTGGCAGGACAGGCAATAGCGTTTGACAATTGGCGCGATGTGAACGTCATAGGACGGCACTTCGTTCTCAGCTAGCGGCGGGAAGAGCGGCTTGATTTCGGGCATCTCGTAACGGTCATCCCAGGCATAGCGCATGAAGATGACGATGTAGTCGATTTCGGCCCGGGTCAGGCCTTCGGGGTTGTAGGCTTTGCCGAGCGGCGGCATGCCCAAATCGGGACGGCCATAGGCGATGATTTCGGCCATCGAGGCGTCATTGACGGTGTACAACACATCCCGGCTGTTGATGGGACTAACGACCGCGCCTTCCAACCCCGCCACGCCTTCGATAACCGTAACCGAACCATCGTCACCGTGACATTCGAGACAGTGGACAGAGTACAAATCCTGCCCGGCCATAATCCGGTCGACAAGTGTGTGGGGAACTTCAACGGTTTCTTTGGCTGGCAGCGGGTAAAGCACCATTGTCAGTACCGTGAAACCAGTCATCAACGCGCCAGAGGCCAGGGCGGTCAGCGTAATGCCGCGCGCGGCCTGCTCACGCATGGTGTACGCTATCACTGTGAATATGATGTACGCCAGCAGTGGGGTGACAATCCCGGCAGTGGCCTGGAGGATGCCCGGCACAGGCGAGCCGTCACTGGACATGGTCGGATAATCGGCCAGCATGGTGAGCAGGACGAAACCCAGCACCATGATGCCCATAATGCCGAGCGGCAGGGCGCGTTTGGCGTAGTAGCGGTGCGGCGATTTATCTATGAAGGGCAGCAGGGTCAGGACGCCAATGGCCAGGCCGGGGATGAGGACCGTTGCAATCCATTCGATTTTTCCCAATACCGGAATCTGTCCGTAGAGCGCCAGGAATTTGAACAGGAACAGGAAATACCACTCCGGGCGGGGGATGTAACTGGTGTCTGACGGGTCGGCTTTGGGGAAGTCATGGACGCCGACGAAGGTCGCCAGCAGGATGAGAATGACGAAAATCCCCAGCGCCATGATGGCATCTTTGAAAATGCTGTCGGGCCAGAACCGCTCGCCGCGCTGGAGTTCGCGTTCGTACTTTTCGTTGATTTTCTGCTTGGTTTCATCGTTCATAGTGTCTCCATCAGGAGTATCCGATGGTCGAGTAGACCGAAGGTCTTATCGAGACTGTCGGCTAGTCTTCCTTATCCGGGAAGTGCGATTCACCGTGTTTGATGATGAGATACAGGTGCACTCCGATGAGCGCGGCCAGCATGGCGGGCAAAATCCAGATGTGGGCGGCGAAGAAGCGCTGCAGGGTGAGAGCACTCAAATCCGGGCCGCCGCGCAAGGCCTGGAGGATGAAGCCGCCGACAAACGGGACACTGCCTGCAATCGCCGTCCCAACCATGGTGGCCCAGTAGGCCATCTGATGCCAGGGCAGCAGGTAGCCGGTGAAGCCCATCCCAACCGTCAACAGCAGCAGGCCGATGCCGATAAGCCAGGTCAGTTCACGCGGGTATTTGTAAGAGGCGGTGACGAAGGTACGCAGCATGTGAATGAACACGACCAACACCATTGCTGAAGCCCCCCAGTGATGGATGCCGCGAATCAACCAGCCAAAGGCCACATCGTTCATGATGTATTGAATCGAGTCGTAGGCGTGGTCGGGCGAGGGGGTGTAGTAAACGGTCAGGAAGATGCCGGTAGCGCCTTGCAGCAGGAACAGGAACAGGCTGGCCGAGCCGAGGGTATTCCACCAGTTGCCGAGCGGTTCGGGGCGGTCGAGAACGTTCTTGTACAGGTCGTTCAGCCCGAGCCGCTCATCCAGCCAGGCGAACATCTTTTTCCACCAGGGGCTTTGCATGGTCACTCTCCCTTCTTTTCGACGGGAATGATGATGACGCTGCCTTCGGCATCGACTTCATATTCGAAATGGCCGAGCGGCTCGGGCGGCGGGCCATAAGACACTTTGCCTTCGATGTCGAACATGGCATCGTGGCAGGGACAGACGAATCCCCTGGCATCTTCATTCCAATTGACGCGGCAGGAAAGGTGGGTGCAGCGGCTGGAAAGGATGAGCAGGTCCTGGGGCGATTCCGACTTGCGGATGACGAAACCGCCGAAGACGCTGGCAGTGCGCTCCCAGCCGTTGACTTTGGTGACTGTAAAGGAGAAGGGATAGGGAACGCCAACGGGGATGTTGGCGAGGCTGGCGATAACCACCGGCTTGCCGGCTTTGTTTTCGCGCAGGGCCGGGGCGAGCAGGTAGCCAACGCTGGGAATGCCCACCCCAGCAGCGATGACCCCCCCGATGGCCCCGGTCGTGAGTTTGATAAAGTCGCGCCGGGAGACCCGGTTCGAACCTGACATGCGTACCTCCTCTTGTCCCGCGCAGGCGGGTTGGCGTTTGTACGGCAGATAGGCCGCGCTGACGATGTAATCACTCTTTTTGACGAAAGCCAAAGTATGGAGAATCGATTAGAATCGCCAAGACGACATGTAGACGTAATAGGATTATAAGGGTCAACCTCTTCTTTTTTAGAGGATGACTGGAATGAAATAACTAGGATGATTGTCACTTTCTTTGTCAAATTGGGCGTGTGATAATCATTAAACTGGATTTTTGTCAATTTCTGTTCGTCAAAATTGCATCAAGGAGGAAGCGATGGGTATGACCCGTAATGTCAGCCTGTTCACCGCTCTGGGGTACAAAGGCCAGGGAACATTCCTGACTTTTATCCTGCATCGCATTGGCGGTTTGGGCATGGCAATTTTCATCACAATCCACATCCTGGCCGCGTTCGTGGGAGGGTCGACAGGCAGGCTCCTGAACGACATGTACGAACACTGGCTGTTCCAGGTTTTCATCTTCTTCTGCGTCCTGTTCCACGCCATCAATGGCCTGCGGATTACCATCCTTGACCTGTGGCCGAAACTGCTCGAATACCAGCGCGAAGCCACCTGGGTGCAATGGGCGGTTTTTATCCCTGTTTATGGTTTTGCGGTTTTCGTCATTATCAGCACGGCGCTGGGAGGCTGAGATGCAAACCAAACCCCGCACCCTGCCCCTCAATCGACGCGGTCTCAACTTTGAAATGCTGATGTGGCTCTTCACCCGGCTCTCGTCGCTTGCGATGTACGCCCTCATCCTGTTTGCGCTCTTTGGCGCGCTGTGGATGGGCGCCCGCCATCACATGAATTTCGCCGACGTGATGCGCTGGGCTTTCATGCCAAACGCCAGCCATGTTCAAAACACCAACATCCCCGATATCGCCCCCTGGGCGACCCTGTTCTGGAAACTGGTCGCCATGCTGCTGGTTCTGGTTGCCACCGCGCATGGCGTTCACGGCCTGGTGGTGATTGCCGATGACTATATCGTCAAACCGCTGGGACGCAAAATCGTGCGTTTCCTCAGCATCGTGATGATGGTCTCGATGAGCATCATCGGGCTGTACGTCCTCTGGATTTCATAGGAGCAACCCATGGCGAACCTGCATCAATTCGACGTAGTGGTGGTGGGCGCGGGCGGCGCGGGCCTGATGGCCGGCCTGTACGCTTCGCGCACCGCGAAGACGGCCGTGATTAGCAAACTGTACCCAACCCGCTCGCACACCGGCGCGGCGCAAGGCGGCATCAGCGCGGCGCTCGGCAACCTGGAAGAAGACCGGGTGGAATGGCACACCTACGATTCGGTCAAAGGCTCCGATTACCTGGGCGACCAGGACGCCATCGAGTTCATGTGCCAGGAGGCCCCGCAGGCTATCCTCGAACTCGAACACATGGGACTGCCCTTCGACCGCGCCCCCGACGGCAAGATTTCGCAGCGCCCCTTTGGCGGCCACACCAACAACGTGACCGGCAAACCCGTCCGGCGCGCGGCGCACGCTGCAGACCGCACCGGTCACATGATTTTGCAGACGCTCTACCAGCAGTGCCTGAAAAACAACGTCAATTTCTTCGACGAATTCCAGGTTTTGGACCTGCTTATCAACGACGACAAAGCGGTCGGCGTGGTGGCGGTCAACCTGGCGGATGGCGAATTGCACACCTTCCACGCCAAGAGCGTCATCTTCGCCACCGGCGGACATGGCCGGGTGTGGGAAATCACCTCCAACGCTTACGCCTATTCCGGCGACGGGACGGCGATTGCCTTCCGGCGCGGCATCCCGCTCGAGGATATGGAATTCTTCCAGTTTCACCCGACCGGCATCTACAAACTCGGCATCCTGATTACCGAGGGTGTGCGCGGCGAGGGCGGCATCCTCATCAACGGCAAGGGCGAACGGTTCATGGAAAAATATGCCCCGCGCGTGAAAGATTTGGCCTCGCGCGATGTCATCAGCCGGGCGATTTACCTCGAAATCCGCGACGGGAACGGGGTCAACGGCTCGAACTACGTCTACCTGGATGTGCGGCCCGAGGTAGTGAACCAGTTCGCCGCACTCGATGGTCGCACCAATCCCGACGGCTCGCCCTACAAGGTAACCGCCGAGGAACTCCTGAAGAAACTGCCCGACATCATCGACTTCAACCGGGTTTACCTGGGCATCGACCCGATGACCCAGCCCATGCCCATTCAGCCGACGGCGCACTACACGATGGGCGGCATCCCGACCAACCAGTACGGCGAGGTCATCATCGACGACCAGAAGACGGTCTTTCCCGGCCTGTACGCGGCGGGCGAGGTAGCCTGCGTCTCCATTCACGGCGCGAACCGGCTCGGCACGAACTCGCTGCTCGACCTGGTGGTCTTCGGCAAATATGCCGGTCTGCGCGCCGCCGCCCATGCCAACGGCGTCGATTTCACGCCCCTGCCCGCCGACCCGACCGCCTTTGCCGAACAGCAATTCGACGCGCTGCGCAACGGTTCGGGCAAGGAAAACCTGACCGACATCTCGAGTAAAATGAAAAAGGTGATGTTCGATGACGTGGGCGTCTTCCGCACCGAGGAAGGGATGAAGCGCGCGCTCGAAACGGTCCGCGAACTGAAAGAGCGTTACAAGCAGGTGCGCGTCAACGACACCGGCAAGATTTTCAACACCGAACTGCTGAACGCCTGGGAACTGGGCAACCTGCTCGATATGGCGGAAGTGACGGCCATTTCGGCCCTCAACCGCACCGAGAGCCGCGGCGGCCATGCCCGCGAGGATTACCCCAACCGCGATGACGCCAACTGGCTGAAGCATACCCTGGTCTGGAACCGCGACGGCAAACTCGAAATCGGTTACAAGCCGGTCGTCATCACCAAGTACCAGCCCAAAGAGCGCACGTATTGATTTTATGGAGTCCAGCAACTTGTTGCTGGCGCGGCAAAGGCAAGCCTTTGCACTCCATAGAACGGAGGCCACTCATGAAAGTTACCCTAAAAATCTTTCGCTTCAACCCTGAAGTCGATAAAAAATGGCACTACAAGACTTACGTCATCGACGCCCAGCCGACCGACCGCGTGCTGGATTTACTGGAATATGTCAAAGGCTATCACGACGGCACGCTCTCTTTCCGGCGTTCGTGCGCGCATGGCGTATGCGGCTCGGATGCCATGCGCATCAACGGCGCGAACAAACTGGCCTGCAAGACGCTGGTGCGCGACCTGGGCGATAAAATCACGGTCGACCCCATTATGGGGCTGAAGGTCATCAAAGACCTGATTGTCGATATGGATCCCTTCTTCGATAATTACAAAAAAGTCCTGCCCTGGTTCATCAACAACAGCCCTTTGCCTGCTGACGGCAAGGAACGCCTGCAAAGCCCCGAAATCCGTGAGCGATTCGATGACACGACCAAGTGCATCCTGTGCGCCTGCTGTACCACCTCCTGCCCGTCGTTCTGGGGCAGCGATGATTATCTCGGCCCGGCGGCGCTGGTGACGGCGCACCGTTTCATCTTCGACGACCGGGACGAAGCTGCCGCCGAACGCCTGCACATCATCAGCGAGACGAACGGCCTGGCGCGCTGCCACACGGCCTTCAACTGCACCCTGGCCTGCCCGCGCGAAATCCAGATTACGAAGGCGATTGGCGAGTTGAAGATGGCGACGATTACGGGGAAATTGGATTAAAGACCGTAGACGATGGACGATTGACGATGGAAAAGACCGGGGATGGATGTTCCCCGGTCTTTTTTGCGCGGTGGGGCAAATTGCCAATTTGCCTTACAACTGGTACAACTGACCGTACTTTTCTTTCAGGTATTGAATGTACGGCTGGATGGTGAGCGGGCTGCCGCTGGCGCGTTCGACCACTTCGGGGGCGGTGAATTTACGGCCATGTTTGTAGAGATTTTCTTTCAGCCAGCCGTGTAATGTTCCAAATTTGCCTTCCTTCATCTCTGTCGGGATTTCGGGATGGGCTTTGAGCGCGGCGGCATAAAACTGGGCCGAGAGGATGTTGCCGAGGGTGTAACCCTGGAAGGCGCCGCCAATCGTCCCGGCGTACCAGTGGACATCCTGCAAGACGCCATCGCGGTTGTCGGGCGGGGTGACGCCGAAGTCTTTCTCGAAGCGCTCGTGCCAGGCTTCGGGCAGGTCGCGGATGGAGAGCGAGCCTTCGAGCAGGGCCAGTTCGAAGTCGAAGCGCAGCATAACGTGCAGGTTGTAGGTCACTTCGTCGGCGTCGGTGCGGATGAGCGAGCGTTCGACCTTGTTGACGGCGCGGTAGAACTGCTCCAGCGTGACCCCGCGCAGCTGTTCAGGGAAGGCATCCTGTAATTTCGGGAAGAAATATTCCCAGAAACCGAGGCTGCGTCCGACGATATTCTCCCAGTTGCGCGACTGGCTCTCATGCACCCCGGCGCTTGTCCCGCCCGCCAGCGGTGTGCCTTCCAGCGACATCTCGATACCCTGCTCGTACATGGCATGGCCGGCCTCGTGGATGTTGCTGAAGAGCGTCTCGCCCAGAAAATCTTCCTTGACGCGGGTCGTGATGCGCACATCGCCGAGCGAGAATTTGGTCATGAAGGGGTGATGGGTCTTGTCGATGCGCCCGCGATTGAAGTCGTATCCCAACTGACGGACGACCCCTTCGGCAAATTTCATTTGTTCGGCTTCAGGATAGTACTTGCGCAGGAAGGAATCATCCGCCGGGGGCTGGGATGTGATAGCCCTAACGATGGGAACCAGTTCGGCGCGCAGGTCGGCGAATAGTTGTCGCACGCTGGAGGCTTTCATGCCGTAGTCGGCAAAGTCGATGAGCGGGTCGGCGATGTGTTCGCAGCCGGGGAAGAAATCGGCCAGTTTGCGGCTCAGGTCGAGGGTTTTTTCGAGCAGCGGCTGGACTTTTTGGAAGTCATCCGCCGGGCGGGCTTCGGTCCAGGCCTGGTAAGACTGCGCGGCGTGGATGTTCATTTCGGCCACGAATTCAGGCGGGACTTTGGCGGCGCGTTCGTAATCGAGGCGGGTGACGCGAATGAGGCTGGCGTCGTCGGAGTCGTAGGGCAGGCTTTCGGCGTAGGGGCGCAGGTCGTCGAGCAGTTTGCCGATGGCGGGGTCGATGAATTTTTCTTGGGAGATTTTGGCGAGGGTGGCGCCCTGCCGGCCACGGGCTTCGGCGCCGCCGGGGGGCATGTAGGTGGCCTGGTCCCAGTAAAGCAGGGCGGCGGCGTTGTTGAGGTCGTCGATTTCGAGCAGGCGGGTTTTGAGTTCCGCCAGTTTGGTTTCCATTTCAGCCATTCTGTTTTCCTGCGTAAGATTTTAATGTCGTTTCCGCCAGGAACGCGGGGGTTTGTCGGGTTGATTGTACCGCTATCGGACCAAATCATTCAGGTTCCTGGCGCGCCTTTTGCTGGCCCGGCGTGAAGTTATCGGGGATGGCCCCCGCCCCGGCCTGGAAAGCGGCGTGGATGCCCTCGCGGACGGCCTGCCAGTAATCGCGGGCGGCGGCGAATTTATCGGCGCGGAAGCGTTC
>DAOUAZ010000209.1:0-31815 GCA_034432975.1 Anaerolineales bacterium | reverse complement strand
GCGGCCAGCCAGGTGTAGGTCTCGGCCATTTTTTCGGGGGTCAGGGCAAACTTGCGCTTGATTTCATACATTTTCAGCAGGAACTTCGGCAGGCGCGTCAGGCGCTCATCGGGGATGGCGACGTTGCCGACCCGTACGCAGTTGACTGTTACGCCCGTGCCTTTGAGCCGTTCGGCCAGGTCAAATGTGAACATCACCTGGGCCTGCTTGGCGTGGTAATAAGCGTGCTGCATGGAGAATTTTTTCTGGCCGTTGAAGTTATCGAATTCGATGTCCAGAAACGGGTAAGTCATCAATCCCTGGCTGGCGACGGTAATGATGCGGCTGGGCGCGCTGGCCTTGAGCGTATCGAGCAGCAGTTGCGTCATCAGGAAAATGTTGACGTGATTGGTCGCAAAAACCGTTTCCACGCCATCCTCGGTGATGACCGGTTTGGTCTGGCTGTGGTCGAAGTTGGCGGCATTGTGAATCAGGACATCGAGACGCTGGTGGCGGCTGGAAAATTCGTCCACGAACCGGCGCACCGAGGCCTGCGAGGCCATATCCACGCGCAGCAGTTCCACCCGCTGACTGTTCGCCGCTAGCCGAACATCTGCCAACGCCTTGGCCCCGCGCTCCGCCGAACGGCAGGCCATGACGACCGTCGCGCCCAGTTTGGCGAGTTGAATGGCGGCGGCTTTTCCAATCCCGGAGTTTGCCCCGGTGATGATAATGGTTTTGTTTGTCAGGCTGGTCATTTTATAAGTTGTTGAAGGTTGCAGGTTGAATATCAAAAACTGAATACTGATTACTGATTACTGATTACTGAACCCGGCGGCGGATACGTCGAGCCTTTATCACCCTTCCTGGGCCGTCCCCTCGGGCGGATTTCCGGTTCGGGGAAAGACTGTCCTTTGATGGCTTCGATGCGCATTTCAGCGATTTCCATCCAGCGCAGGTCGGCTTCGAGGTGCATGATGGCCTTGTCGAGCAGCAGGATTTGGGCCATGCCAGAGCGAGAGTCGTAACTATCGCGCAGAGTCGTCATGGCGTGCATTTCCCGGTAGAGATGGTTGCGCTGGGTCTGGAGTATCCGTTCCGGGCTGGCTTCGCCCGAAAACAGGGCTACCATTAGTTTGACAAAAAATTCATCGCGCTGGTGCTGGGCGTCTACGGCAGAGGCAAACCACTCGCGCAGGGCGGCGCGCCCGGGTTCGGTCAGGTTGTATATGCGCCTCGCCGGTTCGCTGCCCTCGCCCAGGTCGGAGTGGCGTTCCACCAACCCGGCTTCTTCCAGGCGGTCGAGGGTGGTGTAAATTTGGGCCGGTTTCACATCCCAGGCTTCAGACCCGCCGACCACCGCTTCGAAAGCAGCGCGCAGTTCGTATCCGTGACGTGGTTTTTGGGCGAGTAATCCGAGTAAGGCGTGGCGAATGGACATAAAATTTAATAGTTAACGAGTTAGCATTTATTGACAAATAATAACTCGTTTAGTATTTTTTGTCAAGGAGTATAACAACACTTCCAGGAGCTGACGGCTTTGGCGGGTTTCCCCGGGTCGCTGCGGAGGATGCTGGTCTGTATCAGGAAGGCGCGCACTTCCTCATCCTGCTGCTGGATGACTTCCCCGGCCAGGTAATCCAGCGCGCAGCGGTGGGCAAAAGGTCTCGATGAAAGTTTGCGGGGCAGTCTGATGTTTCAGGGCCAGCGCGGCCAGTTGCAAACCGGCAGCCCAGCCAGGACGGGCAGGGCAGCGATTTGCGATTGGAGCCAGCCGCCAAACGAGAGAAACAACGACAACCGGTTGCTGTCCCCTATCCCAGGGTGGGTTATATGGACAGGTTAAACAAAAAGCGCCCGCGGCGTGACACAAGGTTGCCCGGTAAAAGAAAACGCCAGGGCCAATCCCTGGCATTTTGTGTTTCATCCTGGCTGCCTTACCACTGCGTTGGCGCCCGTCATCAATTCCACGGCTGCGCCCACTGCTGGAGCACCTCGTTATCTTTGATGAGTATCCGCCGGTTTTCGACATCGATGGCCCCGGAACGCTCCAATTCGCGCAGGGAGCGCGCTACTACCTCGCGCACGGTTCCCAGCCGCGCCGCCAACTGGTCCTGAGTCCAGCGCGTAGGGGATTCGCCGCGCAATTCTTCAGGCGGAATCTCGCCTATCAGCCGCGCCAGGCGGTGCGTCACCTGGTAAAACGCCATTTCGCTGACCATGTTGACGAGGTGACGCATCATGCGCGCCAGGTTCTGGATGGTTTTTTGCATAAACGCAGGGTCTTTACGCATGAGCGCTTGTACCGCGCGGGCTTCCACCACCCAGGCGGTGGTCTCCTCCAAGGCTTCCACATTGACCGGATTTTCCCCGCTGTCGAAGACCGGCACCTCGTTGCAGGTATCGCCTTCCTGAATGACGCGAATGATGTGCTGGCGTCCCAACGGGGAAACGCGAAACAGTTTGACGCTGCCCTTTTGTATAATGTGCAATCCGGCGCACGGGTCGCCCTCCCAGAACAACACCTCACCGCGCTCGAAGCGCCGCAGGGTCGTCGAAGCGGCCAGTTCGTTGAGGGAGGAATCGCCCAGACCCTGGAAAAAGATATTCGTTCGCAGGGTGTTCAGTTTTTCCTGGTTATCGATTTTGAGTGAGTGCATGGCCTGATTTTACCTGAAATCGCGCAGAGGCTGCGCAAAATGGGCAGGTGCGGTAGAATTACGCTAACTGTGCCGAAAAAGGTGAATAGCCTGTATGTTTTTGCAATTGAAACCGAAAAGCATTCTGTGGTACATTGTACATAACGAATCCAACACAAGAGGAAATCCATGAAGGCGACCAAGATTCTCCGCAACGACCAGGAACTTATCGACCGCTTCCTGGCTGTGTTTGGCTTGGGCGCGGTCAACGCGGCCCAAAACAAACCGGTCCAGCCAGGTTTTTTCATCTACGGGTGCAGTTTCATCAAAGAGTTCATCGAGGGAAATTACTTCAAAAAAGAACAAGTCTTGCTCAAGACGATGGAGGACAACGGGCTGGCCTCTGACAGCGGCCCGCTGCAACACATGCTGGAAGACATTGCCAACAGCAAAGAAATGAGCGACGAACTGCTGGCCGCTGCGCGCCAGTGGCAGGCAGGTGACGTGGATGGACGAAACAGCATGATTTGGACTGCCAGCAGTTACACCTCGATGCTGCGCCAGCACATCGACCGCTCGCGCGGCATCATCTTCCCACTGGCCGAACAGCTCATCCCGCCCGATGAACAGTACAAAATCGCCGAAGCCTATAACCACATCGTGTTCGAGGAAGATGATAACCATCCTGTCGAACACTACGAAAAAATCGTTGCGGCCCTCAAAGACGAATCCGACGACTGGAAATAAGTTTTCGCAAAACCGAATACCGTCCCGAAGGCTTCGCCGCGCGCTCAGCCGAGCGGTTTTTCATGAGCGCTTTTTGCCATTTTCGGCCACCCTTCGGGACGCTTTTTTTCTGCCGGAGGAAAATATGCCAGACCATCCCTACCAGCAAATCGAAGCCCTGCTTTCCAGCGCAGATGCAGAGAAAATACACGAGGGGCTGGAACTTGTCCGAAAGGAAATTGCCCGCATCGGCTCGAAAGAAGCCCGGCCCCTGTTCGAGATTGTGGCAACCCTCTTCCACTTCGACATGCTCGACCGCCCCGACCTGGTTCCCGTCCTCAACGAAGCCGTCAGCCTGGTCGTTGGGTTTGGCGATTGGGTCATCCCGGAACTGTTACGCGAATTGGACGACGGAGATATCAAAGCCCAACTGACGATTGGTCACGCCCTGGGGCGCATCGGGGCAGACGCCATCCAGCCGCTGATTGCCGAATATAACGCAACCAGCGACCCCGACCGGCGGGTCTTCGTCTTATATGCATTGGGAAAAATCAAGTCGCCGCGCGTGATGGAGGCCATGCCTCTGGCGCTCGAAGCGGTGAATTCCCCCGACCAGGAACTGCGCGACACCGCCACGCGGGCCGTTGGCAAATTCGTCGAATTCGCCCCCTCGCTGTCAGATTCCCTGCGCGAGGAAATCATCCAGAAACTCCAGCGCAACCTGGCCGATAGCAGCCCGGTTATCCGCGCCAAGGCCGTCCGCAGCCTGGGCAAACTGGCAAAATTCGGCCATCTCTCGCCGGAAGAACGTCTATCGCTCAAAACCATCTTCGAGCGGCTGATGGGCATCGACGAGCATTACGAATGGGACTATGCCTACATCGTCCGGCGGGAGGCCGAGGAAGCCTACCAGTACGTTCAGTAAACCGCCGGTTACGACCTGTTACGCCGGTAATTCCACCCTGTTACGCAGCTCCCAACGAACAGGAACGCGCCCCGATGGGCGCGTTTTTGTTCCGCGCTTTTTACAATGCTACTGCAAACATTTTGGGAAAGCCGACATGCTACACTGTAAAGAGACCCTTCCCCGGATAATTTCATGGATTCCGACCAGATTTTGCTGCGCGCCATCAACCTGATCGAGGCGGGAAACAAAGCCGATGGGCGGGAGCTGTTAAGACAGACTGTCCAGGCCGAGCCTTTGAATGCCGATGCCTGGTATATTTATGCCCGTTATTGCGGAAAACGCGGCCAGGCCGTCGAAGCGCTCCAACAAGTCCTGAAACTCGACCCAACCTACCCCAACGCGCGCGAGGCGTTGGAACGAATTGCGTCCGAAATACCGCCCGCTGCCGAACTCCTCAAGCCGCAGCCAGCCTTCGTCACGCTGGAAAAAGACGATCCCTGGGCCGCATCATTGACGCCCGACCCTGACGCGCCGCCCATCCTCCCTGGAAAAACGCCAAAGAAAAAGAAAAAAGCCGTTCGGATACCGAAGTGGTTCATCGCCACTGCTGCCAGCCTGTTTGGCTGCCTGGTATTCGGCTGCCTGGGAATCGGGATGCTGATGATTTTCAACCGCCCTGGCAGCGTCCGCGCCGAGGCGGTTCCTTCACCCGCCAACCCGCTGATTCCGGTCACAGGCAGCACCCCACGCCCAACCCTGGCCCTGCGCCCGTACCAGACCGCCACGTCCACGCCCGACCCCTGCACCTGCGAGGCAGTCGAGGCTTACATGAATGCCCACCTGGCGCGCGTCAACCAACTGCTGGCCGACATGGATTTTGCCGCCAACCGGCTAAAGAAGAAGACCCTCAAAGCATCGGAAGCCGAAACCCTGGCGCAAAACGCCGCCAGGTTATACGAAGCGCAGCGCGCCGAAACCGTTCCGCCCTGCCTGGAAAGTTACCAGAAAAAAGCTGTCAAAATGTTCTGGACCTGGCAACAGGCCGCCAGCGCCATCCAAAACGGGGACGCCAACGGCGCGCTGACCTTCATCGAGATTATTTCCACAGACAGCCAGGGGCTGGATGCCAAGCTGGACAAACTGGCAGGCTATCCCAACCTGCAAGCCTGCGCCTTTGCTTTTCCCACCTTAGCCACCCCTTGAATCAATCGTCTTTTTTCTTCCCCCCTTCGCCTTCCTTCTCCTGGCCGGTGGGATGACAGCGCAGGCAGTCGCTGAAATTGGCGATGCCTTCCTTGCGGTGTTCAGGCTCGGTTTCGGCCTGGTTGTGACAGGTGTAGCACGTCCATTGCGCCAGGGTCGGCTGGTGACAGTCGGCGCAGGTGTTCAGGCGATTATTTTCCTGCCCGTGATTCATGGGGAAGAGATGCGGGCCGTTATACGGCGCGGGACGCCAGGCGGCGGTAGTGTGACAAGCCGAACAAACCTGCCCAACAAACAACCCGCGATGATAGTCCGGGTCGGCGTGACAGGCGGCGCACTCGACAGGCGCGCCTTTGTACACATTGTTCTTGTGGCATTGGGCGCACTCGACCGTCAGATGCGCGCCATCCAGCGGGAAGCGGCTCAGGGCGTGGTCGAAGGTGGCGTCTTTCCAATCGCCGGGGCGGTGGCAGGTCTCGCAGACCACGCCATACTGCCCCTCATGAGCGTCATCTTTCTGGTGGCAGGAGAAGCAATCTTTGGGGGTTCCGGCATAGCCCTGGGTGTGGCAGCTTCCGCATTCGACATCAACGTGTTTGCCTTCGAGCGGGAAATTGCTCAGGCTGTGGTCGAATTTGGCCGGTTTCCAGGCTTCGGGAGAGTGACAGACGCCACACTGGATGCCAAACTCGCGGTTGTGGGCGTCATATTTGAGATGGCAGGATTCGCAGGCCCGGTCGGTGGATTGCAGCTGGGCCACTGTCCGCGCCCCAGCGTGGCAGGCGGAACACTCTACCCGTGTGTGCGCTCCCGTTAAATCGAAAGCGGTCTGGCTGTGGCTGAAATCGCCGTAACGGTCCACGCCGTCGTGGCAGGCGAGGCAGCCTGCGCCAAAGGCGGCGAGATGGGTTTCGGTGTAGGCGGCGTCGAGCGAGCGATGACATTCGGCGCAGGTCAGGGCGTCGAAACGGGAGATGCTTTCGGTGTGGCAATCGCTACAAGTAAAGGAATTGCCGGGGGAACGAACCTGATGCGCGGTGAGGGCGAAGCCGGTCACTTCATGGGGGAAGGATGAAGTATCCATAACGGTCAGCACGGCTGAAGGCCCGGCGTGTTCCGTGTGGCAGGTTTGGCAGGGTGTATCCGCCCCTTTAACAAGAGTCCCGTGCAGGGTGGATGAATCTCCCATTTCCCCTTGAATTTCTGCATGACAGACCAAACAGCGCTCGGTCATGCGCTCGGATACCCAGAAGGGGGCGTGGCATTGGCCGCAGTCGTCGCCGATGTCGGCGTGGGCGGCGTGGAGCGGGCCGGGGCTGAACATGGCGTTACCGTTGAGAACTTCCATGACGAGCAGGGCGAAGACAGCGAGGAAGCCGCTAAAGATGGCGAGGGGGGAGAGGCAGCCGAGTTTGTTGTTGTTCATTTGAGCAAAGTGGCGTAGTAGAGCGCGCCGAGGATGTGGGCGAAGGCGGCGGTGAAGAGCGCCATGCCGATGGGGATGTGGATGGTGTGCCAGAGCGACATCAGGCGGCGGGCGTTGGCGAGGGCGGAGGCTTGCATAACGCCGACCAGACCGGGGTCTTCGATGCCGTCGGCAGTGCGCGGGATGCGGGTGTAGATGTAGCGCCCGATGAAGCCGCTCACGACGATGACGCCGGTGAGCAGCAGGGTGACGCCCGCCAGCCCGTTGAACTTCCAGGAGGAGTGCAGGAGCACCATGAAAGGCCCAACAATGCCGGTGAAGATGTGGAATTGCAGCCAGTTTGCCATGCGTCCCCAGCGGGCCGAGCGGGTGCGTTTGCGCAGGCTGTAAAGGGTTTCGGTCATCAACATCAGCAGGAAGCCGAGAATGCCGATGATGTGTCCGTAGAAGCCGCCCGCTGCCGGGATTTCGCGGGTGAAGAAGATGACGACAGCGTAGGAGGCGGCAAGGAGGGCGCAGGCGAGGAGGGCGAGGAGGAGTTCTTTGGAGGAGCGGAGCATGGGGGTTGTAGATTTTAGATTTTAGATTGTAGATTTTAGATTAGCGATTGGTTATCATTTACCGCTGACAAAAGATGCCAAAATATCAGCAATCGGCGCATTGGGGGCGAGCAGGCGGGCGCGGATGGGGGTGATGTCGGTTTTCTCGCGGATGAGGGCTTGCAGGGGGCCGGAGAGTTTCTGGTCGCCCATGACGATGGCGCCGAGCAGGTGTTTTTCGCCGACCATCAGACGCAGACGGTTGACCTCGAAGCCGCCCTGGGCGACGATGACATCCGGCACTTGCCGCCAGGTTTCGCTGTCGCCGCGCGCGATGCCGAACAGGTCGGGGTCGCTTTCGCCCTCACCCCTAACCCCTCTACCCTGGCGGGCACGCGTCCCGGGGGGAGAGGGGAAATTGCCCCCTTCTCCCCCCGGGAGACCCCCTTGCGGGGGCAGGCGGGCTGGGGATGAGGGAGGAGCCACCGCGCCAATGATGGTGACAGTCAAGCCAGCCAGGCGGGTGACGTTGAAGACGGGCGGTTTTCGGTAGGGTTCGGCGTGACCGGTCATGTTGCGGGCGGCGGCGCGGCCCTGTTCGCGGGCGGAATTCCATAAACTGTCGAGCAGGTATTTCCCGCTGGCGGGGTCGAAGACCTGGGCCACATCCCCGGCGGCGAAAATATCGGGCTGGCTGGTTTGCATGAATTCGTTAACGAGGATGCCGCGCTCGCACTCCAGCCCGGCTCCGCGCGCCAGTTCGAGGCGCGGGGCGATGCCGATGGCATACGCCAGCAAATCGACTTTGAGTATGCGGCCATCCGCCAGGCGCGCGGCGTTGATTTTGCCGTTTTTGCCGAGAATTTCAGCGATTTCGCTCTTGTGATGGAGCGTGATGCCGTCCTGCGCCAGCAGGCTTTCGATGACGCCCGATTCGAGTTCGTCCAGCACGCCGGGCCAGTAGCGCGGGGAGCGCAAAACGTAATGGACTTTCATGCCACGCGCCGCCAGCCCCTCCGCCAGCTCCAGCGCGGTGATGCCGCCGCCGGTGACGATGGCGGCGCGTCCGCGTTTGGCGTCAGCGAGCAGGGCGCGGGCGTCAGCCAGGTGGTCGAGCTTGTGCACGCCCTTCAACTCCGCGCCGGGGATGCTGAGCGGCATGGCCTGCGCGCCGGTGGCAATGAGCAATTTATCGTAGGGCAGGCGCGTGCCGTTGTCGAGTTCGACCTGCTTTTCGGAGGGCAAAATCCGCGTGGCGCGGGCGCGGTAATAGCGCAGGGTTAACTTCTGGTAGTCTTCTTTGCGGTAGGGGTAAAGAAGTTTTTCGTCCAGTTCGCCGGTCAGGTAGTAGGCTAAGCCAGGACGCGAGTAATAACCAAAGGGGTCATCACCGACGAGATTCAACTCCCCGCCGGGGTGGCGGGCGCGGGTTTCTTCGGCGGCGGCGATGGCGGCTACTCCTGTGCCGATAATCACGCAGCGGGTCATTTTCCCCCCGGCGCAAACAGGTTGGTGCGCTCGAATTTCAGCACCCCGCGCGGGCAACGCGCCACGCACTCGCCGCAGGTCAGGCAGCGGCTGTGGACAACCGGCTCTCCCTGCCAGGCATGGCGGCGCACGTCAATTTCCACCGGGCAATTGAAGGAACAAATTCCGCACTGCACGCAGCGGCTTGAGTCAGGAGTCACCTGTCCTTGGGCGCGGCTGATTCGCTGACTGCGTTCTTTGTGGAAAAGGCGTTGGAACATCGATTGATGCTACTCCCAATTTGCAAAAAGGTCTCTATGCTGTTTGGGTGATGACAAACTGCCCCAAAGGGATGAGGGCAGTGTTGCGTTCGACAGGGTGACGGAGGTTGGGGTTATTGCGGCTCCAACCCATCGAGCATTGGCAGGAACAACCCGTTGTAAGAAGCCTCCCGTTCGGGCGCGGAAACCACCATCACCAGAACCAGCGTGCGGTTGCGTTGGACCTCTGCCAGGGCCAGGAAGACCGGCTCGCCGTTGAACCTGGAACTGTAGATTGTCCAATCCAGGCCATTGGCCGCGCGCGCGCCTGTTCTTTTCGGCGTTTCGTCGAAGCCGCTGTTGGAAAAACTGCCGGAAAGCACCTGGAATGATTGCTCTTTGGAAAGCGACAGGGCCGAGAAGATAACCTGGGTCGGGTCGAACAGGTAGGCGCGCCGGTAGTAAACGCTGTCGACGGTCTCTTTGCGCCAGCCTTGCGGCACAATCCCTTTCAGGCGCAGGGGGCGCTCGATTATCGGTACAAAGGTGACAGGGCGCCCGTCATAGGGCAGGAAAAACTCAAAAGCGGCGTTCTCCAGGCAGCGGCGGTCCGGTTCTTCATCCGGATTCCGTAAAAAATCCCTCGCAATGTCCACTGCGCAATCGCTGCCAATCACCGCCGCGTGTCCCATGCCGGGGATGACATAAAAGTAGTCGTTGGGCAGGTCTTGCGAGACCATTTCGGCAGTGGTTGCAGGAGTGACAGGGTCATATTCACCCGCCAGCACCAGCGTGGGGATGTCTGAAACAACCGGGTGGGCATTGAGCGGGTCGAAGGGCAGCGCTCCCCACGCATCACAAAGTTGGAAGGCGCGGTTCGTATTCCCAAAAATGGAGAGCAGGGCAAATTCCTTGATGATGGGCGGGGCGGTCAGGTCTGCCTCCATCTCATCGGGCGTGGTGGCATAGATTTGCTCGTGACAGACGGTGGAGAAATAGGTTCCCATGTTAATTTCACTGGCAGCGCCGCCCGAAGCCCCCAGGGCAAAACTTAAAAAGGTGTAATCGCCTTTTTCGATGTCGTAGATTGCCTTTGGAATAACCGGCAGCAACCTGGAATACCGCATTCCTTCCACGACGGCCCCCGCCATTTCCACGCCGTTGACCGGGATGTCGTAAACGAAGCCGGAGTCCGGGTCGATGGCTTTGACCAAAACCGGTTTTTCATCGAACCGTTGAATCAGGGCGTTGAATTTGTCGTGCAGGCCAGGGTAGGCGTCGTTACAGGCCGGGCTGTTGGCGCAATCCGCGAACATTTTATCGAGGGCATACTGGATATCTTGTGAACGGCTGTTTATCATCTTGCGCTGTACCGGCACGACTGAATCGATAACCACCGAGCGCACAATTTCGGGATGGTCACGCATGATGGTCAACGCAAGGCGCGTGCCGTAGGAAATTCCAAACAGGTTGACTTTTTCGTACCCAAGCGCAGCGACGATATCGCGCACATCCGCCGCGCTTTGGGTGGTATTGAAGGCCGAGGGGTCAATTCCTTCTGCCACGAAACGCTTGTTGCAGCGCACCCAGGCATCGGTAAACAGGCTGAAAGATTCATCTTCCGAGCGGGTTTGGAAAAAGGCATCGAGGTAGATGTTCGTCAGTTCCGGGCATTCGAGAAGCGGCCTGGAGCGGCCCGTGCCGCGCGGGTCGAAGAACACCATATCATAGTCTTCGAGAAGAGGCGCAACGTAATCGTCGAACATCCCCAGCGACCAATCGATGCTTTCAACGCCAGGGCCGCCTTGCAGGTAAACCAGCGCGCCCGCATTGGGATTGGAACTGCGATAAACCACCACCGGGATTTCGATGAGCTCCGTCAGGCTTTTTTGACGATTCTGGGGGACATGGACGACGCCACACCGCACCCGCGTGCCAAGCGGTATATCGAAGGGGCAAGCGGATGTGCGAAAAACCGGTTCGTAGAGAGGGGTTGGGGACGGGATTGCAGTTGGCGGCGCGGGCGTGGAGGTTCGAAAGACGCGAGTGGGCGTCGGCGTGTGAAAGGCAGGAATTGCGCCCGTCGCAGCGCCTATCGCCCCGGCAACGACCAGGCACACCACGATAACCGCCATGCCCACCCACAGCCAGGCGCGCGAGGCGGGCTTCTTTCGGGCCGGCTGTTTTTGTTCGAGACGCGCTCCTGCCGGAGCAGGCGGGCGGGGTGGTTTCTCCGGCTGCCCAGCCTGCGGCATGACGAGAGATGGGGACGCTGGAGGCGGAGGTGGATTGAGCAGCCGAGCCACCTGCTTTTGCGCTCCCTCATGGGCCGGGTTGATTCGCAAGACCTGGCGAAAGGCGTACAGGCGTTTTTGCGGGTCATCCACGGCAAAACCCATCAGGTACCAGGCGTCAGCCTGGTCTGGATTTGCTTGGATAATGGAACCCAGCAGGGAAAAGGCCGGCTGCTTGCGGCCATCTTTGATTAACTGGTAAGCCGTTTGAAGGGCGCGTTTTGTCGTTTCGTCCATTTTGAGAAATCCGTTTCATAAACTATACCCAAAATCTAAAGCCAATTCAACCAGCAGCGAAACCTGTTTTAGGTTTGAATTGTTGGCGCGATTTTATCAAAATCTTACAAAAAGCCACGCATATTGTGACTTTATTCACAATATGCACATCTCGAACTATCGAGTAAAATTCATCCAGACAAAGCGAGCAAGGAGTTATCGTTATCCTATGAACGTCAAAGATTTGGTCGAAATTGTAGATGGAAATGTCCTCAACCCGCAAGTTTCACTCAAGAATGAATTGAAAGGCGGCTGCGGGGCAGATTTGATGAGCGATGTGCTGGCCTCGGTCAAACCCGATGCTGTTTTACTGACGGGATTATGCAATGTCCAGGTCGTGCGCACCGCCCAGATGGCCGATGTGCGCGCAATCGTTTTCGTGCGCGGCAAGATGCCCCAGGCTGACACCATCGCGGTCGCTACGCAAGAGGGCATCCCACTGATTACCAGTCCGTTTGGCATGTTCGAGTTGTGTGGGCGACTCTACCGGGCAGGCCTCCACAGCCTGGAAGACCCGGTTTCCATCTAGGATGACACATGGCAAGTCTCCAGGAACTGCAAGGACGTAAGAGACGCATCATCACGGATAAAGACGCGCGTGAAATCAGCCGCGTCGAGGAACTCTCGTATGACCTGAAAATCAACGATGTGATGACGCGCGACGTCAGGACCGTTTCGCCTGAGATTCCAATGAATGACGTGCTGGAAATCCTGCGCGTTGGACAAATTTCCGGCGTTCCGGTGCTGCAAAACGGCGAGATGGCCGGCATCTTGAGCATCGAAGACATCGTGCGGGCGATGGAAAAAAACGACCTGGCGTCCCCTGTCGAAAAATACATGAGCCGCGCAGTCGTCAGCGTCAACGCTTACGATTCGGTCGTCAAAGCCATCGAAACCTTCAGCGCGAACCGCAAAGGCCGCCTGCCAGTCGTGGATGAAAACGGCAAACTGGTCGGCATCATCACCAAAGGCGACATCACGCGCGGCATCCTGAGTGCCTTGCAGCGCGATTATCACGAGGAAGAACTGCGCCGCTACCGGGCCAGCCACCTGTTCGAGGACATCACCTCCGACCGCACCAGCCTGATTTTGCGGTACGACATCAAACCCCGTGACTACACCAACGGCGGACAGGCCTCCAGCCATATCAAGCGCGCCCTGCTGCGGCTGGGCGCTACCCCACAATTGGCCCGGCAATGCGGCATCGCCATTTACGAAGCCGAGATGAATCTCATCATCCATACCGACCACGGCGGAATCATCCGGGTGCAAATCGAACCGCACCGCATCCTGATGCAAACCACCGATGACGGCCCCGGCATCGCCGATATCGACAAAGCCCTCACGCCTGGCTGGTCGACCGCCACCCAGGAAGTGCGCGACATGGGTTTTGGCGCAGGCATGGGCCTGGTCAACATCAGCCGCTGTGTCGATAAAATGACGCTGGACTCAGCGGTCGGCAAAGGCACCAAACTTCTGATGGAAATCATCCTGCGTCCCGAGGAACGATTCAAAGAAACCGAAGAAACTGAAACTGCCCCCTGAACCGAGGAAAAGATGAACCTGCAAGAGATAATCAACCACTTCGACCTGACCGTTCTGACCCACCCCAAGGCGTTCTCTTCCGTCCATCCCACCGGCGGGTACGCTTCGGACCTGCTGAGCTGCGTCATCGCCGGGGCCAAACCCGGCAACATCTGGCTCACCATCCAGGCGCACAACAACATCGTGGCGGTTGCCTCACTCAACGAACTGGCGGCGGTCATCGTCACCGAAAACGCCTCGCCGGAGGCCTCCGTCATCGATAAAGCCAACGAACAAGGCGTGACGCTGCTTGTCTCACGCGAAAACACCTACACGCTGGCCGGGAAATTGTGGGAGATGGGAATCCGGTAGCGTGAACACCTACCGCGCCGAACTGCATGTCCACACCGTGCTGTCGCCTTGCGCGGGCGTGGAGATGATTCCCCCGCTGATAGTCTGCGAGGCGCTCGAGAACGGCATCCAACTGATAGCCATCACCGACCACAACGCCAGCGCGAACATTGCAGCCGTCATGGCAGCCGCGCAAGGGACGGGATTGGTCGTCCTGCCCGGCATGGAACTCCAGACCAAAGAGGAAGTCCACCTGCTGTGCCTGTTCGACACGCTCGAACAGGTCGCAACCTGGCAGGCAAAGGTGGATGCCCTGCTTCCCAACCTGCCCAACAACATCGAATACTTTGGCGAACAATTCGTGGTGGATTCGACGGGCGAATTCATCCGCCGCGAGGAGCGGTTGCTGCTCAACTCGGCCAACATCACGCTGGATGAGGCCGCCGCGCAGGTGACGGCCCTGGGCGGGCTGGCCATCCCGGCCCACATCGACCGCCAGGCCAACGGCCTGATAGCCATCCTGGGCCTGATTCCGCCCGGATTCGAGGCCCTCGAAATCTCCCGCCATATCACACCGGAAGCAGCCCGGAAAAAATATCCCCAGGCTGCGGGCTGCCCCCTGCTCCAGAGCGGGGATGTTCACCTGCTGGATGGCTTTATCGGTACCACCCGGCTAACCGTGGAGAAACCAACCATCCCTGAAATTCGGATGGCGCTGACCGGTCGAAACGGGCGCAAAGTGGAGCTAAAACCAGCCGTCAGTGAGAGATAGCGCGGCTTTTTGTGATATTCGTTCATTGAACATCTGCCCCAGTGGGTGTAGGATTGGATTATGAGCGCAGGGGAACTCGCTCATATACGATATAGACAACCTTCATACTCCACAACATGACATTCGTTAGTTGACGCCCAGGCCATGACAGGGTAAACTAATACTAAATTGTGAAATTTTTCACTAACATTACATCAACCGGAGTTTCCAGTATGCAAGAAGTAAATGTGGAACACAAGGATGGCATCTGCGCGGACAAGCGCGCCGTCCTGGACGAGATTATCGACCAGAACCATGAGCGCCCCGGCGCATTGATGGTCATCCTGAACGAAACGCAAAGCAAAGTTGGGTACGTTTCGGTGCCAATGCAGAATTACATCGCCAAAAAGATGCGCGTGCCGGTCGGCGCGGTGCATGGCGTTGTCACGTTCTATTCGTTCTTTACCACCGAGCCGCGCGGCAAGCACACCATGAAATTCTGCATGGGAACGGCCTGCTATGTGGGCGGCGTGCCGCAGTTGATGGACAAAGCCAGGCAACTGACCGGCACTGAAATCGGCAAGACCACGCCCGATGGTCAGTTGACGCTCGAAGTCTGCCGCTGCGTGGGCGCCTGTTCACAGGCCCCAGTCGTGATGGTCGATGACGATGTCGTTGGCCGCATCAAGCCGAACAAGTTCCCGCAATTGATTAAGAAACTGCTCGAAAGTTAGTTATGGAGTCAGGCGGCTTGCCGCCAAACCTTCAAAAAACGCAGGAGCAGGCTCCTGCACTCCAAGAAAATTATGAAAGAAATCGCCCTGCATCTGCTCGATTTGGCTGAAAACAGCGTCAGCGCCGGCGCAAAAACGGTGCAAATTAACATTTGCGAAGACCAAAACGCAGACCTGTTGATGGCCAGTATCGAAGATGACGGGCGCGGGATGACGCCCGAAATGGTGAAGACGGTCACCGACCCGTTTGTTACCAGCCGCACGACCCGCAAAGTCGGCCTGGGCATTCCCCTGCTCAAAGGGGCGGCGGAAGAATGCAGCGGCGGCCTGGAAATCTCCTCGACGCCGGGAGTCGGAACACGGGTAGAGGTCTCGTTCCAGCACTCGCACATCGACCGGATGCCGCTGGGGAATCTCGCCGCCACCTTCCTGGGGCTTTCGGTCGCCCATCCCGAAGTGCATTGGGTGTTTCGATACACTGCGCGCGCAAATGGCGCAGAGGAGACATTCGAGTACGACGACCAACCCATCAAAGAAACGCTCGAAGGCCTGTCCATTACCCACCCCGAAGTGCTCGCCTGCCTGCGCGGGATGCTGGAGGAGGGCATTGGGGCAGCCCAATCGATTTTGAATGAATAAGGAGAGAATTATGCCAACCGTCAAATCGCTGGAAGACCTGAAGAAAATCCGCGAAGAAGCCCTGAAGAAGCGCGATATCAAATCAGCGCCGGGCAGCGTCCAAATTGTGGTGGGGATGGGCACGCCGGGCATCGCCGCCGGGGCGCGCGAAACCCTGAAAGAAATCCTGGGAATCATCGAAGAGAAAAACCTGGCGAACATCACCGTCCGCCAGACCGGCAATATCGGCATGGACTCGTGGGAGCCGATTGTGCAGGTGGTGGTTGGGGAGGCCGCCCCGGTGACCTACGGAAAAGTAACGCCCGCTGCGGCGCGTCAGATTATGGAACAACACGTTGTAGATGGCAAGGTCGTCAGCGGCTACGTCATCCCGGCGTAACCCCTCCCATCCCCTATTTTGGACATCCAAAGTGGGGCTGGCTGAGGGCTTTTCGAGGAAACTATGGCTTTTTATCGTTCACACATATTAGTATCTGTTGACCCGGAGTGCCTGGCGCGCGGCGCGCATGAAGTGCTAGACGCCTTGAATGACGAGTTACTCGCCCAGGGATTATTAGACGAAGTGCAGGTGTTGGAAACCTCGCGCATCGGCGACCCGCGCCGGCTCGGCCCGGATATGCTGGTCTACCCGGAAAATGTTCATTACACCAACCTGAGCGTGGATGACATCCCCTACCTGGTGGAAGAACACTTCCTGAAAGGGCGCATCGTCGAAAAATTCCGCGCGGCTGCGAAAGTTGTCGTCGACGAGGAACTGGGCGCGCCCAAGTCGAAAGAAGTGCGCGTGGTGCTGCGCAACTGCGGCAAAATCGACCCGCACAACATCGAGGAATACATCGCCGAAGACGGCTACCAGGCGCTCGCCAGGGTCATCTCCGAAATGACGCCCGAACAGGTCATCGACGAAGTAATGAAGTCGGGCCTGCGCGGGCGCGGCGGGGCCGGTTTCCCGGCGGCGCGCAAGTGGCAGCTCTGCCGACAGGTGGCGGATAATCCCAAATACCTGACCTGCAACGCCGACGAAGGCGACCCCGGCGCGTTCATGAACCGCCGCGTGCTGGAAAGCGACCCGCATTCAGTGGTCGAGGGCATGATTATCGCGGCTTACGCCATCGGCGCGAGCATGGGCTACATCTACTGCCGCGCGGAATACCCAATTGCGGTGCAAAACCTGAACATCGCCATCGACCAGGCGCGCGAATTCGGCTTCCTGGGCGAGAACATTTTCGGCACGGGCTTCTCCTTCGATATGGAAGTGCGCATGGGCGCGGGCGCGTTCGTATGCGGCGAAGAGACCGCGCTGATTGCATCCATCGAAGGCAAACGCGGCGAACCCCGTCCCCGCCCGCCCTTCCCGGCGGTCAAAGGCGTGTGGGGCAAGCCGACCAATAACAACAACGTCGAGACCTACGCGGTCGTGCCGCAAATCATCCTGCAAGGCGCGGAATGGTACGCCAGCATGGGCACCGAGAAGAGCAAAGGGACGAAAACATTCGCCATCGCCGGGGACGTGGTCAACACCGGTCTCATCGAAGTGCCATTCGGCATCACCCTGCGCGAGGTCATCTACGACGTGGGCGGCGGCATCAAGGACGACAAGAAATTTAAAGCCATCCAGACCGGCGGCCCGATGGGCGGCTGCCTGGTCGAAGAACATCTCGACCTGCCGGTGGACTACGAAGCCCTGACCGCTGCCGGTTCGATGATGGGTTCCGGCGGCCTGATTATCATGGACGACGAAACCTGCATGGTCGATATGGCGCGCTTCTTCATGGAATTCACCCAGGAAGAATCGTGCGGCAAATGCACCCCCTGCCGGGTCGGCACCAAGCACCTGCTCGAAATCCACGAGAAAATCTGCGCTGGCAAGGGAGAGCCAAGCGACCTGGAAAAACTGGATGAGTTGTGCGTGGAAATTACGAAAAACTCGCTGTGCGGCCTGGGCCAGGGCGCGCCCAACCCGGTCATCAGCATGTTGAAGCATTTCCGCCACGAGTACGAGGCCCACATCTACGAAAAGAAATGCCCGGCCAAAGTCTGCCGCGCGATGATTCGGTTCGACATTCAGGCCCCGGCCTGCACGGGCTGCACGGTTTGTTCGCGCAACTGCCCGGTGGAAGCTATCAGCGGCGAGCGGCGGCAGTTACACATCATCGACGACGAAAAATGTATCCGCTGTGGTATCTGCGTCCAGGTTTGTAATTTCAACGCAATCGAAGTCTTGAGTTAAGTGTCATAGAGTGGGGCCGCTTCCTGCCGGGAGCGGCCTCCCTTCCAGACAGGTCAGAGACCGAACAGGCAAGTCCAAAGCCAAATGGACAGGTCAGAGACCAAACCGGCAAGTTCAAAGCCAAGTGGACAGGTCAAAGACCTGTACTACGAATGAATTTGAGGAGGCAGGATGTTCAATGTAGCGGAAACCCCGCCCCAGGCGGGACAAGCCCCGTCTGCGACGGGACAAGCCCCGTCTGCGACGGGACAAGCGAAGGACCTGACCAAAATCGTGGAATCAGCGGTCGAGAAGCATGGGGCCCAGCCCGATGCCTTTATCCCGATTCTGCTGGAAATCAACCGCGATTACGGTTACATCCCGGCGGAGGCCATTCGGCTGGCGCGCAAAATGCTGCACCAGCCCGAAGAACATGTTCTGGTCTCGGAAGGGCAGTTGTATGGGCTGGCTTCGTTCTATCACATGCTGCACACCGAAAAAACCGGCCGGCATGTGGTCCAGTTCTGCGAAAGTGCGCCGTGCCATGTGCAGGGCGGGCGCGAACTGTGGAAGGCTGTCCAGCAAACTCTCAATCTCAAGGCTGGCGAAACCGACCCCCAGGAACGCTTCACGCTCAAAACCGTGAGCTGCCTGGGCGTGTGCGGCGTTGGCCCGGTCATGCTGGTGGATGATGATATGTACGCCAACGTCACCCCAGAACAACTGGCGGATATTTTCGCCAAGTACGAGTGAGAGGCGCATTATGAAATTCTCCCGTTCCATGATACTTGTCTCGAACGACCCCGACAGCCAGCGGCTCGGCGCGCAAGACGTGTACCGCCGCTTCGGGGAAAAACTGCTGGAACTCGGCCTGGAAGAAGAAGTCACCCTCGCCCCCATCACCGACATCGGACGAAATGACGCGCTCCCGCTGGTGATTGTCTACCCCGAAGCGACCGCCTACGGCCCGGTGACGGTCAAAGATGTCGACCGCATTGTCGAGGAGCATCTCTACAAAGGCCGCATCGCCGAGGAACTGCTCGCCCCGGTGAAGGAACTCTCCGGGCGCATCGGCTGGTTGAAGGCGCGCAAAGGCGCCAGCCCAATGGAGAAGAAAATCGTCACCCGCCGGGTGGGACGCATCGACCCTGAAAATATCGAAGATTACATCGCCGAAGACGGCTACCAGGCGCTGGCCAAAGCCCTGGGACAGGAACGCATCGAAGTATCCGGCACGCTCGAAAAATCGGGCCTGCAAGGACGCGGCGGCGCGGGCTTCCCAACCGGCATGAAGTGGCGCTTCGTGGCGGGGACGAAATCGCCCAAAAAGTATGTGGTCTGCAATGCCGACGAGAGCGAACCTGGCACATTCAAGGACCGCGTCATCCTGGAAGGCGACCCGCACAGCATCATCGAAGCGATGGCAATTGCAGCCTACTGCGTTGGCGCGGACGAAGGTTACGTTTACGTGCGCGGCGAGTACCAGTTGGCCCAGCACCGCCTGGAAAAAGCCATCATGCAGGCGCGTGAATTTGGCCTGCTTGGCAAGAACATTCTCGATTCCAACTTCAGTTTCGACATCCACGTCCACAGCGGCGCGGGCGCGTATGTGTGCGGTGAAGAGACCGCTCTGCTCGAATCCATCGAAGGCAAGCGCGGCGAACCGCGCGCGCGGCCTCCCTACCCGACCACGCACGGACTGTGGGGCAAACCAACCCTGGTCAACAACGTCGAGACGCTCGCCAACGTGCCGCCCATCATCCTGAACGGCGCGGAATGGTACCGCTCCTTCGGCACGCCCTCCAGCCCCGGCACCAAGACCTACACCATCCTGGGCAACGTCAACTTCCGAGGGCTGATCGAAGTACCGATGGGCATCACCCTGCGCGAAATCATCAACATCTACGGGCAGGGCATGAAAAATGGCGCGCCCTTCAAGATGGCCCAGACCGGCGGTTCGAGCGGTTCCATCATCCCGGCCAGTTTGCAGGATACCCCGATGGACTTCGAGTCCTTCCGCAAAGCGGGCGTTTCGCTCGGTTCGGGCGCGCTGCTCATCTGTGACGAAAACAACTGCGTGCTGGATTTAGCCATTACGCTGATGAAATTCTTCCAGTTCGAGTCGTGCGGCAAATGTACCCCCTGCCGGGTCGGCACGGAACGCGCCCTGCGCATGTTGACGGCCATCAGCCACGGCGAAGGCAAACTGGAAGACCTGGACACCCTGACTGCCATTGCCCAGGAAATGGAATTTGCTTCCAACTGCGGCCTGGGGCAAACAGCGGGCGTCCCCATCCGCGACACGCTGAAGTACTTCCGCGCCGAAATCGAAGCGCATATCCGCCTGGGCGTCTGCCCGGCTGGGGTGTGCGAGATGACGCCGGAGCCGGAGAAAGTCTAACGATTTACGATTTACGGTTTACAAATGGCGTATTTCGTAGGAAAAATGTAGAGGAACTTATGGTTCAAATCACTATCAACGGAAAACAAATCGAAGTCCCTGAAGGGACAACCGTCCTGGCAGCGGCCAAGATGAACGGGATTGAAATCCCGACTCTGTGCGCCCACAAAGAATTGACCCCCTACGGCGGCTGCCGCCTGTGCATCGTCGAAGTGCAGGGCTTCCGCGTGCCGATTGCCTCCTGCACCCTGCCGGTCAGCCAGAACATGGTCATCAGCACCGAAACCGAAGCGCTGAAAAAATCACGCAAATTTATCCTGTCGATGTTGTTCAGCGAGCGCAACCACTTCTGCCCGTTCTGCCAGGTGAGCGGCGGCGACTGCGACCTGCAAAACGCTGCCTACCGCGAAGAAATGACCCACTGGCCGATGCAGCCCGGCTGGAACGGCTATCCGGTCGACTCATCGCACCCCTACTTCGTGTTGGATAACAACCGCTGTATCCTGTGCCGCCGCTGCGTGCGCGCCTGCGCCGAGATGACCGGCAACTTCACCCTGAGCGTGGCCGAACGCGGCGCGGCGAGCATCATCGTGGCCGATACCAACGTCCCGTTGGGCGAAAGCACCTGCATCAAATGCGGCGCGTGCGTGCAGGTCTGCCCGACCGGCGCGCTCATCGACCGCACCAGCGCCTACCAGGGCCACGAAACCGAAGTCGAGCCTGTCAAATCGGTCTGCGTGGGCTGTTCGGTGGGCTGCTCGGTCACGCTGCGGGTGCGCGACAACCGCATCGTGCGCATCGAAGGCGATTGGGACGGCGTTGTCAATCGCGGCTCGCTATGCGAACACGGACGCTACGACCCGATGACCGAATCACGCCAGCGCATCACCACCCCCCTGATGAAGAAAAACGGCAAACTCGAACCGGTCTCGTGGGACGAGGCACTCGGCGCAGTGGCCGATAAACTCAAGCCGCTGGCTGGTGACGCCCATAACCCCGCCGAAGCGCAGCGGGGCAACGGCGTGGCCGCCATCGCATCCACCCGCCTGCCCGCCGAAGTGCTGGCAAACTTCCGCGCGCTGTTCGCCGAAAAACTCGGCGCCCAAATGGTCACCAGCACCGAAGAAGGCATGACCACCGCCGCCGTCGCCGCGCTGGCCGGGAAAACCGGCGTCTTCGAAGGCCGCCTGGATGTGCTGAAGACAGCCGACACCGTGCTGTGCATCGGCGCGAACGTAGCCCGCAGCCACATGGTGGCCGGGTTCCTCATCAAGCGCGCCCTGCCCAAAGGCATGAAACTCATCAACATCGACCCCGAAGGCGATGAACTCGATGAACTGGCCGATGTAGCCCTCAAGAACCATCCCGGCTCCGACCTGGCGCTCATCGAAGGCCTGAAAGCCATCGTCATCAAGGAAAACCTGGGGCGGGTTCCCATGGCCGTCCCGAACGCCGAAAAGGTCATCGCAAGCGCCGTCGAAGCCACCGGCCTGCCGCTCGAAAAACTGACCCTGGCCGCCCGCATGTTGGCGCACGCCATCAGCCCGGTTATCCTGTACGGCAAAGGCATCACCGCCAAACGCGATACGCATCTGGTGGAAGCCCTGCACAGCCTGGCGACCCTGGTCGGCGCCATCGACAAGGAACGGATGGGCTTCCTGTCGGTCAAGGGCGAAGCCAACAGCCAGGCGGCAGCCCAGTTTGGCCTGGATGGGCAGTTCGCGCTCAACGGCCAGAAAGCCGTCTACGCCGCCATCGGCGACGACTACGTCTCGAAATACCTGGTGGAGCGGCTTTCGAAAGCGCCGTATCTCGTTGTACAGGCATCCTACGAGTCGAAACTGACCGAGCAGGCTGATGTCGTCCTGCCCGTTACCATCTGGTCGGAGCAGGAAGGCCACTACGTCAGCATGGACGGGCGCGTACAGAAGGCCGAAAAGGTCATCGATGCCCCCGAAGGCGCGCGCGACAATGCCGCCGTCCTGGCAGAAGTTGCGATGCGCATGAATATGCCGGTACATGTCGATTGGAAGAAATCCCTCCACGAGCGCAAAGCGAGCGTGGTGATAAATTAACGGTATGGAGCGCGGCGGCTTGCCGCCGCTGCGGGAGCAAGCTCCCGCGCTCCAAAAAGGAGAATCTTATGTCGAAACCGAAAATTGCTTCAGACTGGATGTGCGGCTGCGCGGGCTGCCACATGTCCCTGCTCGATATGGATGAGCGTATCCTGCAAGTGGTGGAACTGGCCGACCTGCGCTCCACGCCCATCACCGACCTGAAACACCCCGACGCAAGCGGCGTGGATGTGGGCGTGCTGGAAGGCGGCATCAACAACACCGCCAGCGAAGAAGTTGCCAAAATGTTCCGCCAGCGCTCCAAAATCCTGGTGGCGTTGGGTGACTGCGCCGTGTTTGGCGGCGTGCCGGCCATGCGCAACTTCTGCGGCGTGGAAGCGGCGCTGAAACAAGCCTATGTCGATGCGCCGAGCAACGAGCCGGGCAGCGAAATCCCCAACGACCCCGAACTGGCGACCATGACCAAGACCCGCGCCATCCACGAGGTCGTGCCGGTCGATTACAACGTCCCCGGCTGCCCGCCCGATGCGGATGTGATTTTCTACGTCCTGGCCGAACTGGCCCAGGGCCGCAAGCCGGAACTGAAGGATGAGCTGCTACACTGGCATTAGTCAGTGAGCAGTAGTCAGTGAGCAGTAGTCAGTGAACAGTAATCAGTGAACAGTAAAACAATAGCGGATACGAATAACTGATAACTGATGACTGATAACTGCCTACTGATAGCTGACAGGAGAAACTTATGACCCAGAAAATAACCATTGAACCCGTTACCCGTATCGAAGGCCATGCCAAAGTCACCATCCGTATGAAAGAAGATGGCTCGGTGGAGCGCGCTTTCATGCACGTCAACGAATTTCGCGGATTTGAAAAATTCTGCGAAGGCCGCCTGTACTTCGAAATGCCCCAAATCACCCCGCGCATCTGCGGCATTTGCCCGGTCAGCCATCACCTGGCCGCTGCCAAAGCAGGCGACGCCCTCACCGGACAAGCCCCGCCCCGCCCCGCCAGCCTGCTGCGCGAATTAATGCACATGGGGCAAATTATCCAGAGTCATGGAATGCACTTCTTCGAACTGGCCGGCCCTGACCTTCTGCTCGGCTTCGATGCCGCGCCAGAAATCCGCAATGTGGTCGGGCTGATTGGCGCCGATCCCGGCCTGACGGTCAAAGCCGTCATGCTGCGCAAGTTCGGCCAGGAAATCATCAAAACCCTGGGCGGGCGCAAAATCCATCCCACCTTTGCCGTCCCCGGCGGCGTGAACAAGGCTCTCAAGGTCGAAGAACGCGATTCCATCCTGAAAGGCGTCGATTCCGCCATCGAGACCATCCAGGTCGGCTTGAAAATCATGAAAGACTGGGCCGCGGCCAACATGGAGGACATCAACAAGTTCGCCGTGTTCCAGACCGGCTACTTCGGCCTGATTACCCCCGAAAACGGCCTGGAACTCTACGAGGGCAACGTGCGCTTGGTGGACAAGACCGGCGCGGAACTGGAACGCTTCCCGATTGCCAACTACCTGGATATCGTCCAGGAGCATGTCGAACCCTGGTCGTATCTCAAGTTCCCATTCTATAAGAAGATGGGCTGGCCCGAGGGCGTGTACCGCGTCGGCCCGCTGGGACGCCTGAACATCTCGGACAAAATCGACACCCCGCTGGCAAATGAGGAACTCAAGGCCTTCAAGACCCTCAACGGCGGCAAGCCGGTCGAGAACACCCTGTATTATCACTATGCCCGCCTGATTGAGACCCTGTTCGCCGCCGAGCGCGCGCGCGCGCTGTGCGAGGACAAGGACATCTTAAGCACTGACATCCTGAACACCCGCAAGAACTACACCGGGCACGGCGTGGGCGTCATCGAAGCCCCGCGCGGAACGCTCATCCACGATTACACCGCCGACGAGCATGGCAAACTGACCAAGGTCAACCTGATTGTCTCCACCGGCCACAACAATTGGGCCATGACCAACGCCGTCGACAGCGTCGCCAAGACCTACGTCAAAGGCCCGGATGTGACCGAGGGCATGTTGAACCGCGTCGAAGCCGCCATCCGCGCCTACGACCCGTGCCTGTCCTGCTCCACGCACGCTGTCGGCCAAATGCCGATGATTGTGGACCTGGTCGGCCCGGAAGGCGAACTCATCAAGACCATCCGGCGCGAATAAAACCGGTAAGTTGCGTCCGCATCGGCCGGCCAACGCTGCCTATTGTCGACCGCCGGTGAGCCACCCCGCTCTCATAGCCCGCATCCCAGCCGCATCGCCGTCCATCTCACCTGCCGGGCCGCGCTGACGCTTCCGACCCCCGCTGAGAAGCGCGGGGCAAGCCCCCGTTTTCCTGCCGCGAAACAAACAGCATCGCAGCACCCGGCAGGAAAACGGGCTTTTATGTGGAGTCCAAAGCGTCCCGACATCGGACAAATAGCCTCCTGGCTTCGTCCAGGGAACGTCCCGAAGGTTTTAGAGGCGCAATTTGGGTGATTTTCGAAAACCGCTCGGCTGAGCGCTCGCGGCGAAGCCTTCGGGACGGTTCGATGGGACTCCGCCATCTATCATTCGATTGATTCCACGCCAAAATCGCGTACAATAAAAGCATCAGCCTTGCCTATTCCCACACAGAAAGGAAAAACTGTTATGCCAACTGTCCGAAGTATGCTGGAAGAAAAAGGGGACGCCGCCATTCATTCGGTGGACTGCTCCGACACCGTCTATCACGCCCTGGAAGTGATGGCCGAACACCAAATCGGCGCGGTGATGGTGACGGACGGCGACCATTATGCCGGTATCTTTACCGAGCGCGATTATGCCCGCAAGATTATCCTGAAAGGCCACGACTCCCGCACCACGTACATGCGGGACATCATGACTTCCGAGTTGATTACAGTCAACCCCGACACGTCCGCCGAGCAGTGCATGGCGCTGATGACCAAATACCACGTCCGCCACCTGCCGGTGGTCGAGGGCGGGCGCATCATTGGGCTTATCTCCATCGGCGATGTGGTCAAGCAGGTGATTGCCAACCGCGAAAGCACGATTGCGGAGTTGGAAAACTACATTCTCGGCACCGGATACGGGCGCTAGATTATACGTCCCGAAGGTTTTGCGCGCTCATTCTTTGCGCGTGAGGAAACCTTCGGGACGTTCTTTTTACGAGGCAACGAAGCGTGAATCGCACCCTGATACTTGGCTACGGCAACCCCGACCGTCAGGATGACGGCGTGGCCTGGCACATCCAGCGCGCCCTGGCGCTGGCACTGGGCCTGCCCGCGCCGGATTCTTACGAAGACGAATTTCCAATTAACGACCAGTTGGATTTTGAATTCCACCTGCAATTGACCCCTGAAATGGCGGAGGACATCGCTGCGTATGAGCGCGTGTGTTTCGTGGACGCCCATACGGGCAACATCCCCGCCGAAGTGCAGATGATTCCGGTCGAAAGCGCGTTCCAGCGTTCGCCGTTTACCCACCACCTGACGGCGCAGTCGCTGCTTTCGATGTGCGAAACGCTCTATGGGAAGAATCCCGAAGCGGTACTGCTTTCAGCGCGCGGGTACCGGTTCCAGTTCGAGCGGGAACTCTCCCCCGAAACGGAATCGCTCGTCCCCCAGGCGGTGGGGTTGATCAAAAATTGGCTGGAAGCCTGAAAAACACCGTCCCGAAGGTTTCTGTGGAGCAATTTGCGCGATGTTCAAAAACCTTCGGGACGTTTTTGTCACATCGCCCGGAAAATGACACCCGGGCGATGTGCTTTTTGTCATTTGACCTGGGGGGGATTTTCGAGATACACTAGTTAAATCACAGCATGGAGAAGCGAACGATGAGCGAAGAAGCCATTGACCTGCAAGCCCTGGATACGTTATTGGATGAGTATAAGGGCAAGAAGTACCCTGTTATCCCCATTTTACAAAAAGCGCAAAACTTGTATGGCTACCTGCCCAAGCCGGTGATGCTGGCGATTTCGGAAAAGGCCGGCATCCCGCTCAGCCAGTTGATGGGCGTGGCGACTTTTTACGCCCAGTTCTACCTGACCCGGCAGGGCCGCAACTTAATCCGCATTTGCGACGGAACGGCCTGCCATGTGCGCGGCGCGGCAAAAATCGTCGAGGGACTGCAAGAATCACTCAATATAGAACCTGGCCAAAGCGACCCGGACTATAAATACTCGCTTGAAATCGTCTACTGCATTGGCTCGTGCGGCCTGGCGCCGGCAGTCGTGGTCAACGATAAGGTGTACGGTCACGTCGAAACAAAAAAAATAATCGAACAATTGAAAAACCTGCCATAACTCCAAACCTGCCCAAATGACACGCCCTGGAGAAGTCACATGCCTCTTCTTGAAACGATAGACGACCTGAGCCGCCTTCATGCCGAATCGCAGCACTTGTTGAAATGGCGACAGCCTGCAGAGCATGGACAGTCGGTATCCAACCTGCCAGGACACGCAGATATTTTAATCTGTGGAGGCACTGGCTGTGTCGCCAACAACTCGCGGAATGTGCTAAATGCTCTCAAGGCTGAGATCGAAAAACAAGGATTGTCCAACACAACCCGCTTGGTATTTACCGGATGTCACGGTTTTTGCGCCAAAGGGCCGCTGGTGGTCATTCATCCGCGCGACATATTCTATAGCCAGGTCAAACCAGAAGATGCGCAAGCCATCATCACAGAAACGGTGCTTGAAAATCGGGTCATCGAACGTCTCACTTATCGCGACCCTATATCGAAGCGCAAACTGCCTATCCAGCACGACATCCCTTTCTACAGCAAACAGATGCGCGTATCGTTGCGCAATTGCGGACTGATTGACCCGGAAAGAATCGATGAATACATCGCCACCGACGGCTACCGCGCCCTGGCCAAAGCTCTGACCGAGATGGAGCCGGACGATGTCATCGAGGAGGTTAAAAATTCCGGGCTGCGCGGGCGGGGCGGGGCGGGCTTCCAGACCGGCATCAAATGGGAATTCTGCCGCCGCTCGTTCAAGACTCCCAAATACGTGATTTGCAACGCCGATGAGGGCGACCCCGGCGCGTTCATGGACCGTTCCATTTTGGAGGGCGACCCGCACAGCCTGATTGAAGGCATGATACTCGCCGGGTACGCCATCGGCTCGAACCAGGGCTATATTTATTGCCGGGCCGAGTACCCGCTGGCTATCGAGCGGCTGGAAACGGCGCTGAACCAGGCGCGTGAATACGGCCTGCTCGGCGAAAACATTCTCGGGACGGGTTTCTCTTTCGATTTGGAAGTGTACGAGGGCGCGGGGGCCTTCGTGTGCGGCGAGGAGACGGCGCTGATGGCCTCCATCGAGGGCCGGCGCGGCGAACCGCGCCCGCGCCCGCCCTTCCCGGCGGTTTCGGGGCTGTGGAACAAGCCCTCCAACGTCAACAACGTCAAAAGTTACGCGCTCACCCCGCAAATCATCCTAAAAGGCGCGGACTGGTTCGCGGGCATCGGCGCGCCCAAATCGCCGGGAACGGCTATCTTTGCGCTGACTGGTCAGATTAACAATATCGGGCTGATTGAAGTGCCGATGGGCATCACCCTGCGCGAAATCATTTACGAAATTGGCGGCGGAATCCCGAAGAAAAAACGCTTCAAGGCGGTGCAGACCGGCGGCCCGCTCGGCGGCTGCCTGCCTGAATCCGCGCTGGATACGCCGGTTGATTTCGACTCGCTCGTCGAGGCCGGGGCGACGATGGGTTCGGGCGGCATGATAGTCGTTGACCAGGATACCTGCATGGTCGAGTTCGCCAAATATTTCCTGACCTTTGCCTCGGCGGAATCGTGCGGCAAGTGCATCCCGTGCCGGATGGGCGGGCAGCGCATGTTGGAAATCCTGACCCGCATCTCGCTTGGGCGGGGAACCCTGGCCGACCTGGACGAAATCGAATACATCTCGCGCAATATGCGCGAAGCCTCGCTGTGCGCGCTGGGACAGTTGACCCCCGGCCCGATTATGGCCGGGCTGCGCTTTTTCCGGGCGGAATACGAGTCACACATCGTAGACAAATTCTGCCCGGCGGGAGTCTGCCAGGACATGTTCCGCTACGAAATCAGCACCCTGAACTGCGTCGGGTGCGGCCTGTGCGTCAAGCCCTGCCCGCAAAACTCCATCACCGGCAGCAAAAAAGAGCCGCACGAAATTGACCAGATTACATGCATCCGCTGCGGCGTGTGCTACCAGGTCTGCAACCTGGACGCCATTGATATAAAACCTGCCAAGCAGGCCGCAGTAATTCCTGTCCTGAGCGCAAGCGAAGGGTCGGAATCGGAATAAGAAAGGAGCCGGTAAAATGCGCAGCACTTTGCCAACCGTCACACTGACCATCGATGGGAATAAAATCCAGGCCGAAGCCGGTCAAACCGTTTTACAGGCCGCCCAGAAAGCCGGGATTCACATCCCAACCCTGTGCCATCACCCCGCCCTGCCGCCGGAGGGCGCCTGCCGCATCTGCCTGGTCGAAATCGAGAAACAGCGTTCGCTGCAACCGGCCTGCACCTTCCCCGTGACCGGCGGGCTGGTCATCCACACCCACACGCCCAAAGTGATGGAAGCGCGCAAGTTCTCGCTCGAACTGCTGCTCTCTGACCATCCGCTCGATTGCATGACCTGCCAGGTGGCCGGGAACTGCGCGCTGCAAGACCTGGCTTATGAATACCAGGCCACCGGCGAGCGATTCAAGGGCATCCAACACCGCTACCCGGTCGATACATCCAACCCATTCATCCAGGTTGACCGCAACAAATGCGTCCTGTGCCGCCTGTGCATCCGGGCCTGCAACTATGCCAACGGCGTGGAGGCGATTGGGCTGGTGCTGCGCGGCTTCAACGCCCACATCGGCTTCGGGGCCGACAGCACCATGCAGGACAGTCCCTGCGAGTTCTGCGGCAGCTGCGCGGAAGTCTGCCCGGTCGGCGCGCTGATGCCGAAGATGTCGATTGGCAAGGGGCGGCCCTGGCAGGTCAAAAAAGTCAAGACGGTCTGCTCTTATTGCGGCGTGGGCTGCCAGCTCGAGCTGGAAGTGAAAAACAACCAGATTATCAAGGTCAACTCGGTTTGGGAAGGCCCGGCCAATCACGGCTGGACTTGCGTGAAGGGCCGCTACGGCTACGATTATGTCCAGCATCCCGACCGGTTGACGAGGCCCAAGGTGAGGCGGTACCTGCTCGAAGGAAAGGAAAAGGGTGAGATTCGGGAGGCGATATTCGAACCTCGAAAATCGAACATCGAAAAGTCGAATATCGAATCTCCAGTATCGAATAACCCCTGGGACTGGGTCGAAACCGATTGGGAGACCGCGCTGGACATCACGGCCCGGAAACTGCGCGAGACGCGCGACACGTTTGGCTCGGACAGCATTGGCATCCTGACTTCGGCCAAATGCACCAACGAAGAAAATTTCCTGATGAACAAACTGGCGCGGCAGGTCATAGGGACGAACAACATCGACCACTGCGCCCGTCTCTGACACTCCAGCACCGTCGCCGGTCTGGCGACTTCCTTCGGTTCTGGAGCGATGTCCAACTCGATTGACGACGTGACCGAACAATCCCAGGCGATTTTCATCATCGGCTCGAACACCACCGAGCAGCACCCGGTCATCGGCATGCGCATCCGCCAGGCGGTCAAGCAGCGCGGGGCGCGGCTGATAGTGGCCGACCCGCGCCGCATCGAAATTACCAAACTCGCCACGCCGCAATATGGCGGCCTGCACCTGCGCCAGCGTCCCGGCACCGACATTGCCCTGCTCAACGGGTTGATGTACATCATCCTGCAAAACGGCTGGGAAGATAAAGACTTCATCGCCGAACGCTGCGAGGGCTTCGACGAATTCAAGGCAACGGTCATGCAGTATCCGCCCGAACGGGCCAGCGAGATAACCGGCGTGCCAGTGGAGCAGTTCTACCAGGCCGCCGAAATCATGGGCACCACCAAACCGATGGCCGCCTTTTGGGCGATGGGCATCACCCAGCATATCGTCGGCGTGCGCAACGTGATGGATTTGGCGAACCTGCAAATGCTGCTGGGCAACATGGGCAAGCCGGGCGGCGGCGCCAACCCGCTGCGCGGACAGAACAACGTGCAAGGCGCCTGCGATATGGGCGGCCTGCCAAATGTGTTCCCGGCCTACCAGCCGGTGACGAACCCGGATGTCATCGAGAAATTTTCGAAGGCCTGGGGATTGATAACGAAAGATGAAAGAGAAAGGATGAAAGATGAAAACTTCATCCTTCATCCTTCATCTCTCATCCTTTCCGACAAAGTCGGTCTGACAGTTACCGAAATGATTCCCGGAATCCCGGAAGGCAAAATCCGCGCGCTGTACATCCTGGCCGAAGACCCGATTATGTCGGACCCCGATACGAGCCACATCCGCCACTGCCTTAAGCAGGCTGATTTCGTCGTCCTGCAAGAAATTTTCCCGACCGAAACCTCGCCCTACGCCGATGTGCTGCTGCCGGGCGTGGCCTTCGCCGAGAAAACCGGCACGTTCACCAACACCGAGCGGCGCGTCCAGAGAGTACGCAAAGCCATCGAATCGCCGGGCGAGGCGAGGCAGGATTGGGAGATTGTGGCCGAGATTGCCAAACGAATTTTGAGCGTCCAGTCATCAGTTATCAGTGACCAGTCGAAAAAGATGGATGTAGACGCCCCTTGGTCCAAATGGGAATATTCCAGCCCCGCCGACATCATGGCCGAAATCAACGCGCTGATGCCCTCCCACGCGGGCATCACCCACGAGCGGCTGGAACGCGGCGAGACGCTGCAATGGCCCTGCCCCTCGGCTGACCACCCTGGCACGCCCATCCTGCACGCCAAAGGATTCGCGCGCGGCAAGGGCAAATTCATGCCGATTGACTTCGTGCCGCCGGCCGAACGCCCCGACGACGAGTACCCGATGATTCTCTCGACCGGGCGGGTGCTGTATCACTGGCACGGCGGCGAGATGTCGCGCCGCGCCAGCGGCCTGCTCGAAATCTACAGCCAGGCCCAGGTCGAAATCAACCCCTCGGACGCCGAGAAACTCGGTCTGCTTGTCCCGAGGAACGAGGGAAACGGCAAAAAGCGCGTACGGGTGACTTCGCGGCGCGGCGTCATCGAATCCGAAGCCTGGGTGACGGAGCGCGTCCCGCCCGGCATGGTCTACGCCAATTTCCACTTCCCCGAAGCCTCGGCCAACGAACTGACCCTGGCGGTGCTCGACCCGGTCTCGAAAATCCCCTCGTTCAAGGTCTGCGCGGTGAGGGTCGAGGCGGTGTAAAGGATTTATTGAGTTTGTATCTATTCGATAGTCTCCCTATTCGGTGTTGATAGGGATTACTGAAAACAGTTCTTCAACAGACCAAATGTGGTCAGTCAAGCCAGAAGCCCTTGCCGGGGTGCGCGGCAGCCACTTTTGTGGCAAAGCATTG
>DAOUAZ010000208.1:0-19349 GCA_034432975.1 Anaerolineales bacterium | reverse complement strand
GCATGGACGGGAATCACGCCCCAGCCGTAGGTCACGAGGTTCGAGACGGCTTTGATGTCGCTGCTCTGCTCCGCCGGGACGGTCACGAAGTAGTAGGGGGCCGGGCCGCGCCAGTGCCAGATTTTGCCGGTGAATTCGATGTTCATGGAAGCGGTGTTCATTTTGCTCCTGATGCGGGAGAAATCCCGCGCTATGTGTACTGAATCGGTTCGACTTCGCGCCTGGGGCCTTCGACCGCATCAGTGCCGCGCGGGTAATAAAAGGTTTGGCGCAGGCTCCAGCTCCATTCGAGCGATTGGCGGTAGCCCTGGTAGGTGCCCCAGAACTGGTTGAAGCGGAACCAGAAAATGCTGGGAAAACTCTTGAACAGCGCTTTTTTCTTCGCAGCGTGCCACAGGTCGTTGAAGATGTTACCCGCTGTCATGCGGAGGAAGTCATAAGCGTTGAAGTGCGCTTCGGGATAAATCCGTTTGAAGGCCATCGCCTCGCGCCGGTAGCGGTTGCGCACGCCCTGGGGCGTTTCGTTGTGGATGTGGATAATTTCCGCCTCGGCAACGTAGGCCAGGCCGTGCCCGTTGGATTGCATCCACCTGGCCCAGGCCAGGTCTTCCAGCCCGGTCAGGGTCTCGTCATACGGATGAATCTCCCACAGCGAGCGGCGGATGGCGGCGTTGGCGTTGTTGCAAAAGGGATGGGGTTGGCGCGGGGCCGAGACATCCGGGAACCAGCGGGCGAAAATTTCATGCTCGGAGAATTTGCTGGTCTCCGCTCCGCGCTGTTTGCCGTAGGTCAGCCCGATGGTTGAATCGGCGAAGGGTTCGAGCAAACGCTCCAGCCAGTCTGGATATACCGGGTAGACATGCGCCGAGGCGATGACGACCAGGGCGCGGGTCGCGGCTGCTATTCCCAAATTGAGCGAACGCCCAAAAGTAAATTCCGGCGGGGGGATGTTGACGATTTTCGCGCCGTAAGATTCCGCAATCGCTGCGCTCTTATCGGTGGAGCCGGAATCGACCAGGATGATTTCCACCTCCCGAACGGTTTGCCGCCGAATCCCCTCCAGCAGGCGCGGCAGGTGGCGGGCTTCGTTATAGGCGCGGATGACAATGGAGCAGTTCATGGCTTGCGCTTGTAAACCCGCCCTTCGGAATCCTCATAGACCAGTTCCCAATTCTGCTCGAATTCCGGCTGGAAAATCATTTCCGGGTAGCCTTCCCGGCGGCCCTTCATCCAGGCGGTTTGAAAGGCGACGAAATAGTCGGCGTCTTGTGAGCGCGTGACGGTGTTGGTCAGGTTTTCATCGTAAAGGTAATATGGCAGGCCGTTTTCGACGATGACGGTTGCGTTTTGGGCGTTCTTCTGGACGTAATCATAGGCGCTGAAATAGCCATCCACTCCAACTGGTTCTTCGAACTGGTCATGCAGCACCAAACCGCCTGCGGGAACGAATTGCAGCAGGCCGCGATTACGACGCAGGCCGACTGCGCTGATTCCCAGGGCGATGATGATAACCAGGGCTGACAAGACAAGCCGCGGCGCAACCCAGGCATAGACCTTGCCGATAACAGGTCCCAGCAGGATGAGCAGCAGGACGGCCTGGCAGGCCAGCAGCCCAACTGCAAAGCGCCATGCAATCTGGGTCGGCTGCTGGTTATTGCCGAGAAAGGCCGAAGCCGGGGTCAGGGCAAAGGTCAGCAGAAAAACCAACCCAACCAGCGCGGGCAGGCGCATTTTTTTCCAGAAAAGCGCGGCCAGGGCGGAAACGAACGCAATGCCCAGCACCAGGTAAAGCTGCGCGGGAATATGTTCATAAAAGTAGGGATTGGTCAGATTGGCGGAGATACTCCAACTGCTGAGCCGGGCCGCGCTGCCCTTGAACAGACTGTTCATGGCAGCCAGGTTACGGAATGCCCAAAAGAGTCCCGGTAAAACCAGCAAGGCGTACCATGCCTGGATTTTGAGGGCAGTTTTTAGTCCCTGCGACCGCGCCAGGAAGAACGACCCCGCGCCCCAGGCAAAAACCACCAGCAAGGCCGCATTGGGTTTCACGCTCAAGGCCAACATGCTGGAAACAGCCAGGCCGGGCAGGTAGGCCGCCTCGCCTTTCTCGTCGCCAGTTGGGATGAACAAAGCGATGGATAGGAGAAGCGCCCCCAGCAGCAAATCGTTTTTTCCAATCAGGATAACCTGCGTCCAGAGAATCCACCAGATGTTGTGGTCGTTTTGGGGCAGGTACAGGCGGCTGAGGGTGAGAATCGCCACCACGAAGATAACCATGCCATGCGGCAGGCGGGTAAAGCGCGCCATCACCAGCCACCAGGCCAGGAAAAAATAGAGGGCAATCAGGGCATGGGTCAGGCCAAGCAAATAGCCGGCATGGTTCAGGCCAAAGGCCAGGGCTAACAGCGACTCATACCCGAATGGATATTCCCCATAGTCAATGGTCATATCCCAGGCTGAACCGGTAGAGAGCATTTCAATCGCTTTGGGAAAGTGATAAAGGCCAGCGTCCCAATTCAAATCCTGCGAGATGGGCGAGAAGGGCCAGCGCGCAAGCGGGTAAAGCGCAAGCACAATGAACAAAGCCAGGCCAAGCAAGGCCAGCGAAACATTCAACAGTTTTTGGGTGAAATTTCCTGAAAGGGCAGTATCTTCCACATCGAGGAACGCGAACCAGCGAAGGTTGGCGGCCAGCAAATAAAAGACCAGGCCGCCGCAAAGCAGGCTGACCAGCATTGCCAAACCAACGCTGTAAAGTCTCAGCAGTCCCAACGCCTGTCCGGCGAAAATGGCGCCATAAAACAGGGCCGTGAGGAAGATGAAAATCCAGAGCAGGGTACGGGGAAGTTGCATGGGCTGTTCGCTTCGCTATTCTTCCAGCAGGAAATCGCCGCCTTCGAGCAGACCCTTTGTTACCGTTTGCATTGCAGGCGACTGCAACAGGCGGCGCGGCTCGAATAGTTTGAGCCGCGCATTGACCGGCAAAATGCCGCGCTCAAGAAACTCGCCAAAGGGCAGCGAGGTGCGGAACAACTGGTAGTACAGGAATCGGCGCGCGTGGCGGCAGAAATCATCCGGCACGGCGATTTTTTCAGCCGCCAGGAAATCTTCCAGCATGGCGCGATAGTCGGGAACGGATTGGGGGAAGAAAACGGTTGGGTATTGGGTAAAACGCGCCTTTCCCGCGCATAGCACCGCCGCGCCCAAAATGGAAGCCTCCAGGCCGATGGTTGAGTTGTAAATCAGCACGAATTTGGCGCGCGCAATCAGTTCATACGAACTCAAATACTCGCGCGGCGGCACAAAGACGAGGTTCGGCAGGTCGGCGGCGCGGCGCTGCTCCACCCACTCGGCCACGCTCTCCTGGCTTTCTTTGCCGGGGCGGGTTTCGTCGGGGTGGGCGCGGAGGACGAAGAGCGTTTCGGGGTGGGCGCGGGCGGTCTCCAGCACCAGGTCGAGCCAGGCGAACATATCGGGGAAGACTGTGTTGGCGTGCGGCTGGCTGGTATCGAAAATCACGTTGGTGAAAACCGGGATAATTTGCTTGAAACCGGCCGCTTTTTCCAAAAAGGCCGCGTCGAGGCCTTTCATATCCGGCCAGAACTGAATCCCGGCCATGCTGAAGTTGCCCTGAAAGCGATTTTGGAGATAGGCATCCAGCCGGGCATCCTGCGCCTCGTTCATCTCGAATGATTCGGGGATGTCGATGGGATAGATGGTGGCTTCGCCGTCGGTGAAGAATCCTGTCATGGGCATGAGACCGACCTCGTGCGTAATCACCCGCAGGCCGCGCTGCCGGGCCACCCATTTGGCGGTCGCTTCGGGGTAGAACTGCCCGTTGAACACGACCACCGCCTGCGGGTTGGTCTGTTCCAGGAACCGCTCGAAGCGTCCGGCCAGGTTGAACGCGGAGAGGATGTACTCGCGAAAGAAGAACCTCGTCGCGTCATCATCGATGAGATTGTGCCGCCGTAAAATCCAGCGCAGGCCGGGCAGACACAGTTCACCAAGCGGGATTCCCTGCCATCTGAAGGTTGAAAGTTCCGAAAGTTGAAGGTTACGCAGCGCGGTTTCGAGTTGGGCGTCGCGCTCGAAGGTAAACCTGGAAACGGTTGACCGGTTATCCGGTTGTCTGGTTGTTCGGTTAGTTTTCCGGTTTTCGGCAGAACTGGATAACTGGTGAACTGGAACACCGGAATACATGGTTTTTGCCTGAAAGACGCACGAGCGGCAGGGCGGATTTTGGGATGAGTCGCTGCGATTCGTCCCCAGCACGCAGCGGCTCATGCCCCGGTTGCAGGCGAAATAGGCAACCGGGATGCCTTGCAGGCGCAGGCCCCACGAGGTCAGCAGGTGGAAGGCGCTGTTCCACGAAAGGTCATCGAGACCGCTGGATGCTTTGAAAAAGGCGATGGGGCGTACATCGCGCGGCGCGGGGGCGGCGCGGGAAACGCGGAAGGCCATTAGGACAATGCGGGCGTTATTGAGTAAACGAACAATGCGCCGCTGGAGGCTGGGGGAGAGCAAGGTTTTCACAGTTCTATTTCTTCTCTGCCACAGCGAGATGGGACAATTTTTCACGTGTCGGATATGAAATGGTTGATGGTTGTCCAACGGACTGCGCCAGAGCCACATTGACCAATTGATTCAGGCTGACGCCCTCGCGTTCGGCGGCCTGGGCCAGTTGACGGTGCAGCGAGCGCGGCAGGCGCACCACAAATTTGCCGCTATATTCTTCATCCGCAGCAGGCTCGGGAATCGGATTTCCCAGCGCCAGAGCGGCTTCGAACCACCTGCGCATGGCATCCTGCACCATCGCGCCGAGTTCTTCGAAGGTGTCGGCCTGGGTCAGGCAGCCGGGCAATTCCGCGACCTGCGCCACCCAGCCGGGGTTTTCGGCGTCAGCATCGTAGGTGACTTTGATGCTATAGGGTAATTTCAGATATTCATCGATTGTGCGGGACATTGGTTACCTGCTTTCGTCATTATTCACCAGCAATTTGTTTTTTTTGTCATTTCAACATCCTGATAGTACCATATACGGTACTAAAAATCAAATTCCACACAGAAAACTGGCGGAAATCGCGCGATTTCCGCCAGCCAGGAGTTGTAGGCGGATTCAGTCCTTTGCCAGGTAGTCTTTCACCGCCCGAATGAATTCTTCAGCCCATTGGTAGGATTCAGCAGCCTCGCCATCGGCGACGACGTTGTCGATGCCGCCATAGTGACCAATCGCGTGCCGCGCTTCAGCATCAATCAAAAGCCGTGAAATTTCGGGTCGAATAACTTTGTTTTGGCAAATTCTTTGCCAAAGGCGGCAATCACCGCCGAATGGCTGGAAAACGTCAGGCTTTTGGCGAGCAACAGCGCCTGCGCCAGGTAGAACATGGTGTAATACGATTGGGCAGCCGAAAATCTCCAAAACTGTCTCTCCAACAACACGTTTGCGGCTGCGTGGCTTTCCTCCGCGCGGTTCAGGTAGTGCTGGATTTCAGGCGTTATCATACAGCCAATCCCTCCCGGCGAACATTGAGAAAGAGCGGCATTTTGCTATTTTGATACTCTTTTTCGGCAACAAAAATGCGTGATATTAACACATCATGTTCAAGGCAAAGATTGGCGACAAACTCGGAGGAGAGGCGCTCCGCTTCCCAGCGGTTGAATTCCCCTTTCAGGACAATCATCACATCAATATCTGAATCGGGCGGATGGGCATCGCCGCGCGCATAAGAGCCAAAGAGAATCACGGAGTGCAGCTGGTCGCCGTAAATGCGGCGCAGCCCGGCTTTCAATTCGCGCAGAATGTTTTGGATGTTTTCAGGCATAACACAACTCTACATCCATCTTACATTTTTTTGCCGGTTGAATCAATCCCACTCCGCTGCGCTTCGGGGATTTTCCTGCTTTGAGCGCGTAATCTACCAGTCGTTATCCTTCTCATACCCCAACCGGACCAGCAAATCCCCGGCCACTTCTTTGAACAGGGCTTTGTGCTCGTCTTTGAAATACTTTCGCCATTCGCCGGCTTTGCCGGAGCGGAAGGTTTTCGACTTTTTGGGCTGGATGGTTTCGAGCAGGATTTCGAGCGATTTTTCACGCGGGGTGGGAATTTCGTAACCGGTTTTTTCGACCTGGTCGAGCATCTGGCTGAGAACCCGCTCCCGGTCGTTAATTAACTCCTCGAAACGGATGCACAACACCGCAGGCTGTTCCAGCCACTGGAAGACGCCTTCGTAACGCTGCCGGACGCTGACCATGTATAACCCGTCTTGGTCGATTCCGGTGATGGCGACTTTCAGGCGCGCGTCGAAGTCGGAAAGCGCCTGGTAATACTCGTGCATCCCATGCCCCTCGTGCATGTCGGTCGCAAAAAAGATGTGCGAGACGAGCATATCGCGCGGGTCACGGTAGATGAAATAGTTGACGCGCTCCGGCTGGCACAGGAAGGCGAGGTTTTCGGGCGTCGCATCCACATAGCCCCAGCCGATGATTCCGCGCGGGATGCGTTTCAGTTGGATGAGAGTCTCGTCCGCGCTGAATCGTCCACCAGAAGCCTTCACCGTGCGCACCGGCTCGGATTCGACATAAGCGTAAGGCGCAATGCGGCAAAACCCGCTGAGAATCTGCGTCAGCAGGTGCGAGCCGCTTTTGGGTTTGGCATTGCCAAAGATGGGCGGCGCTTCGTTGAAAGCCAGCCGTTTCCAGCGGAGCATGGATTGGGCATACTTCGCAGCCGGGCGGAGGAGGCGATAGATGGTGGAAGAAGTCATCAGTTATCAGTTATCAGTTATCAGTTATTAGTTATCAGTCATCAGTTATCAGTTATCAGTTATCAGCATTTACTGATTACTGTTCACTGATTACTGTTCACTGATTACTGTTCACTGCTTACTCCGTGGTTTTCACCCGGCGCAATTTTTTGAGCGAGGAGAGTTCGCTGTCATAGACGCGCTTCACGCCGTCGCCCAGGGCCGCTTCGGTGACGCGGATATATTTTACCAGCCGCTCGAAACCACCCGGTTCGACCGAGGCGGCCTGGTCGCTGCCCCACATCGCCCGGTCGAGGGTGAAATGGCGTTCCACCGAGCAGGCGCCCAGCGCCACCGCCACCGCCGAGGGAACCAGGCCGACCTCGTGACCGGAATAACCAATCGGCGTGTCGGGAAATTCGCGGCGCAGGGTTTCAATCATGCGCAGGTTCAGTTCGTCGGGGTCGCAGGGGTAGGCGCTGGTGGTGTGCATGATGACGAGATTGTCCAGTCCGACCGCGTTCATGGCGCGATGGATTTCGTCCATGGTGGACATGCCGGTCGAAACAATCAGCGGACGCCCGGTTTGGCGGACATGCCGCAGCAGGGCGTGGTCGGTCATCGAAGCCGAGGGGATTTTGTAAGCCGGGGTGTCGAACTGTTCCATAAAATCCACCGACTGCTCATCCCAGACCGAAACAAACCAGTCGAGTCCCAGTTCGCGGCAGGCGCGGTCGATTTCGCGGTACTGCTCCAGCCCAAATTCGACTTTGTAGCGATAATCGAGATAGGAAATATAGCCCCAGGGCGTCTCGCGCATTTGTTTTTGCTGTTCGGGCGGCGTGCAAACTTCGGGGGTGCGTTTCTGGAACTTGACTGCGTCTGCCCCGGCATGGGCGGCGGCTTTAATCATCTCTTTGGCAATCCCCAGGTCGCCATTGTGGTTGATTCCAATTTCAGCGATGATATAGGCGGGCTGCCCTTCGCCGACCAGTTTACTGCCAAGTTTTATTTCACGAGTCATTTTTTCTCCTGTAGGAGACCCTAAAGGTTTCAAAACCTTTAGGGTCTTGATAATATCAAATCACACACTTCCCGCACCGCGCCGTGACCGCCGGGTTTGCCGGTGACGAAATCGGCGGCGCGCAGCACTTCGGGCTGGGCGTTCGACACCGCCACCGCCCAACCGGCCACCTCGAAGCAGGGCAGGTCGTTCAGGTCGTTGCCGATGTAGGCCACATGCGCCGGGTCGATTTTACGCGCTTCGAGCAGGTTTTTCAGCACTTCAGCCTTATCGTCCAGGCCGACGCCGTGAATCGCTTCGATTTTCATCTTCCGCGCCCGCGCCGCCACCACCGGGTTGACCTCCGACGACAGGATGACTACTTCCGTGCCAGCCGCGCGCAGTTTCCCCATAATCAGGCTGTCACTGCGCCAGGCGGCCACCATCTCGCGGCCTTCCTCGCTGACCCAAACGCGGTTGTCCGTCACCACGCCGTCGAAATCCAGCACCAGCAGGTCGATTTTGGCGGGCATAGGGCGTTTGGCGCGTCCCGGCCAAACCATCTCCAGGCCGCCATTCAGGGCCAGCCACTCGGCGCGCGCCCAATCGCGCAGGTTGTCCAAATCTACCGTGAAATTCGGGTCAATCAGCAGCGGGTAAATCGTCTTGCCGCTCATCGAACCATTCAAAATCGCGGCGGGGCGAATCGCGTCGATGTGTCCGGTCTGCCAGTAGACATCGGGGAGAATCTGGCGGGGAGCATTGTACGGTTCTTCGATGCCTTCCACCTCGAGCAGGTTCTGCATTGGGGCGTGGACGCCCTGGGGCAGCCTCCACATTTTATGGGGATTTTGCCCGGCTGGGACGATGCCCCTCGCCGAATCGGCGTCGGCGTGCTTCAGCAGGGTACGCACCGCGTCATCCACCAACCCGACCGGTCGAATCGGCGAGGTGGGCCGCAGCTGCACGACGACATCGGGCCGGCAGCCTTCATTCTTCTCCAGCCATTCGAGCGCATGGACGAAGACCGGCAGGTCGGTGGTCTTGTCCTGGGCAAATTCCGCCGGGCGCAGGAAGGGCGTCTCGGCGCCCCATTCGCGGGCAACGGCGGCAATTTCATCGTCATCGGTGCTGACGAGGACGCGCGTCACCGTTTCGGCCTGCAATCCCGCCGCGATGGAATACGCAATCAGCGGAAAGCCGCAAAACGAGCGAACATTCTTGCGCGGGATGCCTTTCGACCCGCCGCGCGCGGGGATGATAGCCAATACTTCAGTCATCAGTCACCAGTTTCCAGTGACCAGTCATCAGTCATCAGTCATCAGTCATCAGCGGTTTTCACTGATTACTGTTTACTGTTCACTGATGACTGGCATTTACCATGCCGTCCACCCGCCATCCACGACCACGTTATTGCCGGTCATATACGATGAAGCATCCGAGGCCAGGAAGAGCAGCGCGCCGTTCATTTCGTCAATTTTTGCCATGCGGCCCAAAATCGTTTTGGCTGCGTAGTTTTTGACGAAGGTTTCATCATGGTTGTTGTACACGCCGCCAGGGGTCAGCATATTGACGCGGATTTCGGTTTCCATATAGTAGGCGGCCAGGTATTTGGTAAAGCCGACCATCCCGGCTTTGGTGACGTTGTAATAAATCGGCTTGAAGGCAGGCTGGGAGCCGTCGGCTTTGCGGTAAATGCGCTGGTCGGGGCCGTTCAGTCCGTAGGTCGAGCAGATATTGATGATGCTGCCCTTCCTATCCTGTGCCACCATCTGCTTTGCAACCGCCTGGGTGACGAGGAACGTGCCGGTCAGGTTGACATTGAGCGCGGCGTTCCACTGGTCGAGCGGGTATTCCTCGAACTTGCCGGGGGCAATTCCTTTGGAGACGGCATCCGGGTCGAATTTGGGGTCGAGCGCGGCGCTGTTGACGAGGATATCCACCCGCCCAAACGCCCCAACGGCTGCTTCCACCATCGCGCTGACCGAATCCGGGCTGGTGATGTCGGTTGCCACGCCCAGGGCTTTGTACCCGGCCCCGGTCAGGTCAGCGGCGACAGCGGCGCATTTTTCAGCCGATAAATCGACCACCGCAACGGCGGCTCCCGCCTCAGCCAGGGTGCGGCAAAACTCCACGCCGAGCAATCCCACGCCGCCGGTGACAATGGCAACGCGGCCGGTCAAGTCGAATTTTTCTTGAATTTTCATATTTTCTCCTGCCCTCCCTTCCCTCCCCGTTTTCGACTGGGTTTCGTCGAAAATGGGGAGGGTGGCGCGTAGCGCCGGGTGGGGCCTATGGTTTTCCGTAAAGAATATCTCCCTGGGCTTTTTCCAACACCGTCAGGCCGGAGGAAAAGTCTTCGAGATTTTCCACGCCGAGCGCGTCTTCGATGTCGGTGGTGTTGAACAGGGCCAGTACCGCCCGCCCTGTAAGTAAATCGGCGCGCAGTTGGGCCAGGTCTTGTTCATAACTGCCGCGCATCTGTCCGCTGACCGGGTTGACCGGGCTGGGCAGCACGCGGCTGGCGCGCCCGGTGACATGATACACTGCCGGAGGCGAATTGGTGTAAATGGCGACCCCCGGAGGCAGGTCTTTGAGCCTTGCCATGATAATCGATTGCCGCCATTTCCACGAACCGTAGCCCAGACCGGCGGAATCGCGTAATTCGATGAAAGAACGTTGAAAGTTGAATGTTGAAAGTCCAAGAGCAAAAATACCCACTGTAAAGACCACAAAGAACAGGGTGTTTTTTACAAGATTTTCTTTGTGTCTTTGTGCCTTTGTGGTTAATGCACTTAAACCGGCGGCCAGAAAAATCATCCAGGAAACATACAGCGGGGAAAGGATTCTATGCTGGAATTTGGTGCTGGCGTCGAAAAAACTCATCGAGAATAAAACCGAGCCCAGGTAGCCGAACATATACAGGGCGGTGATAAAGGCCAGGGGATTTGGTGATTGAGTAATTTGGTGATTTGGCGATTGAAAGAGAACTTTGGCTGCTTGGAAAGTCAGCCAGGCCAGCAAGACCAGGCCAATACTGATGAGAAACGCGGATAACAAGCCGCTCTCGAACAGCCAGTCCCGCCAGGATGGGAAAGGGGTTAGGAATTGGGAGAAATTCCGCAAACCCTGGCGAATATTTGGCAATTCGATGGGATTATATCGAAAGACGCGGTTGGTGGCCGATTCGGCGACGACGGCATTACGAACGAACCAGGCCGCTACCGGCGGGAGGACGCCGGCCAGGAATTGCCCGATTTTGACGAAACGGGAGCGCCAATCGGGCTGGAAGAGGAAAATCGCTGCCAGGAAAGTGGCAATCAGCGCCAGGCCGGAGTAGCGGGTGAGGAAGGCGAGGCCGGCGAGGAAACCAGTGAGCAGTAACCAGTTATCAGTAATCAGTGACCAGTATCCAGCTTTCAGCGCACCAGAAATATTTTTTGATGAAGCCCGCTGTTCGATGGCAAAATCGAACGATAAAAAAGAGAGAAGCGAGAAAAATATGAACAGCGGCTCGCTCAGAACGTAGGCATGGATTCGGAGCAATTGGGCGTTGGCGGCGAAGAGCAGGGCCAGCAGGAGGGCGGCGGGCTGCGAGCGGGTCATGCGCCACCCCAGGAAACCAATCAGCCCGGTGTTGGCGGCAAACAGGACGATGTGCAGGGCGCGGGCTGCCCGATACGGGTCGAGACTGGTCAACAGGCCGATTCCGCTCAGGGTGAGCGAGAGAAGCGGCGGGTAGTGGGTAATTGGCTCGCGGGTGCTATCCAGCCAGATGTCGCTGTAGCCGGTTCCGGCCAGGAGGGAGCGCGCTCCCCCGATATAGGCGGCGGAATCGTTGGTCAACCCAAGCCCCGCCGGGGTGACGTACCAGACCGTCCATCCGGCGGCAATAGCAATGAGAAGCAATAAGAAACAAGTAAAGCGGGACAAGGAGTTAAAGTGTAAAGAAAGAACATCCCGAAGGTTTTTCAGGGGATTGTGCTGCTTTTCCGATAGCCTTCGGGACGGTTGAATTACGCCTTCAGCAGGTAGCCCTTTTCCTGTAAGTACGCAACCACCTTATGCGCGTTCTCTTCGGGCGTGGAGCCGTAGCCTTGCAGGGTGATTTCGGGGTTGACGGGGGCTTCATAGGGGTCGTCGATGCCGGTGAAACCCATCGGCTTGCCGTCGGCCAGGGCCTGGCGCGCTTTGGCATAAAGGCCCTTCACGTCGCGTTCTTCGCAGACTTCGACCGGGGTATCCATGAAGACTTCGATGAAGTTCTCGCCGACGAATTTGCGGGCTTCCTCGCGGGCGGCGCGATAGGGGCTGATGGCCGCGCAGATGACCGAGCCGCCATGCCGGGCGATTTCTCCGGCCACAAAGCCGATGCGCAGGATGTTGGTGTCGCGGTCTTCCTTGCTGAAGCCGAGGCCTTTGCTCAGGTGGGTGCGGACGACATCGCCATCCAGCACGGTGGCTTCGCGGCCATATTCGAGCAGCAGTTCGGCGATAATCTGGGCGGTGGCGCTCTTGCCCGCGCCGCTCAGGCCGGTGAACCACAGGCAAAAGCCCTGCTTGTGGCGCGGCGGATAACTCTGGCGCAGGATTTCGGCGGTTTCGGAGCGGGTGAACCATTCGGGCAGCAGTTTGCCTTTGGCGAGGTAGTCATCGCGCACCTGCGTGCCGGAGATGTTGAGGGTCTTGGCGCCCTTCGGGATGTCTTTTTCTTCGACATAGCGGTCTTCATCGGGCAGGTAGACCAGCATTTCGAAAGGAACCATCTTGACGCCAAGTTCGGCTTCGTGTTCTTTCATCAAGACCTGAGCGTCGTAGGGGCCGTAGAAGGGTTTCCCGGCGCTGTCGTTGCCGGGGCCGGCATGGTCGCGGCCTACGATGAAGTGGTTGACGCCGTGATTGCGGCGGACGATGGCGTGCAGCAGGGCTTCCCTGGGGCCGGCCATGCGCATTGCCAACGGGAGCAGGCTGAGGAGGGTGGTTTTCTTGTCGTAGTAGTTCTCGACCAGGGCTTTATAGGTGCGGGTGCGGGTATAGTGGTCCACATCCCCCGGCTTGGTCATGCCCACCACCGGGTGGATGAGCAGGGAGCCATCGACGGCGGCGGCGGCGCGCTTGGTCAGTTCCTCGTGGATGCGGTGGAGCGGGTTGCGGGTCTGGAAGGCGACCACGTTATCATTGCCCATCGCTTCGAGTTTGGCGCGCACCTGGGCGGGCGCGTGGCGCAGTTCGACAAAATCATGGTATTTGGGCAGGTTCAACACTTTGAGCGGGCCGCTAATGCAAACCCGCTCCCAGCGGGTCATCTCTGAGACCATCGGGTGCTTGGAATCGGTGGAACCGTAGGCCAGGGCGGCTTCCTTTTCGGCGTCCCAGTGATAGACTTCGTCTAATGTGAGAATTGCAATCACGTCGTTGTTGGCGTTGCGCAGGACGAGGTCTTCGCCCACGATTGGCAGTTCTTTGGGGTTAACGGTCAGGGTGATGGGCAGCGGCCAGAGCGTGCCGTCGGTCAGGCGCATTTCGCGCAGGACGCGCTCGTAATCGGCTTTGCCCATGAAAGTATCCAGCGGGGAAAAACCGCCGGTTGCCAGTAGTTCCAGGTCGCACAGGGCGCGCATCGAAATTTTGATGGAGGGCAGCTGCGCCGCGCGCGCCAGCAGTTCCTCGCGCTCCGGGCCTTCGACCACCAGGTTGACCAGTTTACCGCCATAGGGGGCGATGAGATTGGCTTTTGTCATGACTTTCTCCTATATTCAATGACTGAATTTTGACAAGCGGGTATTATACCCTACGTTTTGAAAAACCTTTGCCGTTTTTTTTGCTGGTCGGATACAAGCAAACCCTTATTGGACGATGGCCGAACCCACCCATTCATCCAGGCAAGGTTGAACGGAAACGGCAAATTACTGACCTGCTGCAACACCTTGCCGCTTTCATGCTGATTTTGTCTGGAGAGTAGTTATCCCGGCCCCGCGCCGGGTTTTTTCGCCCTTTTGCGCTCGCGCCTTCCCAAATTGTCTGACAACCTGGTAAAAATACGGAGGAAAAGATTGGTAGTTTTACGGAAGACAATTTTGAAGCCAGGGGGTATGATGGAATTTGTTCGTCAAATCCGAATTCCAAAAAGGAGAACAAGGTCTTGCATAAAAAAGTTATCACAACCCTTGTAATGCTCGTCAAATCAATTTAAAGTCTCGTATTCAAGCGGCGGTTTGTGGTGCGCGCAACGGATTGTAAACTGCGGAAATTCACAGGTGACAATGGAGCGTATGTGTCATTTTTTCAGCGTGCTAAACAAAGTCAAAAATTTAAGGAGAAAAAATGAAACAGCACACGTTTAAAGTATCAAATTCTATGAGATTCTGGGTAGTGGCTTTTTTGCTAATTTTTCCCACTATCGCTTTTCCGCGTATGGTATCAGCAGCAGGGTGCTATGGCGATACTTGCCACGGGTTAAACCCCAATACGATGGGGTGTTCTGCGACTACCTATACGTCCAAAAAGTTGTATAACAGTAATAATATCCAAATTGGGCTTGTGGAAAACAGACAGTCTTCATCAAACTCTTGTTATGCCCAATGGGAAAGAACAACCAATAAGACCGGCACTTCCGCTTATGCAGAGGGGAGTATCCGATGGGGGATGACTAATTACTCGCCTGGGATACAACCTGTTACTTCTGGTGGAAAAATTTTGAACAATGAAACTGTATATACGCCCATGTATGGGAATAGTGCAGGAGTTGGCCCCTCACTCAATTGTGGTCAAGTATCTACAACCGCCACAGTTTCTCCCCCAGCGCAACCACTGACTATCCCCCATGGGAGTTATTACCTAAATAACTGCGTTGCCAGATGACCATATCACAAGAGGAGATAAAACTTATGAAAATTAAAATCTTTTTTCTAATCACTAGTTTGCTGACCATATTGGGGATGGCTTTGGTTTTCTCAAATAGCACAAAAAACAGCAATTCTTATGTTGCTGTTGAACAAGCCAATGCTTCATCCCTTGACAAAAAACTGCCTACGCCTACGCCTTATCCAACTGCGGTAGCAGGGGTCACTGGTCAAGCAATGCAGAAATTCGCGCGCTCCGAAATTGTTACGGATTTGAATAATGGGGTAGAAATTAGCGCCGCAAATTGGCGTTATGAAAATAATCAAATCACTGTTGATGTCTGTTTTCATCTGCCAGATACGCAAGATTGGTTAATTGATGATGCGGTTGTTCAATATGGAGATAAAACTGCATTGTTGGATACAACAACCTTGTTGGAACAAACATTGACACAAGCCGATGGACAAAAGCTTATTCAGACTGTAGAAAATGGATTCCTACAAGAACAGGCGCAAAAATCGGATGGAGGGCCAGATTATCGCTGTGATACGCTTACTTTTATCACTCCGCCAAATATTGCCCTTCCCACAGAAATGACACTTGAGATTCGCGCCATTAGAAGTACACCCAAAGAGGGCGAGGAATGTACCAAAAACTTGGATAAAATTCAAAGCATTTTGAATGCCAGGAACACGGGGATAAAAATAGATTGTGTCCAGCAATCTGGTGGTGCGCGGCTGATTGTTGCGCAAAAACCCGATTCCATGAGTAAGCAAACTGCCGAACAGATGATTTCGAGCGATGAATTTTATACAATCAAGGGGTTATGGATATTTGACGGGAGCATTCAATAACAGGCTCGACAAAAAACCGGGCGCAAATGATTTGCCCCCGGTTTTTATCTCTAGTTTCGGGATGGTTCATTTTCCGTCAGAAATCGGGTAACACTTTTCGCCTTGTCCGAAAACCTTTTACTGCCGAGCCGCCATTGAAGGAGGCGCGTGATGAATCTCATGGATTTTGCTTCAAAGCATAAGCCCAACCTGGCTTTGCTGGTGATTATTTCGGCAACCCTGGTTGGAGCCTATGCGCTGTTTGGGACGCCGGTTCTTGCCATCCTGGTCGTCTGCGTGCTTGCCATGACTGGCCTGACGCTGTTTTTGAAACAGAAGGGGGCAGCGCATTGGCTGGGCCTGTTGATGTTCGGGATAAGCCTTCTGTTGTTGTTAACGGCGACAAGCTGGTTGAGCATCTTTCTGTAGGACTTCGCTTTACACCCATCCCCATGGAAACAGACCGCAAAATCCCGGTGCAAGGCCGGGATTTTTTTACCCTTTTGCGCTCGCGCCTTCCTGAATTGTCTGACGACCTGGTAAAAATACGGAGGAAAAGATTGGCAGTTTTACGGATGACAATTTCGCAGCCAGGGGGTATGATAATTTCATACAGGTTTTGCAGTAGTCAGGATGGGTGAATACCCCAGAATGCCGAAAGGAGGCAGCAAAGATCCAAGAACTATTGCGTATTGCTGTTTTGTCTTGCGCAAAAAGAATTCGTCTTTGGAAACCAATCTTGATGGAGGAAATATGTCCAGCAAAAAGATTTACCTCGCTTTTGCCATTATTGCCTTTTCGTCTGTAACGATTTTGGCAACAGCCAGGGGTGCCATCGCGCAGAAATACCCTGAACCAATGCGAACAATTGAAGCTGCTCTCCCTGAAATTGTCGTGGACAAAGATTATCAATCAACTTTGATAGCCAATGAAAAGGCAGCAAATGTAGATGATGTCGCGCTGTTACTGAGCAAGTGGGAAGAAAAGAAAATCAAATATAGTCAGTGGCTTCACTTAGTTTATAAAGTGACGTTTGAGGTAGACCGTGGCGTTACCCTTCCTGACGGAAGTGCCTTGCCGTCATCCTACGTTCAAGATGATTGGTACTATATCAATGAGGATGGATTGGTTGATCGCTCTGTAAAAAGTATGAAAGATGATGCTGGAAATGTTTTACAGCAAACTGCGTTTCAGAATGGTATTTCTGTCAATTTCACCTTTGACGAGCGAACTGAAAATACGCCTTCCTACCAGATTAGCATCGCTCTTGGTTTTGACGACTATATTCAAGATGCGAAAAACTTAAGTCTGCCAATCGTAATGAGTACAGATAAAGTGAAACAAGAGATAAAGTTTTCCATCTTGAAAAAATATGAAAAGCCGAAACAATTTGGAAATGAAAGTTTTTCTGTTGTGGGCTTAAAAACCAATAGCCATTTCAACGCAGAAACAGGAGAACTGATAGCAATGCAAACAATATGGATTTTAGATGATGGCAGGGAAATTCTATTTGATTCGGCCCAATTTATCACAATTGAGAATTTTCCAAATGCACCTGATGAAATTTTGAAGGTATTAGAGAGTGTAAAATGAACCGAAAACTTTTCCTGATATTTGCCTTTGTTTTTGCCACCTCTGTTTTTGTTTTTCAAATTGCGCGAGCCTCGCTTGGCTCTTGGGAATTTCGCGTTGTTGGCCTAAATGTGAAAGGAACTACTGATGGTTGGTCGGGAAAGATGGTACGTAAATTATCAAATCAAGAATGGGCTGGAGATATTGTGAGTTATACAGACTCTCCGCCTCGAACCATGCCTGTTGGATGGACGTATTTTACCACCCGCGAACTTTGCGGCGATACTATCACGAATCAGACGATAAAAGGCGGCACCTCCATACCAGGCACAGAGATTGCGGATACAACTTTTATGACCACCGTATACTGTTCCGGAAATAGACAGGGACAAGTACGTGGCAATCACGAAGTCAAGGGGGACTATACCGCTACAAAAGATTGGACCAAATCGGAATATATCACAAGTAATCCTTGATCCAAAACATGGCTCTGCTCCAGCCAGTAGCAACAGCCATCATCGGTTACTCCCGGCCTCGCGCCGGGATTTTTTTACCCTTTTGCGCTCGCGCCTTCCTGAATTGTCTGACGACCTGGTAAAAATACGGAGGAAAAGATTGGTAGTTTTACGGATGACAATTTCGCAGCCAGGGGGTAGGATTGGCTTGGTTCGTCAAATCCAAGTCCAATTTCAAAAAGGAGAACAAGGTCATGAAAATAGGGAATAAGGTCGTATTCGCTTTAATGGCGTTGTTGGTATCTGTTGCCACAACCATCATTCGCCCTGTATACGCAACTGCAAATGCAACCCAAGATGTTGAATTATCGCTAGAGCAAGTAGTTCAAAAACTTTTCGAATTGGAGCCTTATGTGACTTACGCTGAAGTCAATGGTGTCAAGCAACAAGTGCTTAATTCTACCGAAGCGTCAAAAAATGGTTTTCCTGACGATGTGATCATTTTGGCAGAAGAAATGATACTTTATCAGAATGACCTGGCTAAATATGCTGCTGAAAACGATAATACGGATGTTAGTAAGTTGCCAGTTTCGGTGACTAAATACCCGAATTTAGAGCGTTTTTTTGAAGTTGCATCGGAGCAGTTAAGAAATAGGGTTGATGAGAAATCTGTTTTGGCGTCAGTAAATCCCTGTGGAGACTGGAATACTCCAATACCTGATTATACGCCGGGCCGTATCTCGTTTACGAGGTCAAATCCCAGAACAACGCTTGTTAATTGGGGTTTTCATGCTACAGCAGGATATGCCTGTGGGACAGACCCGCTTGTTTCTTGCGCAAATGACTATACTCGTGGAACCTCTTATACGAGCTCTTACGGAACATGTGGCTCTCCTCGCTTCCGAGACCAGGGGAATGTGACTGGAGCAACATCGTTTTGGATCCAATATGGTGAGCCCAACCCGGAAATTCATTCCTATTCATGGCCGTATTGGAACTGGGGGGTCTATGTCCGTTGGTGGCACCAAACCTATTAGCAGTTGCTTGTTGCTATACTGGTGAAAATATGAAAGTAAACATTCACAGACCGGTTTTGATTACAGGTTTTGTTTTACTTACCTGTTTAATTGCAGCCGCCCTTCTCGAGAGTCAAACCAGGTTGTTCCATCGCTGGTACGATGACGTGATTCTTGACAATAAAAACCACTACCTTCCCTGCGAGGCATTACCGACGGAATCTGAAGTAAAGGATGTGTTGGAGTCCCACCAGGATGTTGTTCGGAAAATCGAGCAGGTGAATCCTGGCAACGCGGGTGTCCTTATCGATACTTTTACTTGCCCCGGAAGGGCTGATTTGGTGATATGGTATGCCTCCCACAAGGACAGGCAAGCCATTGAGCAAATTTTGCAAAGCGAAACTTTTTTTGGAGTACCCTATCGGCTGCGCAACCAGTGATTTTCGATTTGTTTTGTCAAGGAGCATGCCCGTCTATTGAAATCATCCCTGCCGGAGAGGGAACACCAACTTTGCCATCCTGCACCGGAAAATTTGCGGGTTACCAAGGTTGCACCGCGACCAATACAAGTGACCCAAATTATTGGACTTTCTCGGGGGCAAAGATTGAGAGACGGGAGTCAAAAGATTGCGATGCCAAATGGACTCGTATCACAAATGTCTCTGGTTCGACACGGTATACCGCTGGAAGCACGAACTATGGTTGCGCCAGGTATGATTGCGGCGAACAAAGCATTCAATCGAATGGCGCAATGTAACTGCCTACCCTAAGCAGGATAGATTTGATAAACTCCAAGCATGTCTGAAGAACAAAGAGTGATAGCAGAACTCCTGAAACAATTGGCGGCATTGGAAGCCGAGGTAGGACGCTTGGAAGCC
>DAOUAZ010000207.1:0-3790 GCA_034432975.1 Anaerolineales bacterium | reverse complement strand
GGCTTCCAAGCGTCCTACCTCGGCTTCCAATGCCGCCAATTGTTTCAGGAGTTCTGCTATCACTCTTTGTTCTTCAGACATGCTTGGAGTTTATCAAATCTATCCTGTTTAGGGTAGGCAGTTACGATCCGCATTCATCTTTTGATGTTGAATCAAGAGAATACTCATTTATGACTATTGGGCCTGTTTCGCCTTTGTCGTTCTCTGGTACGCCATTGTTTTTAAATGCTTTTCGCAGTGCTGATGAGTTTGTGAAAATGAACAAGTTGTTGGCTCAGAGTAGCCTTTTTTGATTGGTAATTCGGTTTTATCGAATGCTGACCGAATTGTAAGAATTAAAAACAGACCAAATCGCTTGCGATTTGGTCTGTTTTTGTAGTCAATCAGACGCATTGGCTTCGGGTCTCGATACGGCGGCGGTTGATTGGCGTTCTTTTTTGCTCGAAACACCGCCGCCTGCTCGACCCTCGACTTGCTAAACGATATTAATCGTCGGGGCGTCGTTGCCGGTGAGAGCCAGGACGCTCATGCGGGCGGCGACGGCTTCGGCGGCGGCCCGGAGTGCCTGGGCGGCGTCGGCTGCGGGGTCGGTGATGAGGATGGGCTGGCCGTTATCGCCGCCGACGCGCACGTTGGGGTTCATCGGGATGGCGCCCAGGAAAGGCACGTCGTAGTGCCTGGCCATGGCCTCGCCGCCGCCCTGGCCGAATACATCCATTTTGGAGCCGTCGGGCAGGGTCAGGTAACTCATGTTCTCGATGACGCCCAGGATGGGGACATCCAGCTGCCGGAACATCTCCAGTCCGCGCGAGGCGTCCTCCAGCGAGACCTGCTGCGGCAGGGTGACGATGACCACGCCGGAGAGCGGCAGGGCCTGGGCCAGCGAGAGCGGCGCGTCGCCGGTGCCGGGCGGCAGGTCGATGATGAGATAGTCGAGTTCGCCCCATTCCACGTCGCCCAGGAACTGGCGGATGGCGCTGTTGAGCATCGGGCCGCGCCAGATGAGCGGCTGCCCCGGTTTGACCAGGTAGCCCATCGACATGATTTTTACGCCGTAATTTTCGGCGGGAATTAAGCGGTTTTCACGCGGGTTGGGCATGTAGGGCGCGCCCATCATGGTCGGCAGGTTGGGGCCGTAGATGTCGGCGTCCATCAGGCCGACGCGCGCCCCGCTCTGGGCCAGGGCCACCGCCAGGTTAACGGAAACGGTCGATTTGCCGACCCCGCCTTTGCCCGAAGCGACCGCAATCGCGTTTTTAACGGGAGCCGTGACCAGCCCCCTCATGCGCCCATCGTTGGGGACATCCGAATCGAGTTTGACGGTCACAGGCCCCGCGCCGATGGCTTCCACCGCTTCGCGGGCTTCCTTTTCGATTCGACCGCGCAATGGGCAGGCCGGGGTGGTGAGCATAACGGTAAAACTGACGGCGCTGCCGTCGATGGACAGGTCGCGCACCATGCCGAGCGAGACCAAATCCTGGTGCAGTTCGGGTTCCTGCACTTTGCCAAGCGCCGCAAGCACGGCGTCACGGGTGATGGTTGTCATTTTTCCTGCCAGTTGTGGAGTGCAGGAGCTTGCTCCTGCCGAATTGTTTGTCGAACGGCGAGCCGTTCGACATATCTTTGCGGAATTATAACCTGCACCTTTGTTGCCTGCCATTTCCAGACAACCGCGCTAATACACTTCTTATTCGTTATGGAGCGCGGGAACTTGTTCCCGCCGAACGGCAAGCCGGGTATGCGAACGGCAAGCCGGGTATGCGAATGGCAAGCCGTTCGACTCCAAAATCATTCCGCCCGCAGCGCAACTGCGGGCGGAACACTGGTCACTGATGACTGCTCACTGATTACTGGCTCTTCGCCGCCTTGGCCGCTTCTTTGGCTTTGCGGGCTTCTTCTTCGCGGGCGTAGTTGAGCGGGCGGATACCGGCGTAGTACGAGACCGGTTTCATCAATTCGTCGATGTCCATCAGGCTGCGGGTGTAGGTCGAGACTTCGTAATTATGGTCCATCTTGATGGCGTCGAAAGGGCAATATTCGGCGCAGAAGCCGCAGCTCATGCAAATGTCGGCGTCAATCCAGAACCCGGCCGGCTGCGGCACGGGCCGCCCGGTCTCCGGGTCGGTGCCGCGCACAATCCAGATGCACTGCGGCGGGCAGGCCTTGGCGCAGATGCCGCACGAGGTACAGCGGATGTTCTTCTCGCCGCCCTGGCCTTCTTCGTAGAGCAGGAAGGGTTTGTAGCGGAACTCTTCCGGCACCGGCAGTTTTTCTTCGGGGTACTGGATGGTAAACGTACCCTTGGTGTTCTTGCTGGAACGATGGGCGATGCCTTCCGGCGTGTAATAGCGCTTGCCCCACCAGCGGATGTCGTCGAGATAGGAGTCAACGAAGCGTTGCAGGGTGACGCCCAATCCTTTGAGAATGCCTTTTCCGTTCATGGTTTTTTCTCCGTTCTCGTCGGGGGTTAGCGGTCCAGTTCGCCAAGCACGATATCGACCGCGCCCAGGATGGCGACGAAGTCGGCAATCTTGCCGCCGACGCACATCTTTTCGAGGCCGGTCAGGTTGACGAAGGAGGGGGTGCGGACGTGGTAGCGCCAGGGGTTGGGTTTGCCGGTCGAGACGATGTAGAAGCCCAGTTCGCCTTTGGGGCCTTCGACGCGCCCGTAGGATTCGCCCGCCGGAACTTTGGTGATGTAACTCGGCTTTTGGCTGTTGACCGGCCCTGCGGGGATGCCCTTGACAGCCTGCCCCAGGATGCGAATCGACTGGTGCATTTCATCGAGCCGGATGAGATAGCGGTCCATCATGTCGCAGTTGGTGCGGACAGCCACGTCGAAGTCGAAGCGGTCGTAGATGCCGTAGGGGTCGGCGCGGCGGATGTCATACGGCACGCCGGCGGCGCGCAGCATCGGCCCGGCCATGGAGTAGGCAATCGCGTCTTCGGCGGAGAGATGGGCAACCCCTTTCAGGCGCGAGACGATGATTTCGTTCTCGGTCAGCAGGCGGTCGAATTCTTCGATTTTGCGCGGCAGGCGGTCGAAGACCAGGTCCTTGATTTTGCGCATCGACTCTTCGTCGATGTCGCGCACCACGCCGCCGAAGCGGAAGTAGTTGCACATCATGCGCGACCCGGCGACGGCCTCGAAGATGTCCAGGATGAGTTCGCGCTCCTCGAAAGCATACAGGGCCGGGGTGAAGTACGCGCCCAGGTCGTTGAGCAGCATCCCGATGAGAATCAGGTGGTTTTGGATGCGGCTGAGTTCGGCCATAATCACGCGGATGTATTCGGCGCGCTCGGCGACCGGGATGCCCATCAGTTTTTCGACGGCCAGGGCATAGCCCCAGTTGTTGGTCATCGAGTTGAAGTAGTCGAGCCGGTCGGTGTAGGGCATGTTTTGCAGCCAGGTGTTGCGCTCGCCGATTTTTTCGTGGTTGCGGTGCAGGTAGCCCATGACCGGTTTCAGGCTGACGACGGTCTCGCCGTCCAAAACCACCACCGCGCGGAAAACGCCGTGCGTGGAGGGGTGCTGCGGCCCCATGTTGACGATGATGTGGTCGGTTTCGATGCCGTCCACAACTTCCGATTTATATTTCTTCAGCGAGGTATAGAGCGCTTCCTCGGGGTCGGTCGGGGTCCATTTTTCGGGGTCGAATCCCGGCTTGAAAGCGATGTTATCGCCATAATCTGAGCGTTTTTCCGCGTAAACGTGCTTGCCGTCGGGCCAGCGGCGCTTGAAAGGCTTGACTTCTTCGTCGTAGAACGCTTCCTGCCAGTCCTTGCGCAT
>DAOUAZ010000206.1:0-21228 GCA_034432975.1 Anaerolineales bacterium | reverse complement strand
GCTGGCCTGGAGAATTATCCAGCGCATAGAATCCGTTTCGTCGGGAGAATACCATGTTCGAACTACCTGAATACACCGTTTTGGCCCGCCAAATCAATGCCACCCTGGCCGGGAAGACCGTCCGCGCGGGTGAGTTGGGGAACTCGCCGCACAAATTCGTCTGGTATAACCGCTCGCGCGAGGAATTCGCGCAATTGACGGCGGGAAAAGTCGTCGGGACGGCGCGCGCGCAGGGCCGCTGGATGTCGATTCCGCTCGAGCCGGGCTACAACCTCCTGTTCGGCGAATGCGGCGGGAAAATCCTGTTCCACCCGGCGGGCAGTCCGCTGCCGGAAAAATACCACCTGCTGCTGCGCTTCGACGACGGTTCGGCCTTCTCGGCCACAACCCAGATGTGGGGGGCGATGGAACTGTACGAGGCCGGAAAAGAACAGGAGCGCGAGTACGTCAAAGGGATGCGTCCCACCCCGCTCGACCCGGCCTTCACGTTCGCGTATTTCGACGCCCTGGTCGATGAACTGCTCAAGGGGCCGAAACGCAGCGCCAAGAGCCTGCTGACTCAGGAACAGACCATCCCCGGGCTGGGAAACGCCAGCGCGCAAGACATCCTGTTCCGGGCGAAAATCGGGCCGCGCCGCGCGCTGAACGAGTTCACGCCCGGCCAGCGCCGCGATTTGTACGCGGCCATCCTCGATACCGTGCAAGACATCATCGCGGGCGGCGGGCGCAACGACGAGAGCGACCTGTTCAACCAGCCGGGAAAATACGTCCGCCTGATGGACAGCGCCGCCGCCGGGAGACCCTGCCCGGAGTGCGGGGCGACCGTCCAGAAAATGCAGTATCTCGGCGGGGCGTGTTACTTCTGTCCGAAGTGCCAGCAGTGACCAGTAAATCAAAACAGCCTCCGCGCCCAGGGAACACGGAGGCTGTTTTGATTTGGGTGCAAAAACTACACCGCCAGGGGCGAAAGCGAGTAGACCCGGCCAAGTTTTTGGGCGGTTTTGAAATCTTTTTGCCGCAACGCCTCGCGCACATCGTCCAATTTGGCGGCGTCATCGACGGACAGATAGGGCGACCAGTCATCATCCGTATAAATCAACTCGACTTGCACCTCTGCCGCATATTCACCCACATGGATAAGTTTGGTAACTTTTCGTTTTGTCATTTGACTCTCCTTGTAAAGCCATCGGCCCATTTTTCTGAATCGGGGCGGTAGGCAGTAACCAACACCGCTGGGGCTTGCCCGCTTCTCGGAACTCCCCAAACGACATGAACTGGCGCGCCTGTTTTGTCATGTTGTAAAACCAGCACACATGGCCCTTTATGGTAATTGGGGTAATCCTCAATAACCTTTGCTTGTGAAACTCCTGCGATGATTTCGCGGACAAATAGTCCGTCGTTGGCGAGCTCATCGTACCCATGCGCCGAGATTTGAACCTGTCCAGTGGCTACCAAACGACGAATCTGCTCAAAGGTTTCGCTCATCAATAATAATTATACCTGAACACACAAGCGTGAGAATCTGTACGCGGATACTTGCGCCTGCGCGCAGCGCAGGTGACACAAAGAGCATTTTAAACAACGATTTTTCCGTGTTGCTCCGTGTTTTCCGCGTTTTCCGTGTACGGAAAATGCCCATCACGGAGATTCTTGGAGAACCCCAAGATTCTAAAGGTTTGCGCCGCATTTCTGCGCTACAATTAACCCATGACCAAGCCCATCACCGAAAATACCCTGTTCTACGGCGACAACCTGCCGATTTTGCGCGTGTACATCCCCAGCGAATCGGTCGGCCTGGTGTACCTCGACCCGCCGTTCAACTCGAACCGCTCGTATAACGTCTTGTTCAAAAACGAGAGCGGACAGGAATCCGAAGCCCAGATTACGGCCTTCGACGACACCTGGCACTGGGACAAATCTGCCGCGTTCACCTACCACCAGTTAATCCAGGACGCGCCCGCCGCTGTGGTCAAGATGATTGGCGCGCTGCGCGACTTCATCGGCGAGAACCAGATGATGGCCTACCTGGTGATGATGACCGCCCGGCTGATTGAGTTACACCGCGTCCTGAAGCCGACCGGGAGTTTATACCTGCACTGCGACCCGACCGCCAGCCATTATCTCAAGGTGGTGCTGGATACGATTTTTGGCGGGGAAAATTTTCAAAATGAGATTGTTTGGAAGCGTCGTCAAGGAATGCACAACTCCTCTCGAAAATTTGGTGTCGCAACTGACACGATTCTGCTATATACCAAATCGTCCAACTACACCTTTAACAAACAGTTTGGTCAACATGACGAGAAATATTTAGAAAAGCATTTTCGCTATACTGAACCAGATGGCCGTCGCTATACTTTGGCGGATTTATCTAACCCGGCTGACAGGCCAAATCTGAAATATGCATACAAAGGCTATCCACCCCCAGCGAAAGGTTGGGCTGTTGCCCTTGATAAGATGGAGCAATTGGATAGAGAAGGGAAATTATATTTTCCCCCAGACCCAAAAGGGCACATCAGAAGAAAAAGATACCTTGACGAGATGGAGGGGCAACCAATTGCCTCACTCTGGGATGATATTTTCCCAATCAACTCCCAAGCCCAGGAACGCCTCGGCTATCCGACCCAAAAACCGCTGGCGCTGCTGGAGCGTATCATCCAGGCGTCGAGCAACGAAGGCGACCTGGTGCTGGACCCGTTCTGCGGCTGCGGCACGGCCGTGGCGGCGGCCCAAAAACTCAACCGGCGCTGGGTCGGAATCGACATCACGCATTTGTCCATTTCGTTGATGAAATACCGCCTGAAAGACAACTTCGACCTGGCGGCGGGCAAAGACTACCGGGTGCTTGGCGAACCCGAAGATTTGGAATCGGCCCGCCAACTGGCGCGCGACGACCGCTGCCAGTTCCAGTGGTGGGCGCTGTCGCTGCTGGGGGCGCGTCCGCTTGGCGGAACCCCCTCCCAACCCTCCCCCATTTCTGGAGAGCGAAATGGGAGAGGGCCGCGCATTGAAGGCAAAAAAGGGTCGGACCGCGGCATAGACGGAGTCATCTATTTTGTGGACGACAAAAACGCCCCCAAAAGCGTGGTCGTGCAGGTCAAGAGCGGGCATGTCAACAGCAGCCACATCCGCGATTTGGTTGGAACCGTCAAACGCGAAAGCGCCGCCATCGGCGTCTATGTCACGCTCGAAGAACCGAGCAAAGACATGCTGCGCGAAGCGGCCTCGGCGGATTTCTACGTTTCCGAACTCTGGCAGAAAAGCTACCCCAAAATCCAGATTTTGAGCATTGCCGACCTGCTGTCAGGCAAAACCATCGACATGCCGCCCGCGCACGGCACGTTCAAAAAAGCCGGGCGGATAAAAAAGTCCGATGGGCAGCAGGGCGAGTTATTTGGATAAGGCTTGGCGTATAATTGAAATGAGAATTCAGGAGAAATTTTATGGAAAAGGCCTTACAGTTAACCGCCGTTATCGAACGCGAAGATGATTCGTATGTCGCTACCTGTCCAGAATTGGATGTTGTCAGCCAGGGAAAAACGATTGAAGAGGCGCGCTATAACCTTCTCGAAGCCGTCGAAGGTTTCTTTGAAGTCGCGTCACCATCTGAAATCAAACGAAGATTGAAAAAAGAAACCTACATCATGCCATTGATGCCCACCGCGCCCAAACCGAAGCCACGCGCAATAGCGCGCGCCTGACTTTCCGCGTCGAATGTCCAAACTGCTGGTCTTTTCTGGTCGTGAAGTTTGTAAACTCATGTCACAACATGGGTTTGAGGAAGCGCGCCAAAAAGGCAGCCACATGATTATGCAGAAAAAGGTTGGCGGTTCAACAGTTACAGTGCCTGTGCCAGACCATGCCGAGTTAAAAACAGGAACGCTATTGGGAATCATCCGCCAATCAGGTTTGCCCCGCTCGTTATTCGAGACAAAATAGATCCCAAATACACCGCACGCAAAGCCCTCCGCGCTCATCCCAAACGCGGAGGGCTTTTACTGAATACTGGCTACTAAATCCTCGGCCCCGCCTCCACCACTTCCTGCGGCGTGCCGTCAGTGAACTTGGCAAAATTCTGGATGAAGCGCGAGGCCAAATCCTTGTAGCGCTTGTCGTGTTCGGCGCGGCTGGGCCAGCGTTGAGGCAGTAGAAATGGAGCACAAAAGCGATATAATAAAAACATGAAACTGCTCTTTGAATGGGATGCCAACAAAGCTCGTGACAATATCCGCAAGCATAACATCTCTTTCGAGGAAGCCAAGACTGTTTTCAATGACCCGCTTTTGGTAACTTTTCCCGACGAGGAACACTCTCAAAGCGAGGAACGATTAATCAGCGTGGGAGTGTCTGCAAAAGACAAAATGCTTTTGGTAGTGCACACTGAGCGAAGAGAGACCGAAGAATTCCTTCTTATCCGTATCATCAGTTGTCGTAAAGCAACAAGATTTGAGAGAAAAGCCTATGAAGAAAACTCCTAAAAAAGTCGAAGAAATGCGCGCAGAATACGATTTCACCGGGAAAAAGGGAGAGCGCGGCAGATATTATCGCGCCTACCGTGAAGGGCATACCGTTCTTATCCACCAGGCTGACGGCACGGAAACCGTCCAGCACTTTACCCTGGAAGAAGGGGCGGTCATGCTTGAACCAGATGTGAGGAAATATTTCCCAACTTCGGAAGCCGTCAATGAGACCTTGCGGACATTGATTGCATTAATCCCTGCCAAACAATAAAATCAGGAAACCAGAACAAAGCCCTCCGCGCTCAACACGAACGCGGAGGGCTTTTACTGATTACTGCTAACTGAAAACTGGTTACTGAATCCTCGGCCCAGCCTCCACCACTTCCTGCGGCGTGCCGTCAGTGAATTTGGCAAAGTTCTGGAGGAAGCGCGAGGCCAAATCCTTGTAACGCTTGTCGTATTCGGCGCGGCTGGGCCAGCTCGACCAGGGCTCCAGCACCGAATCCGGCACCTCCGGGCAGGTTTTGGGGACTTCGAAGCCAAAGACCGGGTCGCGGTAGTATTCGACATTCGCCAGTTTACCGGTCAGGGCGGCATTCAGCAAATTCCGCGTGTGGCGGATGCTGATGCGCTTGCCAATCCCATAAGGCCCGCCGACCCAGCCGGTGTTGACCAGCCAGCAGGTCACGCCATAGCGCTCGATTTTGCGCTTGAGCAGTTCCGCGTATCGATAGGGATGATGCACCATGAACGGCCCGCCGAAACAGGCCGAAAAGGTGATTTCCGGCTCTTTCGCCAGGCCGACTTCGGTTCCCGCGATTTTGGCCGTGTACCCGCTGATGAACTGGTAGAGGGCCTGGTCCGGGGTCAACCGCGCGATGGGCGGCATGACGCCGCTGGCGTCGCAGGTCAACATGATGACGTTTTTCGGGTGGCCGGCCTTTTTCTCCGGGACGGCGTTGGCGATGAACTCCAGCGGGTACGAGGCGCGGGTATTTTCGGTCAGGGTGTCATCGTCCAGGTCAATATAACGGGTCACCGGGTCGTAAGGCACGTTTTCGAGAATCGTCCCATAGCGTTTGGTGGTGGCGTAGATTTCGGGTTCGGCGCTCTCGGAGAGTCCAATCACTTTGGCGTAGCAGCCGCCCTCGAAGTTGAAGACGCCCTCGTCGCTCCAGCCGTGTTCGTCGTCGCCGATTAAGCGGCGATTGGGGTCGGCGGAGAGGGTCGTCTTGCCGGTCCCGCTCAGTCCAAAGAACAACGCCACATCGTCCGGGTCGTCCGGGCTGACATTGGCCGAGCAGTGCATCGAAAGCACGCCCTGCAACGGCAGCAGGTAATTCAAAATCGTGAACACGGACTTCTTGATTTCGCCCGCGTAGGCCGAATTGCCGATAATCACCAGCTTTTTCTCGAACGACAGGCAGATGAAGGTCTCGCTGGCGGTGTTATCGACCGCCGGAGCGGCTTTGAACGAGGGCAGCGCAAACAGCGTAAACTCCGGCACGAAGCGCTTGTATTCCTCCAGCGAAGCGGGCAGGAGGAACATATTGCGGGCGAACATGCTGTGCCAGGCCAGTTCGGTCACGACGCGCACCGGCAGGCGGTAGTTTTCATCCGCGCCGCCGTAAACGTCCTGCACGAACACATCCCGCCCTTGCAGGAAGCCCAACATGCGGGCATAGAGTTCGTCGAATTTGCCCGCCTCGATGGGACGGTTATACACCCCCCACCAGACATTGCCCTCCGAATCGGTCTCGCGCACCACGAATTTGTCATTGGCCGAGCGCGCGGTGTGCTTGCCGGTGTTGGCCGTAAACGGCCCGCCGGCCGCCGTCGCGCCCTCGCCGCGGAAAATGGCCTCCTCGTAGAGCGACTCGGTCGAAAGGTTCCAGTACGCCAGGCGCAGGTTCGCCACGCCATGATTGGACAGGTTGTACTCCGCCTTGCGGGCCTGGGCCACGCCCTCGGCGGGGGTTTTGATGTTGAGTAGGTTATTCACAAAATCATCTCCTATCGGGGTCAATTACGAAACACGCAATACGGGCAAATTCGCGCGTGTATCGTGTTCCATATGCCCGCCTTTTTGCTAAAGCCAGTCTCGAATTATCTTCCTATCGCCGATATAAATCTCATTCGGGCTGGTCGGGTCGAGCGCCCACTTGATACGGGCAATGCCCTCGGTCACATCCTTGACCGTCCCCGAAATCGACAGGCGGATATGCCCTTCCATCCCAAATTCCTTGCCCGGAACCGTCACCACCAGCGCCTTTTTGAGCAGGAACTTCGAGATTTCGACCGAACTGCTGCCAAACGCGCGCAAATCAGGCAGGGCGTAAAACGTCCCATCCGGCTTGATCAGCCGCGCGCCGTGGAAGGTTTTCATCTCCTGCAACAAAACTTCGCGGTTGTTCTGAATTTGGAGCCGAATCGCCTCGACGATGTTTTGCAGGCCATTCAGCGCTCCCTCGGCTGCGGCCTGGCTCACGGGCGAGACCCCCGAAGTCGTCTGTACTGTGACATTGGTCATCACCCGCGCGAGCGGCTTGGGCCCCACCACCCACCCGACGCGGAATCCGGTCATCCCGTACACCTTCGCCACCCCGTTGACCACGATGACATGGCTGTCCTCGGCGTCGCGGCTGGTGAACCGCCAGGCCGGGACGGCTTCCTTGCGGTCGAAGACCAGTTTGTGATAAATATCGTCGCAAACCAGGAAAATCCCTTTGCGCTCGCAAAAATCAACCAATTTTTCGATTAACTCGGGCGGGTAGACCGCGCCGGAGGGATTGTTCGGGCTGTTGACGATAATCGCGCGTGTATATCCCGTCACCGCCCGCTCGATTTCCGCGAAATTGGGGAGGAAGGTCCCGTCTTCGGGAGTCACAATCACCGGCACGCCGTAACACATCTTGATGATTTCCGGGTAGGAGACCCAGTACGGGGCCAGCACGATGACCTCATCCTGCGGGTTCAGGATGCTGTAAAAGATATTGAACAACGACTGCTTGGCCCCGTTGGTGACGATGACATTCTCCGGCGAAACCAGCCGGTCGTAATTTTCTTCGGTATAGCGGATGATGGCCTTTTTCAAGCCGGGCGTTCCGTCGGCGGGGGTGTATTTCACCTCCCCGCTGGTCAGTTTGGCCGCCGAGGCCAGGATGGCGTTGATGGGCGTCTTGTTCTTCGGCTCGCCGATTCCCAGATGGATGACGGGTTCGCCCCGCTCCCGCAGCAGCCGGGCTTCCTCGTTAAGCGCCAGGGTCGGGGACTCGGCAATTTCGGAGGCAAGTTTGCTCAGTCTCATCGATTCTCCTTTGCGATTGTTGGGGCGGCCTTCATGGTCGCCTGGTTTTTGGCCGGGATAAACCCGGCCCCCACCATGTCACGGGTTAAAAACAAACCTGGTCAGCATCTTCACGCTGACCAGATATAGTACGACCACCGCCAAAGGGCGCTGACAACTGAATTGTCAGACATCACTGTCATGGAATCATTATACTACGAGCCGGGAATGAAACACATCACGTCAAATGTCATAAACCCCTGGCACGAATCTTGCAACATCTCTTGTAAGTTCATTTTTCGGGATGTTTTTCCCGTACTTTACAAGAGGTGACCATGAACAATCTCATCATCGAAGCGATTGGGCGCTGCAACCCCGATGAGCCGCTCGACCCCGGCGACCCACGCTGGTGCGATTTCGACCCGGCGCGCGGCACCAACCTGCACGACCGCATCACCCGCCGCCTGCGCGGGGCCGAGGCCGAACGCAAATACAGCCACATCGCCGTGGCCGGCCATCGCGGCTGCGGCAAATCGACCGAACTGGCGCGCGTCATGGACCGCGCCAAAGCCGAGGGCTACCTGCCGCTTTACGCCGTCGTCAACGAACAGGCCGACCCCAACGAAATCGGCTTCGGCGACCTGTTCCTGCTCATGCTGCGCCTGCTGGATGAAGCCTTCGACGCCGACAAAAGACTCAAGCCCCTGCCCGATAAAGCCGTCAAGGTCGTCACCGACTGGTTCCAGGAAGTGACCCACGTCGAGCAGCGCGAAGTGGAACGGGTCATCGCCTTTTCGGGGGAAGCCGGGCTGGGAGTGAACACCCCGCTGGGGAAACTGCTCTCCGGCCTCAGCCTGCTGCGCAAAACGACCGGCAAACAGCGCGAAGACATTAAACAGGCGGTCGAGAAATATCCCGACCAGTTGCGCCAAAACCTGAACCTGCTCTTGTCCGAATCGCGCAAAATCTCCGATAAGGTTTACCCGCGCGGGGTAATTTTCATCCTCGACAACCTGGACCGCTACCCGCCGGAGATGATTAGCCGGGCCGTGCTGACCAACGCCGACCTGCTGAACGGCGTGGACGCCCACAGTATCTTCGTCCTGCCCATCTCGCTGCTCTACAACCCGCCCGGCGAAACGGTCGAAGACCGCTACGAGCCGGAGACCCTGCCCATGCTGCCGGTTTATCCGCGCGGCAACCATCGTTCCATCCAGGAACGAAGCGTCGCTGCCCTGCTCGACGCCATCTACCTGCGCGTGAATAAGGACCTGTTCGCCGACCCTTCCATCGCCGTGCGGCTGGCGCACCTTTCGGGCGGCTGCCCGCGCGACCTGCTGCGCCTGCTCAAGGAAGCCCTGCTCGAATCGAACGCCCAGGTCGATGAACGCGCCGTCAACCGCGCCGCCAGCCTGGTGCGCGGCGAAATGGCCCGCAAACTCACCCTGCGGCATTACGACCTGCTGGCAAAAACCCACCTCGAAACCACCATCAATCCCGATGAAGACGGGCGCTTCCTGCTCTACCGCCGCGCCGCGCTGGAATACGAAGCCGAACGCTGGATTGGAGTCCACCCCCTGCTGTGGGAGACACCCGAATTCAAAACCGCGCTTGAATCGACCCGCCGCGAACGCGGCAGCGTGCTGCGCGCCTGATATTGCCGTAACGCGGAATTCATTCCGCAGGCCGATTGCGCCACAAAACTTAACGAGCAATGCTATAATAAGGTGACTATACGCAAATGAACGAACGAATCACTGATTCCCCCGATGAATTTGAGCGGCTGCGGCGCTTTGCCCTGTTCCACCAGGGACAGTTTTCGCTGGGACTGGCGCGCGTCAACGAACCGCGCCAACGCAGCGAGGTCATTTCGCGGTTCGAAGAAGCCCTGAAGGCCGAAGGCGTTCACGCCATTCATCTGGACCTCTCCAACCGGCATCCCGAAAACCTGCGCCAGGCCTTGCAATCCACACCGGAAGGACGCGCCCTGCTCCAAAAACCGCGCCAGGCCGCGCTGGTTGTGACAGGCATGGAACATCTCATCGAGACCACCCTCGCGCCGGGCGGGCGTCCGCCCTTCGCGGCGGCGCTCAACGCCGAGCGCGACATCCTGCGCTCCACGCTGCCCATCCCGGTCGTCCTGTTCCTGACCGACCTGGCCATGGACCGGTTGGATATTTCCGCGCCAGATTTCTTCGACTGGTACAGCGCCGCGTTCCACTTCCAATCGACCGGGCTGTCCGCCGCGCGCGCCGAACCGGTGACCGGCAGCATTCTTCGCCAGCAGCCGGAAGATGTCACCCGTCCGGCAAAGAAGAATCTCGAAGAACTGGAATCGCTGCGAAAACGGATTGAAACCGACCCCACCCGGCGCGAAGAACTGGCGACCCTGTTCTTCATCATCGGTCGCAACTATGCCTCGCTGCCCGGTTTTTCGGACCGCCAACTCGCCGTTTCTTACCTTACGCAGGGCGCGCGCCTGTTCCATGAATTGAAAGACGAAGCCCGCGAGGCCGCCTGCCGGTCGAAACTGGCCGAAGTGTATTACTGGATTGACGATTACGGCCAGGCGATAGAACACTTCCAGCAAGCACTTGCCTATTACAACAACGTGAATGATTTGCCCAAAGCAGCCGCCTGCCAGCAGCGCCTGGGCGATGTCTATATCCAACTCTCCGAAACAAAACTGGCCGAACGGCATTACCAACAGGCCTTGAACATCTACCAGGAACAGCGCCAAAAATCTGGGGCAGCGGCCTGCATCCGCAGCCTGGGCGATGTCGCCCGCCTGACGGGAAACTTCGCCAGCGCGGAACATCGCTACCGGGCCGCGCTCCCGCTCTACCGGGAACAGAAAGACCGCCTGGGCGAGGCCAATTGCATCCAAAACATGGGCGATATCCTGCTCCACCAGGGACAGTACCGCCAGGCGCAAATCCGCTATAGCGAAGCGCTCGAAATCTACCGCAAAATTGCCAACCAACTCGGTAAGGCCAACTGCCTGCAAGGGCTGGGACACGCCGCCCGCCTGCAGGGCAGTTTGGGCGAAGCGCAAGAGCGGGTTGTCGAAGCGATGGAGGTCTATCATGCCATCGGCTACCGGCTGGGAAAAGCAGCCTGCCTCGAAAACCTGGGCGACCTGGCCCGCCGCCGCGAGGAATACGACGAAAGCGAAAGATATTACCTGGAATCGCTCAGCGTGTATCGTTCCCTGCGCAACAAACTCGGCGAGGCCAACGCGTTCTACGGATTGGGCGAGCTCTTCTTCCAAAAAGGGGAAACCCAAACCGCCCGGCAGTCCTTCCAGCGCGCTGAGGGAATTTACCGCAAGGCCGAAGCGCGCCTGGGCGAAGCCAATACCCTGGCCGCCCAGGGAGCCATTGCCCTGCTGGACGGGCAGGAGGCGGCCGCCCGGCAAACGCTGCAAGAGGCCTGCCAAATCTACCTCGAAATTGGCGACCGCTACTCGGTGGCGGCCCAAACCGGGAATTATGGCTGGCTGCTCTATGAACGGGGGAAATTGACCGAAGCGCGTCCCTACCTGTGGCGCGCGGCGGAATACTTCACAGTCCTGGGTTTGCACGAGCAGGCAGAACGGCATCAGCGAGCCGGGGAAGTAACGCAAGATGTTATCTTGCGCCCCAGGTAACGTAAGATGGCATCTTGGGCTACTTCAACGTATCGAAATCCTGTGGATTTCCCAACGGAAGCGTGGTCACGTCTTCGAGAATGCGCTTGACCAGCCCGCCCAGCACGGAGCCGGTTCCCGCTTCGACGAAAATTTCCGCTCCCCGGGCATTCATCCAACGCACCGATTCAGTCCAGCGTACCCGATTCTGCATCTGCGCCCGCACATCGGCGCGCAAGGCCTCGGCAGTCGAGAGCGGCGCGGCGGCCACATTCCCTACAACCGAGATAACCGCATCGACAAACGGCGCTTCGTTCACAGCAGCATCCCACTCGGCCTGGATGGTCGCCATCAGCGGGGAATGCGCCGCAATGCTGACCGCCAGCGGCAGGGCGCGTTTGGCCCCGGCAGCCTTGGCCGCGGCGATTGCCCGCTCGAGGGCGGTCTTATGCCCCGAAACCACCACCTGCCCGGGACAGTTGTCGTTGGCGACCTGCACAATCTCCGCCTCGGTGCTGGCCTCGGCGCAGACTTTATCGAGGGTCGGGATATCCAGCCCCAAAATGGCCGCCATCCCGCCAGGATTTCGCTCCCCGGCCAGTTTCATCAGTTCGCCGCGTTTGCGAACGAGACGCAATCCGTCGGCAAACGAGAGCGCGCCGGCCGCCGTAAGCGCGGAGAGCTGCCCCAGCGAGTGCCCGGCCACGCAAACAGGAGCAGGCGGCGGGGAAACGGTCTTCCAAACGGCCAGGGAGTGAATGAACAGGGCGGGCTGGGTGTTAACGGTATCGTCCAGTTCTTCCTTGGGGCCATCCCACATCAGTTTTGAAAATGCAAATCCCAAAATGTAATCGGCTTCCTCGAACACGGCGCGCGCGGCGGGGAAGGTTCCGGCCAGGTCGCGCCCCATGCCAAGGGCCTGCGAACCTTGTCCCGGAAAAACGAAAGCGGTTTTGGAAAAGTCAATGCTCATGATTCACCTCGTCCCTTAAAACACAAACGCGCCGTGAACGTCACGGCGCGTCGATGTTCAGGGGGTCAGTCCTTCTTCTTGATTTCGACGACTTCGCGGCCCTTATACTGTCCGCACTTGGGGCAGACGGTGTGGGGCAGGCGCATTTCGCCACAGTTGGGGCAGGCGACCAGGTTCTGGGCCTGCAAGGCATCGTGGGCGCGGCGGCGGTCGCGGCGGCCCTTCGAATGTTTACGCTTTGGATGAGGGGGCATGCTTTACTCCTTAATATGATTGCATCCATTCCTGGATAGTGTACCCGTTTAAGCGGGCTGATTATAGCGGGGGCAGGTCAGGCTGTCAAGCAGCGATTCGATTGGAAAATAAGCGTTCCGAAAACACTCTACTCTTTCTATCGGCTGTCCGGCATCCGCGTCAGGCGGGACTGCATCAACGAGAACCCAACCCTTCTGGCCAGGGACGCACGCCCAGCACGCGCGCGGCTTGCCAGAGTTCGCGGTCGAAGGTGGCAAGGGTCAGCGGTTCTCCGAGGTATTCCTGCCAGGTCAAGGCAGAGGCCAGGCGCAATGAATCATAACCGCGCAGGGATTGTTCCAGAGCCAATTGAGCGGCGCGGCGAACCAACGGTTCGGAAACTTCGATGCGCGCAAAGGCTTCCCAATCGCGCAAGAAACCTTCCCAGGCGCGTGCCAGCGTATCTTGCGCCAACCGAAGCAGGCGGGCGGCCTTTCCCAACGCTGCCGCCATTTCCACTTCCAGCAGAAGCAGGCTGCCCGGCTGGAGGTCAGGCAAATTCAACAGGGCCAACACGTCGGATGAACCATCTTCGGCGATATAGGCTTTGACCAGCGCGCTGGCATCGAAGTAAACAATCATCGCCGGTCCTCGACCACCATATCCGAGACCTGCCTGGTACCAGTGTTGACAATGACCGGTTCACGTGGATGTAACTTCGCCTTGCCACGCCGCAAGAAACCGGCGTTTTCCAGCGCTTTCATTTTCTCGTCGAGAGAAGGCGCGGTCGGCGAGAGATAGCCAATTACCTTGCCGCGTTCCGTAATGGCAATTGTCCGACCCTGTTTGACCATGCGAAGATACGCCCCCAGGCGGCTTTTCAATGCTTGAATGCCAGTTTGGGTTTCCATGCGAGACTCCTGTGATAAATCTGACTAAATTATACAACGCCTCGCTGGATGCGGCAGAGTTCACGCTCGAAACTTCTTCCAATACCTTTGCAGCCCATCCGCGCTCATGGCGAGTGGGTTGGCGAGGCGGTAGGCTTCGATTTCTTCATCACCCAGCCCCTCAGCGCGGCCCTGGGACTCCATCCAGGAGACAAACTTCTGACGCAAGTCTTCGGTTGCCGGTTCGGCAGGCATGGTTTCGAGCAGCCAGCGTTCCACTTCGTCGAGATTATGCAAAATCGTCTGGAGATGCCACGCGACATCCTCGAAAATGCCGAAGTGAGTCGGGGCAATCCGCTGGAAGCCGACCTTTTGCAGGCGCAGGACGCTCTCACGCCACTTTTCGAGGTGGAATTCCGGCGGGGGCATGGGCAGGCGCATGTAGCGATGGCCGGGAATGCGCACCGCGCCCACATCGCCGCTGAAACACAAATCCTCGAACTGGTAGGCAAAATGATGTTCGGCGTGTCCGGGCGTGTTGAGCGCGACAAACCGCAGGCTGCCGGCCACCACTTCCTGGTTGTCTTCCAGGAGGGTCAGTTTGTCCGCCGGGACGGGCAGAAAATCACCCCACAGCGGCTGCATCAGGTCGCCATAAATACGCGTGGCGCTGGCAATCAGTTTTTCGGGATTGAGCAGATGCGGCGCGCCAACCGGATGGACGAAGACCTGCGCGCCTTGCGAGGCCAGGAAACCGGCCGCGCCGGCATGGTCGAGGTGGATGTGGGTCAGGAGCACGTGCGTGATGTCGCGCAGGGTGCAGCCATGCGCCGCGAGGGCCATTTCCAGCGCGGGAATGGTCGAGCCGGGGCCTGATTCCACCAAAACGACGCCGGTACTATGCTTGAGCATGTACGAGGCGATTGCCCGCGGCTGTCCCTGGAAGTTCAAATCGAGGGGGACAACGGAATTGCCTGCCAAGTGCGGTTCTCCAATCCTTTGTGCGCATTTGCGAACGCCTGCAAGGTCTCAGCCAGGTCGGCGTCTTTGTAAATTTTACAGACGGACACCCCGCGCTGCTCCAGTTTTTCAGCCAGGGATTCCGACCCCGGCCGGCCGCCGAAGCTATGCGTCATGAGCAGCAACACCAGCGGGCGCAGGTTGCGGCGCTGGAGCAGTTCGACCGCCAGGAGGACATCATCGCGGCTGGAAGGGGTAATCAGCACCGCGCTGGAGCCGAGCGGCATCTGCGGGGACTGCAAATCGACCAGGCTGGCGAGCGACAATTCGCCTTCCCCGCTCACGAAGGCCAGCGTCTCCAGCACTTTGCTTTCCTGTCGTTCACTGCGTTCGGCAGGGATGACCGTATAGACCGGGCCGTTCGTTACCAGTCCCACCGCGCGGCGCTGCTCGATGAAATAATGCGCCAGCGAGGCGGCAATGCACGCGCCATATTCGATGGTGGAGGCCGCCAGTTTGATTTTCGGGCGGCGGATGAACATCCAGTCGTTCCAGACCTGCTCCATCTCAGGTTTTTGCTCGGCCTGGATGCCCAGCTGGGCGTCGAGGAAAATCCATAACTCGGCCTGGGGGTCCTGTTCGAACTCTTTCACCATCAACCTGCCGCGCCGGGCAGTGGAGGGCCAGTGAATCCGTTTGAGCGGGTCGCCGGTCACATATTCGCGCACCCCGGCAGCGTGGGGCGTGACTTCAAAGGCCTTGCGCCGGATGGCCTTACCGCCCGGCAGCATCCCAGGCGGCGAGGGACAATCGGCCAACGGGATGATGAGGGGCAGGACGAGCAGCGAATCAGCAGATGGGAAGGTTTTTCGGGCTAAAAAAAAGCCGAATGGGTCGCCGGAACGGAGGGTGGTTGGGCCCAGTGGGAATGCGCCGCGGCTGGTGAGCCAGGTACGGGCCAGGTAAGTGCGATTCTCCCGGCTGCCAATCATCGTGACCAGGCGCGAGCCGGCGGCCTGCGGCAAGTTAGACTCATTCTCGACTTCCAGGAACAGGCGCGGCAGCCGGGTGGGATTGGAGACCTCGATGGTCTCCTCGAAGATATCGCCCACACTGGCGCGCAGGGAGCGCGCCTGTCGCAGAACGCGCACCCCGCGCAGTGAAATCCAGGTCCAGACCCAGGCCGTCAGCAACACCAGCGCGCCCAGATAGACCAGACGGACATAGAGCAGTGAACCGGTGGCGGCCATCCCGATTCCGCCAACCGCCAGGGTCAGGAGGAAGACAATCCAGCCCGTGTGGCGCTTGCGCATATCAGGAGACGAAACTGCCGCCGGGAACGGGAACCGCGAGCAGGATTTCCTGCACGATGCGTTCGGCGGTCACTTCGCGCAGGCGCGCCGCAGGATTGACAATGATGCGATGCGCCAGGATGGGCGGCGCCAGGGCTTTGATATCGTCGGGCAGGACGTGGTCGCGTCCATTCAGGGCGGCGCGCGCCTGCCCGGCGCGGAAGAGACCCAGCGAACCGCGCGGGCTGGCGCCCAGGTACACATCGGCGTTGCTGCGAGTACGGTGAGTCAAGTCTACGATATAGCGTTTGATGGGATTCGCAACGTAGATTGTTTTGACAGCCTCGGCAGCCTCCAGGACTTCTTCGGCGGAGAAGACCGGGGAGATGCCCTCGATGGGATGCCGCAACTGCTGGCCTTCCAGCACCGAGATTTCCTCTGCCAGGTTGGGATAACCGAGCCGAACGCGCAACAGGAAACGGTCGAGTTGGGCTTCAGGCAGCGGGAAAGTTCCCTCGTATTCGATGGGATTCTGAGTCGCCAGCACCATGAAAGGGCGCGGCAGCGGATGGGTCACGCCATCGACCGTCACCTGACGCTCGTCCATTGCTTCGAGCAGGGCGGCCTGGGTTTTGGGCGTGGCGCGGTTGATTTCGTCAGCAAGGATGACCTGCCCAAAAATGGGACCGGGACGAAACTCGAACTTGCGCGATTCCTGGTTGAAGATAGAAACGCCGGTCACATCCGACGGCAGCATATCGGGCGTGAACTGGACGCGATTGAAGGCGCAGCCCACCGACTTGGACATGGCGCGCGCCATGACGGTCTTGCCCACGCCGGGAACATCCTCAATGAGAACATGCCCCTGGCAGAGCAGGCCAATCACAACCATTTCCAGCGCGCTGCGTTTGCCAATGATGACTTTTCCCAGGTTCTCCAGCAATTTCTCGCCAAAGGCTTTGACGTTTGTCATTTCGGATTCCTTTCATCAGCCTGGTGAATGCCTTGATTGTACGTGAGAATTGAACGCGGGGCAAGCGGGGCAGAGGAATGTCAGGAAGTCTTATTGTCCGCAGCCCAAGTCCTCCCTGGCGGCCTGTGCTACTTCTGCGCTGCCAGAGACATCGCGCTCGATACGACCCCAAAGCGCGCACAACATCGGGCGCATGAACTCGCGCGAGTAGCGGTAGGCGTCCCGTGTCATCGTCCGCGCCTGCTGCCAGTCGCCGGTATGGGCGCAGGCTTCGATGAAGACGAAATTTTCGAGCGGGTCGTTGGGGCGGTCGCCGAGGGCCTGCGCCTGTCGATGCAGGTCGATGACCGTTTGCCAGTCCCCATCCTGGCGGGCCAGTTCGGCTTTGGAGAAGTAATAACACCACGAGCGGGGAATTTCCGGGTTGTAGAAATCGGGCAATGTGACGGGATTTTGGGCGCGAATCAGGGCCGGATTGCTCAAAATGGCGGCGGCGCGCAGGTCGGGGGGAAGCAGTTTGTTGAGCGGGTCAATCTCCGGGTCGAGGACGCGGACACAGCCGGGGGGAGAGAAATTGACGGCAATGACTTTCGAGGTGCTGCCGTAGAACGTCGTTGCGAGATAGTTTTGCTCGAAAGCATGGCCCGGTTCGAGTTTCCCCGCCAGGGCGCGGCCTTCCTGGGCGCGGACGGAGGCGAAATAAAGGATGTAGTTCATGCCGGAGTCCAACGTCTCCTGACGTTGGTTGTCATCCAAAATCGAGGAGTTATAAATCCAGTTGAGCGGGCCGGAGAGTGAGTTATCGCTGAAGACCGTCACCGGAAGGTCATTGGTGATGATGGTCGTTCCGGGTTCGAGGGAGGGGGCGCGCCACGACATCTGCCAGAAGAAGGCGCGCTGGGTGGCCCAGTCGCGGCGGTAGGTGGCGTTGGTCTGGAAGTGTTTGCCGACCGAGAAGCCTATGAGGAGGGCCAGCAGGGTCAGTTGCAGGCGAGGGAAACGGGATAAACATCCCAGCAGGGCGGCCAGGAGCAGGCTGGAGCCGAACATGAAGGAGAGCGTGAACCTGTCCGCCGAGAAGTGCAATTGCGGCAGAGTGCGCTCTCCCACCAGCCAGAAGGCGCCGCCGCCGAGAAGCCAGGCGAGGAGGCCCAAAAGCAGGAAAGAGTAATTGGTGATCGGTAATTCGGGATTCGATATTCGATATTCGATATTCGATATTCGGAGAACGTAAAGACCGGCGAGGAGGGTGGCGGCGAAGGCGAGGGTAAAGGCTCCGATCGTGGTCAACAGGCCGAGGCTGGCAGCGTCCACTGGCTCGAAGGGGAAGAGCCAGGCGAGGGGGACAGTCGTCCAAAAGGCCTGGAGCATGTTCCAGAGCAGCTTCCCAATCCCCCACAGGAAATTGGCGCGGATGTCGTCGAGGGTCTGGTAGGAGTAACTGGCGTTCTGGTTGGTGAAGAACAGGGCGCGCCAGGCAGTGACCAGTAAAAAAGTAGACAGGTAAGACAGGGAAACAAGGAGGACGCGGCGCAGGCGGGCTTTGAAGGGGGCGTCGAGCAGGAACCAGAACAAAACGATGCGGAAGAACTCGAGGAAATAGAAATATTCCATTGTCAGCAGGTTGACGATGGAGAGGGCCAGGGCCGGGATGTGCCAGCGTCCGTCCCCTTTTTGGATGGCAAGGACGCTGAAGTAGAGGGAAAGCAGGAAGACGTTGAAGACGATGTAGAAATGGGTGTACATCAACGCGATGAAGTTCTGCCCGAGGCCGGGATACACGAGGAAGAGCGCGGCAGCCCAGAGCGGCAGGCGGGATTGCGGGAAGATGCGGCTGAAGAGTTTCCAGACCAGCACGGCGGTCAGCCAGCGCAGGAGGATCATCAGGAGTTGCCAGGCCCAGGGATGCGGCCCAACCAGCGGGAGCATGACCTGGTACATCATCCCCCAAAACGGGCGGCTGGTGGAGAAGGTCTGGGTGAGAGCGGCAGGGCCGAGGCGGTAGTAAATCCAGGTCCAGGGGGCTTCGTCCCAGTAGAAGCCGCGCTCCCAGAAGAAGGGGGCGTAGGCGAGGAGGGAAAGAAAGGCGAGGAAAGTGGCGGGGTGAAAGAGGAAAGAGGAAAGACGGGAGCGGAGGGTCATGCGCGTTCTCTCAGGCAAGGATGGGTAAATCATACCATGTCACCGGCAAGCATAGACGAACGTCCCGAAGGTTTGAGCGGCTCAACCAGGCTTTTTAAACCAACCTTCGGGACGTTTCCTCGGTATAATCGGCGGGTGACGACGCCCCAAACTTTGCTCAAAACCATCTTTGGATACGACATCTTTCGCCCGTTGCACGCTTTTTCATCCAGCCCCACTTCGCGGCGTAATTCATTTGAGTAATCATCCCCTTTACGTTAGGAGAAATTCATGACCCGACCCTACACCAACCGCCGCTACCTCGACGCTCTCGAAAAGAAAGTCCTCGTCTTCGATGGCGCGATGGGCACCAGCCTGCAACAGCAAAACCTGACCGCCGAACACTTCGGCGGCGAACAATACAACGGCTGCAACGACTACCTCGTTATTTCCTACCCCACAGCCGTCGAAAAAGTCCACCGCTCGTTCATGGAAGCCGGCGTGGACGTGCTCGAAACCGACACCTTCCGCTCCAACCGGCTGACCCTGGGCGAATACGGCCTGGGCGAGCGGACGATTGAAATCAACATGGCAGCGGCCTCCCTGGCGCGGAAAATTGCCGACGAATATTCGCGTGCGCCCTCATCCCCGGCCCTTCCCCCGGCGGGGGAAGGGGGCAATTCCCATCTCCCGCCGGGAGAGGGGTTAGGGGTGAGAGAGCGCTTCGTCGCTGGCTCCATCGGACCCTCGGGCAAACTCCCCTCTGCCGATGACCCCGAGCTCTCGAACGTGGGTTTCGACGAACTGGCCGACATCTTCCGCGAGCAGGCCGTCGGTTTGATTCAGGGCGGCGTGGACCTGATTCTCATCGAAACCTCGCAGGACATCCTCGAAGTCAAGGCCGCGATCCATGGCGTGACCAAAGCCTTCGCCGAAACCGGCGTCTGGCTGCCGATTCAAGCCCAAATCACGCTCGACACCAGCGGACGCATGTTGCTCGGCACCGACGCCGAAGCCGCCATCGCCATTCTTGAAGACCTGCCTATCGATGTCATCGGCCTGAACTGCTCCACCGGCCCCGAACACATGCGCGAACCGATTCGCATCCTCGGCGAAGGGACGCGCCTGCCCGTTTCGTGCATCCCCAATGCCGGGCTGCCGCTCAATGTCGATGGACAGGCGGTTTACCCGCTCGAACCGGAACCCTTTGCCGAGGCGCTTTACGAATTCGTCACCAAAAACAACATCTCGGTCGTCGGTGGCTGCTGCGGCACCACCCCTGCCCATCTCAAACTACTGGTTGAAAAACTACGCAATACGCAACACCCACCTCGTCCCCAATCTGGCACTCCGCGCCTCGCGTCGGGCATCAAAGCCCTCGCCATGCAGCAAGACCCCGCGCCCTTCCTGATTGGCGAACGCTGCAACGCCCAGGGCAGCCGCGCCTTCAAGCGCCTTCTGCTGGCCGAAGACTGGGATTCCATCCTGAGCGTTGCCCGCGACCAGGTGGACAACGGCGCGCACGGCCTCGACATCTCCGTCGCCGTTACCGAGCGCGGCGATGAGCCGTATCTCATGCGCCAGGTCGTCCGCAAACTGGTCACAGCGGGCATCGACCTGCCGCTGGTGATAGACACCACCGAGTTGGACGTGCTGGAAGTGGCGCTCAAAACCGCGCCGGGGCGCTGCCTCATCAACTCGACCCATTTTGAATCGGGGCGCGAAAAAGCCGACAAGATTTTCAAACTCGCCAAAGAGCATAACGCCGCGGTCATCATCCTGACCATCGACGAAAGCGGCATGGCAAAAACCCGTCAGCGCAAGTTGGAAGTCGCCGGGCGAATTTACGATGTCGCCGTCAACGAACACGGCTTAGCCCCCTCCGCCCTCGTGTTCGACGACCTGACCTTCACCCTCGCCACCGGCGACCCGGAATTTTCCGAATCCGCCATTGAAACCATCGAAGGTATCCGGCTGATTAAGGAATCCCTGCCCGGCGTGTTGACCTCGCTGGGCGTCTCGAACCTGTCCTTTGGCCTGGCCGCCAACGCCCGCCCGACCCTGAACTCGGTCATGCTCTACCACTGCGTCAAAGCCGGGCTGGATATGGCAATTGTCAACCCCGCGCACATCAAACCCTACGCCGAAATCCCCGCCGAAGAGCGCGAACTGGCCGAAGACCTGATTTTCAACCGCCGCCCCGACGCCCTGCAACGCTACATCGAATATTTCGAGGGCCGCGCCGAAACCAACGAAAACGCCAAAACCGACCCCACCGAAGGCATGACCGTCGCCCAGCGCCTGCACTTTCGCATCGTGGCGCGCTACAAGGATGGGATTGAAGCGGATGTGGATGAAATCATCCGCTCCCTCATCCCCCAACCCCTTCTCCCTTCGGGAGAAGGGGGGCAGTC
>DAOUAZ010000205.1:0-8046 GCA_034432975.1 Anaerolineales bacterium | reverse complement strand
TGCTTGTTGGCTCAAACTCAATCACCTTGAGAGGAGAAAGAACTATGAAACACCGTTCGTTGTTTGCCTTATTGACAGCCCTTGTCGCTCTGAGCATGGTTTTGAGCGCCTGTGGCTCACCCACTCCGGTTGCGACGCAGGCCCCCGCAGCCGAAGCCCCGGCGACGAAAGCGCCCGCCGCAGAAGTTCCCGCCCCGGCGGCCCTGACTTTTGTGCTGGTTCCCAAGAATCTCGGCAATCCCTACTTCGACACATCGAACAAAGGCGCCCAGGAAGCCGCCAGGGAATTAGGCGTCACCGTCCTGTACCAGGGTTCCGCCAATGCCGATGCCACCGAGCAGATTCAACTTCTCAACTCGTTGATTGCGCAAAAAGTCAGCGGCCTGGCGATTTCCGCCAATGACTCCGATGCGCTTGTCCCCACCGGCAAGGAAGCGATTGCCGCTGGCATCCCCGTCGTCACTTTCGACTCTGCGATTGGCAAAGATGGCCGCCTGTTCCACATCAATCAAGCCGTGCTGTATGACATCGGCGCCATTGAAATCCAGATGGCCGCCGACCTGGCTGGCCCAGATGGCGGCGAAATTGCGATTTTAAGCGCCACTTCCACGGCCCCGAACCAGAATGCCTGGATCGAAGTTATGAAGGAAGTGCTTGCGAAACCAGAATACGCCAATCTCACTCTGGTTGAAGTTGTCTACGGTGACGACGATGATACCAAGAGCTACAATGAAGCCCAGGCTCTGTTCACTAAGTATCCCAATCTCAAAGTCATCATTGCCCCGACCACCGTCGGCATTGCCGCCTCCGCCCGCGCCGTCACCGATGCCGGGTTGATTGGTAAAGTCTTCGTCACCGGACTTGGCACCCCCAATCAGATGCGTGAATATGTCAAGAGCGGCGCCGCCCCGCAGTTCGCGCTCTGGAATCCGCTTGACCTCGGCTACCTTTCCATCTACGCCTTGCATGCGCTGGCCACAGGCCAGATTAAAGGCGTCGAAGGCGAAAGCTTCAAGGCCGGACGACTTGGCGAATACACCATCAAGAATGACCCAGACCTGGGCCTGAATGTGCTGTATGGCTCCCCATTCATCTACAACGCCGAAAACATTGACAACTTCGACTGGTAAACCTTAACAAAAAGCCCTCACCCCGCCCATCGCTTTGTCCAGCACTGTTACAAACTGGCAGGGAGATGGGCCAGGGGTGAGGGCGGCATCAGGAGAATAAGAAAATGAAACGGGTAGGATTCCAATTCAAAATCCGAACAGACCGTTTAGCAGAGTATAAAGAACATCACAAAAACGTGTGGCCCGAAATGCTGGAGGCGCTGCGTAACGCAGGTTGGCATAATTATTCATTATTCATGCGCGCCGACGGCCTGATTTTTGGCTATTTCGAAACCGAAGAAAGCCTTTCGGCGGCCCAAGCCAAAATGGGCGCGACCGAAGTCAATACCCGCTGGCAGGAATTCATGGCCCCTTTCACCGACTCTAACGCCCGCCCCGATGAAAGCTTCCTCGAACTCGAAGAATATTTCCACCTGGATTAGCCCATGACCCACTACCTCGCCATCGACCTCGGCGCTGAAAGCGGGCGCGCCATCCTCGGCGCGCTCGAAAACGGCAAACTGGCTCTCATCGAAACCCACCGCTTTCCCAACGGCCCTGTTCAATTGCCCGACGGTCTGCACTGGGATGTCCTGCGCCTGTGGAGCGACATCCAGACCGGCATCGCCGCCTCCGCCGCCCAGGCGCCCCTCGCCAGCCTGGCCCTCGACACCTGGGGCGTCGATTTTGCCCTGCTCGACCAAAATGGCGTCCTGCTCGGTAACCCGCACCACTACCGCGACACCCGCACCAACGAAATGCTGGAAAAAGCCTTCAGCCGAGTCCCACGCGAGCAAATTTTCGCCCAAACCGGCATCCAGTTCATGCAAATCAACACCCTCTACCAGCTTTTAGCGATGGTTCAGCAAAAATCGCCGCTGCTGGATGTCGCCCACTCCTTTCTCACCATCCCTGACCTGTTCAACTACTGGCTGAGCGGCGCGCTTTGTTGTGAATTTACCAACGCGACAACCACTCAATGTTTCGACCCTGTTCGCCGCGCTTGGGCGTTCCCCCTGCTCGAAGCGCTGGATATCCCCACCCGCATCCTGCCTCCCGTTTGTGAGCCAGGGACTATCCTCGGCAGCCTGCGCCCTGAGCTGGCCACCAAAACCGGGGCGGGGCCCATCCCGGTCATCGCCCCCGCCTGCCATGATACCGGTTCGGCGGTGGTGGCTATCCCTGCGGAAGGTAAAGACTTCGCCTGGCTCAGTTCCGGTACCTGGAGTATCATGGGCGCGGAAGTGAACGAACCCTGCCTAAGCGAAAAAGTCCTCGAATACAATTTCACCAACGAAGGCGGTGTGTTCGGAACCTGGCGCTTATCCAAAAACATCATGGGCCTGTGGCTCGTCCAGGAATGCAAACGCGAGTGGGGCATTTCGTATGATGAAATTACCCAACTCGCCGCAGCAGCCCGGCCCTTCCTGGCCGTAGTTGACCCAGACGCCGATACATTCTTTCACCCTGGCAACATGCCCGAAAAAATCCAGCAATTTTGCTCAGAAAGCGGTCAAGCCGTGCCGCAGACGCGCGGAGAAATCGTCCGCGTGGCGATTGAAAGTCTGGCACTGAAATATCGACTCGTGCTGGAAAGACTCGAAAGCCTGACCGGCAAACATCTTGCCCCATTGCACATCATCGGCGGCGGAACCAAAAACCGTCTGCTCAACCAGCTCGCCGCCGACTGCCTCGGGCGAACAGTGATTACCGGGCCAGTCGAAGCCACAGCCATCGGAAACATCCTGATGCAGTCTATCGCGCTGGGACATCTAAGTTCCCTGGCCGAAGCCCGCGCCCTGGTGCGCAAATTCTTTGACGTTGAAACCTTACAGCCTGGCGCTCACGCTGGTTGGGATGAAGCGTATCAAAAATTATTGTGCTTACTGGACTTCAACATCTCCTGACGCTGGAAAATGAAAAACTCCAAAATCAGGAGATTGTGGAGTCCGTGAAAGGAATTTATGTTACAAGCCCCCTACCCCGAGCTTGACGACCTGCTCACCATGATGGGTGAGGCAGGCCGCCACATTGCTGAGATCGAAGCTAGCGAAGGCGCGGCTGGCAACATCTCCATCTGCTTGCGCTGGCCGGTGGAACTACGCACGCGCTTCCCGCTCATCAGCGAAATCGAACTCCCCCAGCCCGTCCCCGAACTGGCAGGCGCGGCTTTCATCGTCAGCGGCTCCGGCCGCCGCCTGCGCGAAATCATCGACGATCCAACCGCCAACCTGGCCTGCATCGTGGTCAACGAAGGAGGTAAAACCGGACAGATTTACACATCCTACCAGCGCCGTTTTGAGCGCGTCACCAGTGAATTCAACTCGCACCTGGCCGTCCACTATGACCAGGTTTGCAAAACCGGCACCAATTTTCACGCCGTCATCCATGCCCAGCCGGTACACCTGACCCTGCTCAGCCACATCCCGCGCTACCAGGATGAAGCCTACCTGAACACCCACCTGCTTCGCTGGCAGCCCGAAAACATCATCAACCTGCCCGAAGGCATCGGCTTTATCCCCTTCAAACTGCCCGGTTCGCCTGAACTGATGGCGGGCAACGTCGCGTCCTTGCGCCTGCATCGCGTGGTCATTTGGGCCAAGCATGGCGTCATGGCCCGCTCCGATATTTCCGTCAAACGCGCCGCCGACCGCATCGAATACGCTGAAACCGCCGCCAAATACGAATATCTCAACCTTCAAATCGGCGAAATCGGCGAAGGCCTCAGCCCCGTGGAAATCCGCCAAATTTGCGCGGCGTTCAACGTTAAACAGAATGTTTTTTAGCAAATCAGACCATACACGATAGACCGTAGACCATGGACTTATCGTTCATCGTCTAAGGTCAATAAGGGACTACCATGAACGCTTCGACTGCAAATATCCAATCCGCTTATGCCCTCGCCAAAGAACGCTACGCAGCCCTCGGCGTGGAGACTGATGCCGCCATGAAAGCTCTAGAAAAAGTTGCCATTTCCCTGCACTGCTGGCAGGGCGATGATGTCGGCGGGTTCGAAAACCCCGATGGCAAGTTGACCGGCGGTATCGCTGCCACTGGCAACTATCCCGGCAAGGCCCGCACCGCCGATGAGATTCGCAAAGACTTGGATGTGGTCTACAGCCTGCTGCCCGGTTCGCACCGCCTGAACCTGCATGCCATTTACCTCGAATCGGATGCCAAAGTGGAGCGCAACGCCATCGAACCGAAGCATTTCTCCGGCTGGGTGGACTGGGCCAAAGCGGGCGTTCACGGCCTCGATTTCAACCCGACCTGCTTCTCGCATCCCCTCGCCGCCGATGGGTTCACGCTTTCGCATCGTGACCCGGCCATTCGGCAGTTTTGGGTTGAGCATTGCATCGCCAGCCGCAAAATTGGCGATTATTTCGGGAAGGAATTGGGTACCCAGGCAGTGACCAATATCTGGATTCCCGACGGTTATAAGGATTCCCCCGCCGACCGCTCCACGCCTCGCCGCCTGCTCCTGGAATCTCTCGACAAAATCCTGGCTGAAAAGTTATCCCACAACCTGGACGCTGTCGAGCCAAAACTGTTTGGAATCGGCTCAGAAAGTTATGTGACTGGCTCGATGGAGTTCTACACCGCCTACGCTGTCAGCCGCAAAGTGCTGTTGACTCTCGACGCCGGGCACTTCCACCCAACCGAGACAATTGCCGACAAGATTTCATCCATTTTGCTGTATCTCGATGACATCCTGCTGCACGTCAGCCGCGGCGTGCGCTGGGACAGTGACCACGTTGTCACTTTCACCGATGACCTGCAAGCCATCACCCAGGAAATCGTCCGCGCCGAGGCGCTGGATCGGGTGCATATCGGGCTGGATTACTTCGACGCTAGCATCAACCGTGTCGCCGCTTGGGCGATTGGGGCGCGCAACACGCTCCGGGCGCTGCTGAATGCCCTGCTGGAGCCGCGCCAAATGCTGAATCAGTATGAGGCCGAAGGAGATTTCTCCAGCCGGTTGGCGCTGCTGGAAGAATTGAAAGCCATGCCCGCCAGCGCCGTCTGGGATTATTACTGTCAGCAAAAAGGCGTCCCAGTGGGAATGGACTTCATGCGCGTGGTGAAGGATTATGAGAAGAAGGAATTAGCCAAGAGATAATGTAATTGCGAGCGAGCGTTCTCCAGTGAGCGAAGCAAGTTCCCGCTAAACGGGATGAACCTGTTCGACAGGAGATTGCTTCGAGCGAACGCCCTCGCACTGACATAGCAAAACTATGCCTGCTATAAAGTTATTCGCCAACCTGCGCAAAGTGGCAGGGACGAAGGAAGTATCTGTAATGGGAGCAAGTGTCGGTGGAGTCATGTCCGAACTGGTGAAACGGTATCCGGCGCTGGCCGAAAAACTGCTATTAAACGGGAAAATCCGCCCGCACGTCATCATCACAATTAACGGACATCCCACAAATGATGTGGATGCTCCGGTAACGGAACAAGACCAGGTCGCAATTTTCCCGCCGATTGCAGGCGGATAAGGAGAAAATTCATGAATGGTTGGAATGGCAAGATTTTAGAGATTGACCTTACAACGCAGACCCACAAGGAATATCCGCTCGATATGGAAATGGCGAAGCAGTTCATTGGCGGGCGCGGGCTGGGCGCGCGGCTTTTGTGGGATTTGGTGGGGCCGGAAGTGGACCCGCTCAGCCCAGAAAATGCGCTGATTTTTACCAACGGCCCGCTGACCGGCACCGGCTACCAGACCAGCAACCGCTTTTCGGTGACCACCAAAAGCCCGCTAACCGGCACTGTGTTGGATGCGAACTCAGGCGGCTACTGGGGGATGCAATTCAAGAAAACCGGCTGCGATGCGCTGATTGTGCGCGGCAAGGCCGAAAAACCGGTCTGGATTGAGATTAAGGACAGCGCGGTGACGTTCCACGATGCGACTGAGTTGTGGGGGATGCGCGTTTTTGCCCTGACCGAGAAGCTCGAACAGAATAACAACAAACGCAACGTGCTGTGCATCGGCCCGGCGGGTGAAAACCTGAGCCGGATTGCGGCGATTATGAACGACCGCGAACGGGCGGCGGCGCGCGGCGGCCCCGGCGCGGTGATGGGCAGCAAAAACCTGAAGGCCATTGTGGTCGAAGGCTCGACTCGCCCGGAGGTGGCCGATAAGGAGCGCTACAAGTTCCTGATGTATGAGACCAAAAAACTGCTGGCGGCCAGCCCGCTCACCAGCCAGGCGCTGCCAGAGTTCGGCACGGTGGTGCTGATGAATATAATGAACAATATCGGCGCGCTGGCGACCCGCAATCACCAGCAGACCCAGTTCGAGGGCGCGGAGGCGATTTCGGGCGAGGAACTGACCGAGAAATACCTGGTTAAGAACGCGGCCTGCTGGGCCTGCCCGATTGGCTGCACACGCGTCAGCAAGGCCGACAAAATCGAGGCCGAAGGGCCGGAATTTGAGTCCACCTGGGCCTTCGGCGCGCAATGCGGCGTGGATGACCTGCCCGCGATTATCGAAGTCAACTCACTGTGCAACGACCTGGGAATGGATACCATTTCGGCCGGTTCGACCATCGCCTGCGCGATGGAACTTTCCGAAAAAGGCTATCTTGACTCTGACCTGCGCTTTGGCCGCGCCGGCCAGCTTGCACCGACTGTGGAAGCGATGGCTTACCGCCAGGACATTGGCGCGGAACTGGCCGACGGTTCGCTGCGACTGGCGGCCAAGTACGGGCATCCTGAACTCTCGATGACATCCAAAGGCCTGGAATTTCCCGCCTACGACCCACGTGGTTTGCAGGGACAGGGGCTGCTGTATGCCACCTCCAACCGCGGCGGCTGTCACATGCGCGGCAACATGATCGGGTTGGAAGTTCTCGGCCTGCCCAAACTGATTGACCGCTTCCAGGTGCAGGGCAAAAGCGCGTTTGTCATTCTGAACCAGAACGCTAACGCCGCGATTGACTCGCTCGTCATCTGCAAATTCACCAACATGGGCGTCGCGGATGAATATTTCGCCCGCGTTTTGAGTGCCGTGACGGGCATCCAGTATGATACGGGCGATATGATCAAGGCAGGTGAACGAATCTGGAATCTGGAGCGGCTTTACAACAACCGTGAAGGCTTCACCACTGCCCACGACACCCTCCCGCCCCGCCTGCTGACCGAAGCCCCGACCGATGGCCCATCCAAGGGCTGGGTCTCGCGGTTGGAGCCGATGCTGAAGGAATACTATCGCACCCGCGGCTGGGATGAAAATGGCGTGCCAACCCCGAAGAAACTGGCTGAGTTAGGACTGGAGAACTTACTATGATTGATTCTCGAATTTACGAAATCTTCCGCGAAATTGGCGAAGATTTGTTCACAGCGCAACTCATCAGCTCGCATGGCGGCAACCTGAGCATCCGTCTCGGCGACCGCGTCATCATCAAACGGCGCGGCGCGCAACTCGGACGGCTCAAACCGCATGACTTGATTGAAACCCGGCTGGATAAAAACGACAGCGGCGTGGCCTTGGCCTCCACCGAATTACTGGTACATCGCGCCATTTATTTGAATACGCCCGCCCTGGCAGTCTGTCACTGTCACCCGCGCACCGCCGTGGCCTTTTCCTTCTCCCGCGACGAGCTGGTGCCGATTGACAATGAAGCCTCCTACCTGCTCAAGAAAATCCCGGTCGTGACCGAAGAATTCGCCTCCGGCACGCCGCAGATGGCCAATAAAGTCGCCGAAGCGCTCAAGAATTACAAAATCATCATATTGCGCGGACACGGCAGTTTCGCCACCGGCCAAACCCTCGACGAAGCCTTCCACTGGTCCACCTGCTTGGAAGAATCCTGCCAAATGGAACTGGCCGCCAAAATCATCGACGAACCGTTCATTGAGTATCGGGGGATGAGCGGTTCATACAGTCAGTTTTGATTTCTATAGGGGCGCAGCAATGCTGCGCCCCTATGCGTTGGTG
>DAOUAZ010000204.1:0-11900 GCA_034432975.1 Anaerolineales bacterium | reverse complement strand
TCAAAAAAGAGAGCAGAAAGACATGCAAACGGCGCTGATGAGCCATAACAAAAGCCCTCCGATATTCCTGGTTGTCAGAAACCCGTGTTCTGCATATTGTAAGACGAATCTGCGCTCAAAATGTGCCAGGTTTCGTTCTCCATTAGAGGCGGACATGCAATCGCCCTCCGGTTCGCCCCCGCCCAAACCTGCTTGCGGAGCAACAAGCTGCGTGCTCGAGTCGCGCCGAGGCCGCCAGGAAGAGCGAGACATCGTCTCACTCTTTTTCGTTAATTGTTGCTGTGCTTTGTTCCTGCCCGGTCGAAATTGGCAGTACAATTGAAACATGCCCAAACCCCAAATCTTACTCACCAATGATGACGGCATCCGCTCGCCCGGTTTGTGGGCCGCTGCCGCAGCGCTTTCCAGACTCGGTTTCGTGACGGTTGCCGCGCCGCGCGAGCAGTCCTCTGGCATGGGGCGCAGCCTGCCCGGCGGCAGCGACGGTATCATCCAGCGCGAGACGGTCAACGTCAACGGGCAGGATTGGATTGTCCATGCCGTCGGCGGCACGCCTGCCCAGGCTGTCCAACACAGCATCCTCGAAATCCTCCCGCAAAAGCCTGACCTGGTTGTTTCGGGTATCAATTATGGTGAAAATTTGGCAACCGGCATCACCATTTCAGGCACGGTGGGCGCGGCAATGGAAGCAGCCGCGGTGGGCATCCCGGCCATGGCGGTTTCGCTGGAAACCGACAAGATTCACCACCTGTCTTACGCGACCGAGGTCGATTTTTCCGTTGCCGCCCATTTTACCGGCCTTTTTGGATGCCTGCTGCTGGAGCGCGGCCTGCCCCCCGGCATGGAACTGCTCAAAGTGGATGTGCCTGCCGAGGCAGCGATGGAGACCCCCTGGGAATGGACGCGACTCTCGAAACAACGCTACTACTACCCGACCGCGCCCCAGCGCGCCTCGTGGGATGTTCCCGGTACGGTGGGGTACGACATGGGAGTCGATTGGGAAAAAGAGCCGGAAAACACGGATGTTTTCGTCCTGCTCAAAAAGCGCCGCATTTCCGTCACGCCGTTGACCCTCGATATGACCGCGCCTGTCGATGCGGCAGCGCTGGCAAAATTTTACCCCCCGAACGGTAAGTTATAAGTTCGGGCAGCAAGCCATTCGACATACGATTCCATAAATTCAGAAGGTTGCTTTATGCCACACACCCAAAATCGTTCTGTCATGCTCTGGTTGTTCGTTTTTGCCGGATTGGTCGCGTTCCTGGTTGTGCTCGGTGGGTTTACCCGCCTGACGCGCTCCGGGCTTTCAATTGTCGAGTGGAATCCGGTTCACGGGGCCTTTCCTCCAATTGGCGAAGAGGCCTGGATGCGGGAATTCGAACTCTACCAACGAACGCCGGAATACCAGCAGGTCAACAAAGGGATGACGCTCGAAAACTACAAAGAGATTTTCTACATCGAATGGTTTCATCGCCAGATTGCGCGTTTTGCGGGACTGTTCTACGCCATTCCGGCGTTCTACTTCCTGCTCAAGGGCGTCATCCCGCGCCGGGAATTCGGGATTTACTTCGTGATGGGGCTGATGTTCATCGGGCAGGCCTTCATGGGCTGGTTCATGGTCGCCAGCGGACTGGTGGACCGGCCCTCTGTCAGCCACATCCGCCTGACGATGCACCTGTTCCTGGCGCTCGCCCTGTTTGGCTTGAGCCTGTGGGTGGCGATGGGTCATTCTCTCGGATTCCCGAAACATGGCGAAAAAGCAAAGTGGTCGCCGCTCTCGAAACTGGCAGCGGGCAGTTTCGTCGTGTTGCTCACGCAGATTGCGTATGGCGGGTTCACCGCCGGGCTGAAAGCGGGTCATGTATCCTCGACCTGGCCGCTGATGTTTGGCCGACTGATTCCACCCGGTCTGTTCACTTCGGCAATCGACCTCATCGAGTCACCGCAAACGGTGGCCTTCATTCATCGCTGGTTTGCGTTCGCGGCCTTGTTGGCGGTCGTCTGGCTCTATTTTGCAGCGCGCAGGCGGGGGTACGGCAGGGATATTACCAACGGTCTGCTGTCGCTGATTGGTTTGGGCGCAGCGCAAATCACGCTTGGGGTACTGGTGGTTGTATTCTATGTGCCGATTTCGCTGGCGCTCGCGCACCAGGCAATGGCGCTCGTGCTTTTCGCGCTTTCAATTTATTTTATTCACCGGCTGCGGGCTTTGGATGATGCCCGGGCCAGGCAGCCTTCCCATGCGTAGACAATTTTCTTTCCTGTTGGTTCTTTTCCTGTCCCTGTCGCTGCTGACTGCCTGTGGCGGGAGCAGCCAGACTGTCGAAGCATCCCCCGACGGCCTGCCCGATGCCCAGGCCGGGAAAACCCTGTACGAAAACTTTTGCCTGTCCTGTCACGGCCCGGCGGGAAAAGGGGACGGCCCCGCTGCATCCACGCTCAACCCCCAACCAAGCGACTTGACTGTTCTCTTGAAGACGCAAGACGACGCCTACTTCGTCACACGCATTGCCGATGGAAAAGATGGGACGGCCATGTCCGCCTGGAAAAATGTGTTGAGCGAGGCGCAAATCAGGCAGGTTGTGGCCTACCTGCGGACGTTCGAATAGGTTAGAACTTATCCGAAAATTCGCGCTATACCGGCCCTGCCCGGAGATGAATCTCCGGGCTATCAGTACAAAGTCCGCTTAAGCGGACTGAACAGCCGTCTTCAGACGGCTTTGGGTGAATAGCCCGGACATCGATGAGCGGGATGGCGCAAGAAGATTTTTGGGATAGGCTTTTATTCATCTCCAAACGAGACGCCCACCGAGCGGGCGGTCAGGACCCCATCGCCGTTGATGTTGACCCGCTTGGGAACGGCCAGGGCTTCTTCAAGCGGGACATCCTTGACGCGCGAACTGTCCAGCCCGACCATGCGTCCAAACCAGCCCTGGGAAGCCACCCGCACCGCGGCTGAGCCGTAGCGGGTCGCCAGCCAGCGGTCGAAGGGACTGGGCATCCCGCCGCGCTGGAGATGCCCCAGCACGGTGACGCGCGTCTCGATGCCGGTTTCGCGTTCGATATGCTCACCCACCTTCTGGGCAATCCCGCCCAGGCGCGGCACATACATCGCGTCACCGGGGCGGCTGAATACCTGTTCACCAATCTGTTCCTTCTCATCGACGATGACTTTGCGCGCAAACGGGTTGCCGCGATTGGCCGTGCCAAGAATCGTTCCACGCACCGAATCGTAATTCAGCGGAATTGCGCCCTCCGGGTCCAGGAAGCCGTCATAGCCGTTGCGGTAGCCGATGACTTCGCAGTGATACACATCCAACGCAGTCTTGACCACCGCGCGGATGACCGCGTTCAGGCCGGGAGCATCCCCGCCGCCGGTTAATACGCCAATCCGTTTCATCGCTGCCTCCTTTCGACCGTAGGACAGGTCTCTGACCTGCCAGCAACCTCGAACAGTCTCCGACCTGTCCTACGGGATTTGGAATTTGAAACGCCAGTCGCTGCCTTCGCTGCTGACTGTCGAACTGGTGCCGACCATTTCGAACCAGGTGTTGCCCGGCTTGAGCGGGAAAGGCTTCTCATCCGGGCCGACCAGGATGAACAATTTGTCGAGCGCGTTGCGATACCACTTCAGTTCGAACATCTGCCCGTCGCGGAACAGGTAGGCTTTATCGGGGCCAGACATGACGATGTCGATAACCTCGGGCCGGCGCGAAAAGTAACGATGCGAGACGTACAATACGACGACATTATCAGCACTGATGGGGTCGCCGGTCAGCCGGTCGGTCAGTTGTTCGTAGACCTCGTTTCGCCCCTGTTCCAGGTCGTTTTGGGTGTCAGAATAACGGTAGTACTTGCCGGTTTCGGGGTCGTAATCCCAGCGGTTGTAAATAGCTGCCGAGTAACGCACGTAGACCCGGCCCGCCTCCGCGCCCTGGGCAGGCGCATCGTAATTGAATGCAAACCCGTCCAGGTTTTGGCGGCCATTCCCCTCGCGCAGGCGGCGATTGTTGATGAATGTCGTCAGGTCAGCAGTGTTGGTCATCAGGTAGTTGACGCCATTCGGCTCGTAGCGGCACATCGGCGGGCAGGCGCTCTCGATGACCAGCCGGTTGGCATACGCCTGGTTGTAGAGCAGGTTCAAGACGCGCGAATCCGCCGAGCCAAAGGCAAAATTGGCCCGGTACATCATAATCAGGTGGTTGTCGAAAAACCGCCCGGAGCGAATAGGCCCTGCCATCGAAGAATCCTGCCCCAGGAAGACCGCCGCAAAACGGGTGGTACCTTCTTCGATATAATACTCGATGACATGGTCGGCCAGCGAGAGGCCCCATTGCGGGCGGTAGTTGCGCGGCAGGTTGGCGACCTTCACTATCATCGGGCGGCGTTCCAGCAGGGCCGGGTTCTCCACCTTGAGGCCGGTTAGCGGGTTGACATTTTCGGGGAAACCGCTCGGCCCGTAGCCTTCGGACGGATAATCGCGTGTTGGGGTGGGCGTGATGGTTGGGGCAGGCGTTTCCGTTACGGTTGGGGTGACGGATGGGGTTATCGTAAGGGTAGGCGTGGCCGTCCCGGTTGCCTCGGGGCTGGGCGTGGCGGAAAAGGGAATGACGGTTCCGCAGGCGGCAACCAGGAAAGCCAGGAGCGCAAGAATCAAGAAGCGTCGCATAAGTTCCTCCATAGCTCTTATCATACCCCAAAACGGGACGGGATTTATCCCGCGCAGGAAATCACGGGATAAATCCCGTTTTACAACAGTTATAATCGCCCCATGAAAAACCAACTTCTCGCCACTGCCCACAAACTATCCAATTGGATGGTGCCGCTGGCCGCGCTTGCCATCCTGGCCGCCTTTCTCTCCATTGCCCCGCCAGGGATTTTAGCCAAGGTCGATGCCATTGGCTACGCTGTCTGCCACCAACTCGATGAGCGCTCCTTTCATGTGAACGGACACCGCCTCCCGCTGTGCGCGCGTTGTTCGGGGATGTACCTGGGCGCGGTGCTGGGAGTTGTCTATCTCACGCTGACCCAGCCGCGCAGCGCCGGGATGCCGCCCAAATGGGTCATCGCGCTGCTGGCGTTGTTCGGGCTGGCGTTTGTCGTCGATGGGGGCAATTCCTATCTGTATCTGATGAAGCAAACCTCAGGCGGGCGGCTCGATTTCATCCCCAACCTGTATACTCCCAACAACACCCTGCGAATTTTTACCGGGACCGGGGTGGGTCTGGGGCTGGCGGTCGCCGTGTTCCTGTCCTTCAACCAGACCATCTGGAACGATTGGAAAGACCGCCCCATCCTTGGCAATTGGAAAGGCGTTGGGATTCTGACCGCCCTGGCAATTGGCATGGTTTTATTGGTGCTGACCGAGTGGGAGGTGGTGCTGTACCCGGCGATTTTCATCAGCGCCGGGGGAGTCCTGCTTTTGCTGACGATGGTCTACTCCATGCTCTGGGCGATGCTGATGCGGCAGGACAACGCTTACCCCACCCTGCGCGCCGCCTGGCTGCCGGTGCTGGCCGGGCTGACAATTGCCCTGCTCCAAATCACGCTCATCGACCTGTTCCGGTTTTGGCTGACCGGCACCTGGGGCGGATTTCCGCTGCCGGGATGAAAGCGTCCCGCTCGATGTAATTGTTTCGGGCTGCCTGTCAACCGCTACCCAGCCAGGCCTGCTCGGCCAACGCAAACGCGCCCAGCACGCCCGATTGGCTGCCCAGGCCGGGGTTGACGATGTACGTTTCGATGCGTTCGAGGATTTCTGGCGACTGGATGTAACCGTTCAGCAAGGCCGGGACTTTCTCCCGCGCCATCTTCATCACTTGCGGCTGCTGGCTGACCCCGCCGCCCAGGATGATGCGCTGCGGCGAGAGAGTGTAGATGTAACTACAAAGCGCCAGTGCAATATAGTGTGCTTCCAACTCCCAGGCGGGATGCTCTGGCGGCAGGGTTTCGGCTTTTTGGCCCCAGCGCTTTTCCAACGCCGGGCCGGCGGCCAATCCCTCGAAACAGTCGCCGTGAAAGGGGCAGACGCCAGGGAACGGGTCGCGCTCCCAGTCATGCGGCAGGGGGAGATGCCCGGCTTCGGGGTGTATCAGGCCATGAACCAGGCCGCCATTGACGAGGAACCCCCCGCCAATTCCGGTACCAATCGTCAGGTACAACACCGGGTCGCAGCCCTGCGCCGCGCCCCAGCGCGCTTCGGCCAGCGCCGCGCCGTTCACATCGGTATCGAACCCGACCGGAACGCCGAACGCCGCGCGAAACGGGCCCACCAGGTCAGCGTCCGTCCAGCCGGGCTTGGGGGTAGGAAGGATTCGTCCGAATGACGGCGAACCAGGCTGTGGGTCGAGCGGGCCGAAGCAGGCAATCCCAATCGCGGCGAGGCCGCCCATCTCCTGTTCCTGCTGCTTGAAAAAATCGGCCGCGCGCGCTACCGTCTCGGCGGGCGTGGTGGTGGGGAAGCGGCTCTCGGCGCGGATGTCTCCGGGGCCTGTGCCGACCGCGCACACGAACTTGGTGCCGCCGCCTTCGATGCCGCCAAAGAGGGGAGAAACGTTTTTGGGTGTCATCATTTGTCCTTGTTTTTTCGATAGTGTACCACCGCCGCGCCTGAATTATGCTCTATAATTCAGGCCTGCGGCCTATGAAAATCTCCACCCGTTTTACAGAAAAAGCCATCCCCTGGCTCTTCGCCCTGCTGATTGGGCTGGCTTACGGGCTGATGCTCTTCCAGACCGGCTTCTATTGGGACGACTGGCCTTTCGCCTGGGCTGCCCATTTCGTCGGGCCAGAGAGTTTCATCGGCTCGTTCCTGCGCGTGCGCCCGTTTTTAGGCCCCATTTTCTGGTTCACCACCAGCCTGCTGCCCGAAACGCCGCTCGCCTGGCAGTCCTTCGCGCTCGTCATGCGCTTCCTGCTGACCCTGGCCGCCTGGTGGGCCTTCCGCCAAATCTGGCCGGCCCGCCCCTGGCAAACCCTGCTGGCCGCGCTGGCCTTCCTGGTTTATCCCGGCTACAGCCAGCATTGGGTGGCCTTCACGCACATCAACCAGGAACTGATTCCGCTCCTGTTTTACATCCTTTCTTTTGGGATGACCGGGCTGGCGCTTCATGCCGTTATGGGAACGCGCCGCCGCGCCGCGCTGGGGCTTTTGCTGCTGACCCTGGGCGTATTCCCCACGGAATACTTCCTCAGCCTCGAACCCCTGCGCTTCCTGTTCATCCTGTCCATCCTAAGCGGGCAGGAAAAGGGCTGGAAACCCCTCCTGTGGCGTTCCGTCGAAGCCTGGATTCCCTACCTGGCCGTCTGGGGATTGAACGCGCTCTGGCTCCTGGTCTATTACCGCTCCGGCGTCTATGCCAACTACGATGTCGTCCTGGGCGAAACGGCTGTCTCCCCTACCGGCATCGCAGCGGACTTCTTCTCGGCCAGCCTGGAGGCCGTTTGGAGGGCCGGACTCTACGCCTGGGCGCTGCTGCCCCTCCTGGCCGCGCGCACGCTCAGCGCCCCCTCCACCTGGCTGGCGCTGGGCGCGGCGGGGCTGGCGCTCGGCCTGCTTTGGCTCTTCCTGCGCCGATTATCGCTTTCCCAGCCGTTTTCGGCCTCCCAAACTTGGGCCTTGCACGCCAGTTTTATCGGATTGGCCGGACTCGTGCTGGGGCGTCTGCCGTCCTGGGCGGCGGGGTTGCCCCTGACGCTGCAATCCAGCTTCGACCGCTTCACCGTTTCGATGTTCCTGGCCGCCAGCCTGCTCGTGGCCGGGCTGCTGACGCTCGTCTTGCGGCGCGAGCGCGCCTGGATGTTCGCCTCCGCGCTGCTGATTGCCGTCGGGGTGGGGCAGCAGGTTTACAGCGCCAACGTCTTCCGCCGCGATTGGGAGCGCCAACGCAGCATCTACTGGCAGTTGGCCTGGAGAATCCCGGCCCTCGCGCCCGGCACGGTGCTGCTGACCGATGAATTGGACATCGACTACGAGACCGACTATTCCCTGACCGCGCCGCTCAACTGGATGTACGCCCCCGATTTCAGCGGCGCGCGCCTGCCTTACCTCGTCCTGGGCGTGGCCGGGCGTCCAAACCGGCTGCCCGCGCTCGAACCGGGCTACGAGTTCGAGTTCGCCTACCGTCCCGTCCGTTTTTATGGAGATACCGGCCAGGCGATTTTGTTCCTCGCCCCGCCCGGTTCCTGCCTGCGGATTCTCGACCCGGCCTTCGACAGCGACGCGACCTTTGGCAAAACATCGCCCCTGCTGGCGCAACTCCTGCCGCTCTCCAACCCATCCCTGATTGTGACAGATTCCCCCGCGCCCTCCCTGCCCCAATCGGTCTTCGGGCCGGAGCCGCCGCCCGATTGGTGCTACTATCACGCCAGGGCCGAACTGGCCCGCCAGCGCGGCGACTGGCCGGAGATTGTCCGCCTGGGCGATGAAGCCAGCGCCAGGGGCTTCCGTCCCGCCGCGCCGGTCGAGTACCTTCCCTTTATCGAAGCCTGTGCCCTGACCGGTCAGGTGGAACAGGCCAAAACGCTCTCCCAAACCGCCCTGCAAACCGCTTCCATGCGCAAGGGCGTTTGCGCCGTGTGGCAGCGCGTGGCAGAAAAACAGCCCCTGGGGGAGGGGCTGTCAGCGAGCGCAATCGAGATAATGGGAGCGTTGGGCTGCCGGTAAGACCGGCGCTCATTTTGCCCCCGCCGCCGAACCACTTCCAGGCGCTTCGTAGGCTGTCATAGCGGTTTCGCCGTATAACTTGCGGTGGACAATGCTCAAGGCGCGCACCTGCTCGTAGGCGTGGTACGACGACCGGACGAGCGGATTCGATTCGACCCACTTGAACCCCAAGCCGTAGCCGTATTCCCGCAATTCGGTAAATTCTTCCATCGCGTAATAGCGCGAAATCGGGTAATGTTTCTTGCTTGGCTGGAGATACTGCCCGATGGTCAGGATGTCCACGCCCCAACTGCGCTGGTCGCGCATCACGGCTTTGACTTCCTCCATCTCCTCGCCCAGCCCGACCATGATGCCGCTCTTGGTCAGCACATCCGGGTCGAGTTTTTTGGCGTTGGTCAGGGTGGCGGCGGCCCATTCGTAATTGTCTTGGGGCTGGATTTGCTTGAACAGGCGCGGAACCGTTTCCACGTTATGGTTCAGGATTTCCGGGCGGGCGTCCATCACGATTTTGAGCGCTTCGAGCGAGCCTTTGAAGTCGGGAATCAAGACTTCGATGGAACAGCCCGGCTGCAATTCGCGGATGCGCCGGATGACCATCGCAAAAATCGGCGCGCCGCCGTCCTTGCGCTCATCGCGGTTGACCGAGGTAATGACGGCGTGCTTCAGGTTCATCGATTTCACGGCCTGCGCCACGCGCTCCGGCTCCAGCCAGTCCATCACGTTGGGTTTGCCGTGCTTGATGTCGCAGAACACGCACGAGCGCGTGCAAACATCGCCCAGCATCAGGAAGGTGGCCGTGCCGCTGCCCCAGCATTCGCCCAGGTTGGGACACATGGCTTCTTCGCAAACGGTGTGCAGGGACTTCGAGCGCATGATTCCGTGCAGGCGCTCGTAATTTTCGCCCGAAGGCGCGCGCACCTTAATCCATTCCGGGCGGCGCAGCGGGAGGGTGTGGACAGTTTCGGGGTTGACCCGGTCTCTGGTAGGAGTTGCAGGCATAGGGGGTATCCTTTTCGCGTTTTACCGTTAAACACGGCGATTGTACCGCACTTATCTTAACCACTTTACCCAACCTGATAGCATTATACCCAACCCAGGTAACGTTTTAGACTGGAACCGCTGCGCTTACGTCCGATATAATCCGCTCAGGTACAACGACCCGTCAGGGCATTGGGTCGAAACGGCTTTTGACATTATTTCTTTGGGACTGTCGCTAAATGATGTTCGTACCCAGGGATTGAATTTTTGGACCGGCTTGGCCGTGGTAACTGACGTGGCTTCCATTGCATTACCCATTGTGCCTGCCGGTGCCAGCCATGCCATTCGGGTTGCTAAGGAATGAGAATTAAACAAGAGTCCGATTTGGGATGGCACGGTAGTTCCATCGAGGTAGAACGGTATCAAAGACGATACGCAGGTTAGATTTGAAATCATCTGCCACTTTGCGTCCGGTTTGATAAACCCTCTCGATGATTTCGACGAAGACTTTCAGACCTTTGCTGGTTTTGGTTTTTTCCATCAACTCTTTGACCAAACTGAGGCTGGTAAAGATCACGCCTTGACAAGCACGGGTGACATGCGGGAACAAACGATGCTCAATCGGGTTGAACTTGGAGCAGTAGGGCGGATCGTGAGCGATGCGGATTTCGATCCCCAACGCATCCGCCAATTTTTGGAGGTCTTCTTTGAAGATGTAGTGCTGCGAGTGGTTACTGCCTCCGCCGTCACACAATCCCAGAAAGAAAAATCAACACTCATCCCAGTCCGTACTACCCCGGCAAAGTGGCGCAGTATGATGAATACCGATGGCGCAGTCCGGGCGACTATTGGCATCCCACAGTTCTCATGGGTACGCGCCGCGTTTTTGGTGGTCTGGTCACTCCTTGCATCCAGCGGAGCGATGAGTTAAGCCATCGTTCTACTGGCTTGTCGACGAAGGTGACAGTCACTTGGAAGTGACTGTCACCTTTTTTAACTCATAGCGGCTCGAAGCGGGCCGTAAAGTGCCGCAGAAGTTCGGGGGCGTAGGTGAATTTGTAGCCCTTGAGCGTGCCGGCGCGTTCGACGATGTTGCCGATACACTTCACGAGATAATCGAAATGGCTCTGGGTGTAGACCCGGCGCGGGATGGCGAGACGGACCAGTTCCAGGCGCGGGTAAACCATCCCGCCGGTTTCGGGGTCGGGGTGGGCGAACATGACCGAGCCAATCTCGCAGGCGCGGATGCCGCCTTCGAGGTACATCTCGACGGCCAGCGATTGGCCGGGAAACTCGCCGTGCGGGATGTGCGGCAGAATCGCGCCTGCATCGAGGTAGATGGCGTGTCCGCCGGGCGGTTCAATCATCGGCACGCCGATTTGCTTCAGGCAGGCGGCCAGGTAGGCAGTCTGGCTCAGGCGGTAGGCCAGGTAATTCTCGTCCAGGCCTTCGTACAGGCCGACGGCCATCGCATCCAGGTCGCGCCCGGCCAGGCCGCCATACGAGACGAATCCTTCGCGCAGGATTAACTCGTTGCGCAGGCGCTCGGCCACCGCGTCGTCGTTGGTGGCCAGCAGGCCGCCAATGTTGACGATGGCGTCTTTTTTGGCGCTCATGCAGAATCCGTCGGCGAAGGAGAACATCTGGCGGGCGATTTCGAGGGTGGTTTTGTCTTCGCAGCCGGGTTCGCGCAACTTGATAAAGTAGGCGTTTTCAGCGTAGCGGGCCGCGTCGATGTAGAAGGGGATGCCATAGGCGTGGTAGGTCTCCGAAACGGCGCGGATGTTTTCCATCGAAACCGGCTGCCCGCCCCCGGCATTGTTGGTGACGGTAATCATGCCAAAGGGGATCTTTTTGGGGCCGGTTTTTTCGATGAAGGCCTTCAATTTTTCGATGTCGAGATTGCCCTTGAAGGGATGCTGGCTCTGCGGGTCGCCCGCTTCGTCGATGACCAGGTTGGCCGGGCGTCCGCCCCGGGCGCGGATGTTGGCGTCGGTGGTGTCGAAGTGCATGTTCGACGGGACAAAGCTGCCAGCCCGGACGAGCGCGGCGGCCAGGATGTTTTCGGCGGCGCGCCCCTGGTGGGTCGGGAAGAAGTGTTTGAATCCGAAAATGTCATCCACCGCCGCTTTGAGACGATGGTAGGAGCGCGCCCCGGCGTAGGATTCGTCGCCGAGCATCATCGCCGCCCACTGGTTCTGGCTCATCGCACCCGTGCCAGAATCGGTCAGCAGGTCGATGAAAATGTCCTTGGCCT
>DAOUAZ010000203.1:0-16456 GCA_034432975.1 Anaerolineales bacterium | reverse complement strand
AGACCTACACCTGGCTGGCCGCCGACCCGGCCCTCGAAAATGTGACCGGCGGGTACTGGGACGCGCCCGATAAGCCCGCCAAAGCCAACAAAAACGCCTGCAACCGCGAAACGCAAAAACGACTGTGGGACGCCACGCAGGATTTAGTGATTGGGTGATTTGGTGATTTAGCGATTGCTTCAATCACCAAATCAAAAAATCACCAAATAAGCCAGGAAATGAAAAATGTCTATTGTTACTACATCCAACCTTACAAAAATCTACGGCTCCGGCCCTGCCGCCGTGACCGCTCTCGACCACGTTTCACTAAAAATTGACCCCGGCGAATTTGTCGCCGTGATGGGGCCGTCGGGGTGTGGAAAATCCACCCTGCTGCATCTCATCGGCGGGCTGGATAAGGCCAGCGATGGCGAGGTTGCCGTCGATGGGCATAACCTGAACGACCTGGACGACGACTCGCTGACCGAATTGCGCCGCCGCAAGATGGGATTTGTTTTCCAGTTCTACAACCTGATTCCTGTCCTGACCGCGCTCGAAAATGCCGCCCTGCCGGTCACGCTCGATGGGGCGCGGCCCGCCGAAGCGCAGAAAAAAGCGACCGAATGGCTCTCCCGCTTCGGGTTGGGCGACCGTCTCAGCCACCGCCCCGACCAGTTGAGCGGCGGACAGCAGCAGCGGGTGGCAATCGCCCGCGCCCTGGTCGCAGAGCCGATGTTAATCCTGGCCGACGAACCGACCGGCAACCTCGACACCAAATCCAGCGACGAAATCGCCGCCCTGCTGCGCCAGGTCAGCAAGGAATTTGGCCGCGCCGTCATCATGGTCACCCACGACCCGCGCATCGCCGCCTACGCCGACCGGATTATCTTTCTCAAAGATGGCAAAATCGTTGAGGAAACCATCCTCGAGAAAAAGGGCAAAACTCATTAAGCGATGTCATTGCGAAGGAGCGCAGCGACTGAAGCAATCTCCCAGAGGTCAGAAATGTCCATTAAACGGGCCTTTTCTACGCGATTGGAGATTGCTTCACCCGGCCAAGAACGCCGGGTTCGCAATGACATGAAAGATACGAGTTATTATGAACATTCAACTGACCCTCGCAACTCGTTACCTGCTGGGCCGTAAACTGCGCGCCGCCCTGACCACCCTCGCCATCATATTCGGCGTGCTGCTCATCTTTGGCATGAATACCATCCTGCCGACCATGATTGCCGCGCTGCAAGCCAACGTCCAGGGCGCCGAAGGCAGCGTCGATTTCACCATCACCAGCGCTTCGGGCGGCTCGTTCGACCCCGCCGTTGCCGAAAAACTGCGCCCGCTCGATGGCGTCCGCGCCGTCTCGGCCTCGCTCCAGCGCGCCGTCAACCTCCCGGCTGATTTTGTGGATGGAAACCCCTCCCGGCCGGATACCCTGGTCGCCGTTAATTTAATTGGGATAACCCCCGAAGTTGCCCGCTCGATTCGCGCCTTCCCGATTGTGTCTGGCCGTTACCTGAACGATTCTGACACCGCCGCAGCCGTCATCACCCAAACCCTGGCCGATTCATTTTCCCTCAAACTGGGCGACACGCTGACGCTCCCCTCCGCGGCTGGAACGACCCAACTGACCATTGTCGGCCTGCTGCCCGGCCGCATCGCCCCCGGCAACGAGGAAGTCTTCGTCCCGCTGGCCCAGGCCCAGCAAATGACCGGCGAAACCGGCAAAGTCAACCTGATTGAGTTGAACGTCGAAGCCATGGCCGGTGAAGCCCGCCGGGCCGAGATTCAGGCCAGCCTCGAAGCCGCGCTTGGCGAAAACTTCCGCGCCGGCACGCTGATGGCCGGCGATGAACTCTTTGCCACGATGGAAATGGCCCGGGTTGGGCTGAGTATCTTCGGCATGTTGGCCCTCTTCATGGGCGGATTCATCATCTTCAACACCTTCCGCACCGTGGTCACGGAGCGCCGCCGCGATATTGGCATGTTGCGCGCCCTGGGCGCCACCCGCCGCGCGATTTTAGGCATGGTTTTGGCCGAAGGGCTGATTCAGGGCCTGCTCGGTTCAGGCATCGGCCTGTTTCTGGGCTACTGGCTGGCGGCAGGCGTCATGCGCGTCGCCCAGGGGCCGATGAGCGTCTTCATCAACATCCAACTCGGTTGGCCGGTTGTCTCGCCGGGGCTGATTCTGGTGGCGGCGATGGCAGGCGTCGGCGTGACGGTGCTGGCCGGGCTGATTCCGGCCTGCTACGCCAGCCGCGTTACCCCGCTGGAGTCCCTGCGCCCCTCAGCAGCAGAAGCGACCGTCAAACGGGAGGCAGGTAAAGGAGCAATTGCCGGTTTGGTCATCGCGCTGCTCTCCCTCGCGGCGATTTTCTCCGGTCAAGCCGCGCTCATCACCCCCGGCGGCTTGTTCTTCCTGCTCGGATTAATCCTGATTGCCCCAGCCCTGGTGCGCCCGTTTGCGCTGCTCTTTGGGCGGCTGATGGCGGTTATTTTTTCCCGCGCCCCCGGCCTTGTCGGCGGGGCAGGCGGCATCGGCGGCCTGGCCCAAAACAACCTGACCCGCCAGCCCACCCGCGTGGCAGTGACGGCCTCGGCCAGTATGCTTGGCCTGGCGGTGATTGTGGCGGCGGGCGGGATGGTCTCCAGCATGACCGGCATGTTGAGCGGGATGATTAAAAACAGCCTGGGCAGCGATTACCTGCTTATTCCGCCATCCATTGGCGTGTGGGGAACCAACGTCGGCGCAACGCCCGATTTCGCCAACCAACTGCGCCAGGTGGACGACGTGAACGCTGTCAGCACCTTTCGCTATAGCACGTCGAATGCCAACGGGCTGGCCGTCTCGCTGATTGGCATCGAGCCGGGCGATTTTCGCCAGGTCAGCGGGCTGGTGTTCAGCGAAGGAAATGAATCAGTCTATGACAAACTGGACGATGACCGCGTGCTGATTGTCAACGGCCCCTTTCTGGTTGCGGCACAGAAACAAGTGGGCGACACCGTCGAACTGCTGACCCCCACGGGGCGCGTCACCTACCGGATTGCGGCCTCGGCCACCGACTTGCTGAACGCCAAACTGACGACAGCCTATCTCTCGCAGGCCAACCTGAAAGCCGATTTTGGCGTGAGCGAGGACGTTTTCCTGCAAATTGACCTGCGCGACGGCGCCGACCACGAAGCCGTCGGGACGCAAATCAAGGCCCTGGCGGCGGCGTATCCGCAGTTCAAGGTCATCTCCGGGGCCGATTACTACGCCTCGCTGATGGGCATGATGGACGCAGCCTTTTCCGCGGTATACATCTTGTTCGCCATCCTGGCCTTTCCCTCGCTGATTGCCATGCTCAACACCCTGGCGATTAATGTCATCGAGCGCACCCGCGAAATTGGCATGTTGCGGGCGGTTGGAAGTACCCGCAAGCAAATCCGTTCGCTGGTGGTGGCCGAAGCCCTGCTGCTGGCCGCCCTCGGCACGGCCCTTGGCATTTTGGGCGGGCTGTACCTGGGCTACGTCTTTGTGACCGCCATCGATGTGATGTTCCCGATGGGATACTACTTCCCCCTGAGCGGGATTCTCTCGGCGATTGCCATTGGCCTGCTCTTCGGCGTTATCGCGGCCATCATCCCGGCCCGTCAGGCCGCCGGGTTGAACGTGGTCGAGGCCCTGCGCTACGAGTAATTTGGTGATTGGTTGATTTGGTGATTTGGCAATTGTCCACTTCAATCACAAAATCGCCAAATCACAAAATCACCAAACGTCCATCTTTGGAGACTTCCTATGGAAACATCTTCGACAAAACAGGGCGCCCTGCGCTGGCTGCGGCGCGAAACCATCGGCAACCTGATTTTGATGGCCCTCTTGTTTGGTCTGGTTGGCCGTTGGGATTGGTGGAACGGCTGGGCCTTGTGCGCCGTCTACCTGCTCTGGTCGCTCGGCACGGTCATCTTCATCCTGCCGGTCAACCCGCAAATGCTGGCCGAGCGCGCCCGCCCGCAAAAAGGATACAAAAACTGGGATTTTACGCTGGTTTCCATCATGGGCCTGCTCATGTTTGCCACCTACATCACCGCCTGCCTGGATGCGCGCTTCGGCTGGGCGACGCCCTTTCCGCTGTGGGTGAACATTGCCGGGCTGGTCGCGGCCAGCCTGGGCTACAACGTCATCCTGATGTGGTCAATGGTCTCCAACGCCTACTTCACCGCCATCATTCGCATCCAGGATGACCGCCAGCACACCGTTGCCACCGGCGGCCCCTATCGCTTTGTGCGTCATCCCGGCTACGTTGGGACGATTCTGTTCTACCTGGCGACGCCCTTCCTGCTCGGTTCGCCGTGGGGTGTCATTCCGGCTGCGCTCTCGTGCCTCCTCCTGGTGATTCGCACCGCGCTGGAAGACAAAACCCTCCACGCAGAATTACCCGGATATGTTGAATATGCCCAACAGACCCGCTACCGCTTGATTCCAGGTATATGGTAAATTTCTGTCTGTTTATTTTAGCACGCCAGGATGGGTGGATACTTGCCTGCTTCTGTTTCAGTGCTCGTTGATAACCCAGGCTGCAATCGCAAACGCCACTTCCACGTTGAGCGACCGTTTGCTCCCGCGCATTGGGATATAGACAATCCGGTCACATAATTCGAGCAAGCCCGGGTCCGTCCCTGTCACCTCGTTACCAACCACCAGCACAATTCGTTTATTCGCCCTATCCATTCCATCGGTTGCCCATATCCGTTTCTCTGTTTCATCCGTTGTCCACATCCGCTTTTCCGCTTCCTCCGCTGTCGAAATCCGCTTCTCCGTTTCATCATCCGTTCCCCAATCGGTTTTTCCCAACCTGACCGCCCGTTCATCCTGCTCCAGCCCCCACAACGCAAACTCTTCGGCTTTGAGCCGTTTTGCCAGTTTCACCGCATCCCGCGCATATTCCCATTGAACGGATTCTTCCGCGCCGAGGGATGTTTTTCGCACCGCGACATTTTCGGGCGTTGGCGTGATTCCGCACAGGTAGAGTTTTTCCACACCCAGGCCGTCTGCCGTGCGGAACATCGCGCCCACGTTCCAGGCCGAGCGCACATTGTCCAGAATGGCGTGTAGCCACTTGCGAGGAGCGGGAATCGGCGCATTTAACGGCGAGAAAGGCTCCGGGGAGAGCGGGCGCGTCAAAACTACTTCGGTCGAACCCAGGCAAAGCGGGCAGCGCGTTCCGAAAGGATGTCCCTCTACCAGCGGATAGCGCAATCCACAGGCCGGGTTTTCGCAAATGCGGATTTCATAGTGATAACTGGTCATAGGCCAATTAAAACACACAAGATGGGGGTTGTCCCATCTTGTGTGCTGAATTACCAATCACCTATTGCCACTTACAAATTCATCACCGCTTCGACCATTCCAGTCTGCTGGTTGGTGCTGATGGTGGAGAACCCGGCTTTGCGGCAAAGGTTGATGAACGTTTCGTTATCGGGCGAGGTGGCCGCAATGACGCGCTTGATTTGCTCGCTGCGGGCCGCTTCGATGATGCGCTTGATGAGCTCTTTGCCCAATCCCTGGCCCTGGAATTTGTCGCTGACCAGCATCGAAAGCCGCGCCGTCTCTTCCTCGCCGCGCAGTTTGCTCAAGCGCGTCACGCCAAAGACAGCCCGTTCCCCGTTATCTTCGCCTTCCACGACCAGGGCGATTTCACGATCGTAGTCGTTGTGGGTCATGCGCGCCAGTCGCTCGTGGGTTACCCGTTCGCTCAACAACATCGGCGAGAGATAGCGCAGGTAAACCGTGCGGTCAGACAGGTGCTCGTGGAACTTGCGCATGAGCGGTTCGTCTTCGGCGCGGATGGGGCGGATGACAACCTGCTGTCCATTTTTCATTGTCCAGGAGGCGACATATTTGTTCGGGTAAGGCCGGATAGCCAGTTTCGGCAATTCGTTTTCGGGGGTGTTCTTGTCGAACAAAACCACGCGCGCATCGAGTGCCAGGATGGTTTCGTGCGAGGCGATGAGCGGGTTGATGTCGAGTTCTTTGATGTAAGGCTGCTCGGCAATCAACTGGCTGAAGCGTACCATCAGTTTCTCGAGCGCGGACATATCGACGGGTGGGCGTCCGCGCACGCCTTTTAGCGCGGTGGCGATTTTTGTGCGCTCAATCATGCGGCGGGCGATGGTGGTATTCAGCGGGGGCAGGCCCAGGGCGCGGTCTTTGAAGACCTCCACCAACTGGCCGCCGGTTCCGAACAGCAGGACCGGCCCAAACTGCGGGTCGATGGACGAGCCGACAATCAGTTCATACCCTTCGACCTTGACCATCGGCTGGACGGTGCAGCCCAGGAAGTGTTCGGCCCCGGCTTTCTCGCTGACCGAGGTCTTGATGGCGTTGAAGGCGCCTGCTACTTCTTCTGCGTTTTGCAGGTTGAGTTTCACGCCGCCGACATCCGTCTTGTGGGTGATGGTTTCGGAGTGGAGTTTCAACACAACCGGGTAGCCCATCTCTGCTGCAACTTTCGCTGCTTCTTCTGCGCTGGCGGCAACGACGGTGGGCGTGGTGGGGATACCGTATGCAGCCAACAGTTGTTTCGATTCGGCTTCAGTGAGCAGGTCGCGCCCGGTGGCATGGACATGCGCGATGATTTCCTGGGCTTTTTGGCGGTCGGGCGCGCCGAGCGCATCCTCGGGCAGGGAGGGGGTTTCGTAGAGCGTGCGCAGGTTGTCGGTGGCCTGCCACATGAAGGTGAAGGCCTGCGCGGCGGCGTCTGGATATTCAAAGGTCGGGATACCGGCCTTATTCAGGATGGCCTCGCCAGCGGCGACTTCCTGTCCACCGGACCAGGAAGCCAGCACGGGTTTATCGAACTTTTTGGCGTAATTCTTGAGCAGTTCGGCGGTGGCGGTTGGGTCGGTCATGGCCTGGGGAGTCAGGATGACGAGCAGGCCGTCGCTGTTCGGGTCTTCCGCTGCCACTTCGAGCGCCTTTGCGTAGCGTTCCGGGCTGGCATCGCCGATGATGTCGATCGGGTTGTTGTGGCTCCAGGCCGAAGGCAGGAACTCGTTGAATTTTTGCATCGCTTCGGGCGAGACCGGGGCCAATTCGCCGCCGGTGGTGATGAGGGTATCGGTGGCGAGCACGCCAGGACCGCCGGCGTTGGTCAAAATCGACAGGCGCGGGCCTTTCGGGCGCGGCTGGCGGCCAAGCACTTCGGCCATCGAGAAGATTTCGCCGATGGTGTTGACGCGCAGCACCCCGCAGCGGCGGAAGGCGGCATCCAGCACTTCGTCGGAGCCGGTCAGCGAACCGGTGTGGCTGGCAGCGGCCCGGGCAGCGCCTTCCGTGCGGCCCGGCTTGATGACGATAATCGGCTTGGTCAGGGCCACTTCGCGCGCGGCAGACATGAAGGAGCGCGCATCGCCGATGGTTTCCATATACATCACGATGCTTTCGGTGTGCGGGTCATTGCCCAGGTAGTAAATCAGGTCGCCCCAATCGACATCGAGCATCGATCCGACCGAAACAAAGGCCGAAAAGCCGACATTTTCTTTGAAGGACCAGTCGAGCACGGCGGTGCAGAGCGCGCCCGACTGGCTGATGAAGGCCACTTTTCCGGGCCGCGCCATGCCGGCCGCGAAGGTGGCGTTCAGCCCGCTGATGGGACTCATTACGCCCAGGCAGTTCGGGCCGACGACGCGCATTTTGTATTTGCGGGCGTTTTCGAGCAGTTGCCGTTCCAGTTCCACGCCTTCCGGGCCGATTTCTTTGAAGCCCGCCGAAATGACGATTGCGCCTTTCACGCCGAGTTGCCCGCATTCCTCGATAATGCCGGGAATGGAGTTCGAGGGCGTGACAATCACTGCCAGGTCGATGGGGTCGGGAATGTCTTTGATGCTGGGATAGGCCTTGATACCAAGCAGGCTGGGGCGCTTGGGGTTGACCGGGAACACGGCCCCGCCAAAGGGGCTGGAAATCAGGTTCCACAGGATGGTGCGTCCCACGCTGCCTTCTTTTTCGGTCGCCCCGATAACAGCCACGTTTTTTGGCGCAAAGATGCTCTTCAGGGGATTGTCGGTATAGTGGTACACATCATGGGCGGGGTCGAACTTGTCACGCCCGGTGGATGATGTTGGGATGAGGGTCATAAATTATCCTTTCGAAAGGGTTAATATCTCAGTCAAGAAAACCGCTTAATTATACAAGGCGCGCGAACATGACAGGCGCTTGCCTGTCATGTTTCTGATGTGCGGAATGTCCTGAATTTTCTTCTGGCGATTTTGAAAAAGCCGCCTGCATTCTAGCACTTGTTTGGAATGTTATATTGTGAGATATGTCACGCATTTGGTAGATGAAAATAAGAAATGCCGGGGCAAGCCCGGCATTGTTTGCGGAATGAACTTCGCTTTACGAGCTACTGCAGCGCTTCGACAATGCGCGTGACGTTGTGTCTCATCGTATCGATATAGGTTGGGGCTTTGCCTCCCGGCTCCGTGATGGAATGGGTGTAGAGGTCTGTCACTACTTTTGCCCCGGTTTCGGCGGCAACCTGCCGGGCGAGTTGCGGGGAACTGCTGGATTCCAGGAAGATGGCCGGAGCGCCGGTATCCTTGACCTGGTCAATTAACCCGGCCAATTCTTGGGCGGAGGGTGAAGCGCCGGTGGAGAAGCTTGGGATGATGGCCCCAATGATGGTAAACCCGTACCGGTCGGCAAAATAGCCAAAGGTGTGATGGTCGGTCACCATCAGGCGGCGTTCTGTGGGAATGGGTTCCACTTGCGCTTTAATCCAGGCGTCCAGTTCGTTCAACTCGGCGATATAGGCGGCGGCGTTGGCAGTGTAGGTATCTTTCCCGTCCGGGTCGGCGGCAGCCAGCCCATCGCGGATGTTTTCGACATATTTGACCACCAGGGTTGGGTCGAACCAGAAGTGCGGGTCACCTTCATGCTGATGCTCGTCCGCATGGGCATGTTCTTCGCCTTCATGTTCATGGTCGTGCGCGTGGACCGGCCCCGCGCTAAAGAGCGTGCTTTCGGATGCAAACCCGCTCAACTCGACCAGGTATTTGCCGGGAGTTAACTTGTAGATAAAGCCCTGGGTCATCCCACTGCACTCAATTTCCAGTTTCTGCTTTACTTCGAGGGCGGCGCCATTGGCATCGGCGATTCGGATATTGCCTGCCACGCTGGTAAAGGCGTAGCCTTCTTCTGCCTCGGCCTCGAAAATTACGAAACCGGTGTATGTGCCGTCATCCTGGCGAATCAACTTGATGGTGATGATTTCGCGCTCATGCGCGTGCTCACCTTCTGTATGTTCGCCTTCATGGTGTAGTTCGGCGGCGCTGTCGGCGTTGGTACCGGCCTCGATTTCTCCTTCAGCCTGTTTGCCTTCCAATTGTTCACACACCATTTTGCTGTGCGATTCCACCGAGTGGTCATCATGTCCTTCGCCTTCTTTCTCGCGCGCATGTTCGTGACCCGGTTCATTATCGCCCGGCTCGCGCATGGCGAGTCCCGCCGAGGCTTCGATGACCAACCGCTCACCGCCCGCGTTTTCGAGCGTTTTTTCTATCCACTCCTCGAAGCCCGAACCGTTCAGAATCAGGACATTGCTTTCGGCGATTTTCCTGACATCCTGCGGCGTTGGCTCGAAGGCGTGCGGGTCCAGGCCAACCGGAATCAGGCTCTCCACTTTAACGCGTTCCCCGGCAACGTTCTGGGCAATATCGGCCAGGAAGGTTTGCACGGCCAGCACTTTGAGGGCGGGCTTGCTTTCCTGTTTTTCTACTGCCGGGGAAGCCACCGGGCTGGCGGCAGGGGTAACTGCCGGGCCGCAGGCGGCCAGAATCAGCGCGGCCAAAATCACCATGACCAGGATTTTTATCATTTTATTTTGCATTTTGCGCTCCTTTGCGCGGTTTAGAAAATGAAAATCATTATCATTTTATGGAAAAAAATAAAATTGTCAAGCCTTCGATTTTACAGGCTGCGAGTGGCCGAATCAAAACCGGCAGGTTTGCCTGCCGGTTTTTTGGGAAAAGTTATTCCGCTTTGGGGCTGGAACTTGTTTCGGCGGGCGCAGCGCTCGGCTCTTTGCCTTCCGTTTTGTTCGCGCGGCTGGCCCCGGAGGGGGAGCGGTGGTCGGTTGCATACCAGCCGGAACCCTTGAAAACAATCCCCGCCGGGGTGTAGACCTTGCGCAGGCTGTTTTTGTTGCACTCCGGGCAGCGCTTGAGCGGCTCGTCATGGAAGGACTGGTGGCGGTCGAACTGTATTCCGCAGCTCTCGCAACGATACGTGTAAACTGGCATGCTACCTCGCTTTCTGAACGACATGTAATTATAGCGTCCTTCCGGTGTCATGACAAGATGCGCGCAAGTCGATTTTACAGCCTGTACGATAGACGATAATAGACCGTCGACCGCAGGAAAGGTTTGGCGGTTTTTGTTGGGGTGCGCGCCAGCCAGATTAACACCGTCTTGCCGCGTTTCATTCCCGGCAAGGAATCAAGGAATCAAGGAATTCAAGAAGGTGTCGATTTCGAGCAGGCGTGGAATCACTTTTCGATGCGTTGGCAAACACTTCTAAGTGTGATTCCCAACACATTTAGAAGTGTTTTGTTTCAGCGTAAACACCGTCCCGAAGGTTTCTGGCGCAACATTGACCGTTGCGGCGCAGCCTTCGGGACGGTGTCTGGAACAGTTCGCCGGAGACTCCATCCCTGGCAACCAGATGCGGCCCGCCCGCATCGGGCAGGGGGCCGGGCTGCCTAATTGTCCTTCATCTTGACATAGAATAGCGTCGAGCCGTCGATTTCCTGGGTCTTCATTTCGAAAGCATCTTTCATGCTGATGACCAGCCGCGAGAGTTGTTTTTGGCCGTAAGTGCGCGGGTCAAAACCGGGGTCGAGTTGGTAAAGGGCATTTCCCATGTGGTCGAGCCGCGCCCAGCCGTCTTCCTGCACGGCGATATCGTAGGCTTTTTCGAGAATCGGCATGGGGTCGGGTTCTTCCTTTTCTTCCTTGCCGTTTTTCTTCTTATCGACCGCCGGTTTGCGCACCCGTTCTTTTTGCTTTTTGGTCTCTGTCACCAGGTTTTCGGTGTAGACGAACACATCGCAAGCATTAACAAAGGGCTTTGGGGTTTTCTTCTCGCCGATGCCCATCACAAAGACGCCCGTCTCGCGGATGCGGGTGGCCAGGCGGGTGTAGTCGCTGTCGGAGGAGACCAGGCAAAAGCCGTTGACCACCCCGCTGTGCAGGATGTCCATCGCGTCGATAATCATCGCGCTGTCGGTGGCGTTCTTGCCGATGGTGTAGCGGAACTGCTGGATGGGTTGGACGGCGTGGTAGTTGAGGATGTCCTTCCACGAGTTCATGCTGGGCGTCGTCCAGTCGCCGTAAATGCGCCGCACCGTCACCATGCCGTACTTGCCCGCCTCCACCAGCATTTGCGGGAACAGGCTGGCCTGGGCATTGTCGCCATCGATGAGCATGGCAATTTTGTGTCTAGTTAAGGATGATATTTGTTCTTCAGGCATAAAGTCATTATACTTGTTACAACGACACTTTACCAAATCTTTACAAAGACTTCATCCCGGCTTCGCTCCACCGCCCTATAATCAAAATAATCGAAAATCGAACATCGCAAATCGTAAATCCAAAATCCAAAATCGAAAATCGTTATGTCTAAAATCCTCATCATCGACGACGAACCATCCATCCTCAACCTGGTCTCAGCCTATCTCAAGCCCGAAGGCTACGAAGTCTACACTGCCTCCGACGGCCCCTCCGGGTTGAAGGCCGCCAAAGCCTGCAAACCCGACCTGGTGGTGCTGGACATCATGCTGCCCGGCATGGACGGCCTGGAACTGTTCAGCCGCCTGCGCCGCGAATCGGAAGTCTACGTCATCCTGCTGACCGCCCGCGCCGAGGAAACCGACAAAATCGTCGGGTTGTCGGTCGGGGCCGATGATTATGTCACCAAACCGTTCAGCCCCCGCGAACTGGTCGCGCGCATCAAAGCCGCGCTGCGCCGTCTCAAAACGGGAACAGGCTCCGGCGGCGATGAAATCCTGTCGTTCAAGCGCGCGCGCATCGACGCCGGGGCGCGCATCGTCACCGTGAACGATGTCCCCGTCGAGTTGACTGCTATCGAATTCGACCTGCTCAAAGCCCTGGCCGAGAATCGCGGGCGCGTTCTCACCCGCGAACAACTGCTCGATAAAGTCTGGGGCGGCAGTTACTACGGCGAAATGCGCGTCGTCGATGTCCACCTCGGCCACGTCCGCCAAAAACTGGGCGATGACACCCTGATTGCCACTGTGCGCGGCGTGGGCTACCGATTCGAAGATGAACCGCTGTGAACTCCATCCAATTCAAACTCCTGCTTTCCTACCTTGCCGTGCTGGTCATCGGCGTCGTCGTGCTGCTGCTGGCCGCGCAATTGATTGCGCCCAGCGCCTACTCGCGCCACATGATGGGCGAAATGCCCATGCCCGGCATGGGGCCGGGGCGCGGGCCGGGGCAGGGAGCCAACCTGGGGCTGGCGAACTTCCGCGCCGGGATGTTCGAAGCCCTCGCTTACGCCATCATCGCCGCATTGCTGGCGGCAGTGGCGGTCAGCATTTTCCTCAGCCGCCGCATCGTCTCTCCGTTGGAGAAAATGGCCTCCGCCGCCCAGCGCATCGCCGCCGGACATTATGATGAACGAGTAGATATTGAAGGCTCAGACGAACTTGCCCAACTGGGCCAGCGCTTCAACCAGATGACCGAAAAACTCGAAAGCACCGAAACCATGCGCCGCCAACTGATTGGAGACGTGAGCCACGAACTACGCACCCCGCTCACCGCCATCAAGGGCTACATGGAAGGACTCACCGACGGCGTGCTGCCCGCCAGCCCCGAAACCTTCGAACAGGTCCACCGCGAGGCCGACCGGCTGGGGCGGCTGGTAGACGACCTGCAAGAACTCAGCCGGGTCGAAGCGGGCGCGTTTTCTTTGGATATTCACCCGGTACATCTTTCTGACCTTGCGCAGACCACCATCAAACGACTTTCCCCGGCTTACGAGAAAAAGGATGTCAAACTCCACTGGAACCTGCCCGCTGACCTTCCACAGGTTCTGGCTGACGAAGACCGGCTGGTACAGGTCCTCACCAACCTGCTTGGCAACGCGCTGATGTACACCCCCGCATCTGGAACAGTCACCGTGACCGCCGCGCGGGTCGGCGGCGAAGCGCAAGTCACCGTTAAAGATACCGGCCTCGGCATCCCGGCTGAGAGTCTGCCGCGCATCTTCGACCGTTTCTACCGGGTCGACCAATCCCGCTCGCGCGGCGCGGGCGGCGGCTCTGGCATCGGCCTGACGATTGCCAGGGCCATCATCGAAGCGCACGGCGGCAAAATCTGGGCCGAATCGGCCGGCGAGGGCCAGGGCAGCGCGTTTATTTTCACGCTGAAATCTGCTTGACGGGTTTTTTAGACCGCGTCCGTTTTGTTTGCGTTCATCAAGTGTCCGAACGCGTACAGGGTAACGTACAGGAACAGGAAGAACAGGGTCAACAGGACGGTAAAGGTCAGGGTGCGCGGGCGGCTGAAGGGGTGAATGATTCGGTCGAGAATATCGCCTGCTAACGGAAGCGGGTTCCAGACCAAATCCCAACTGTTCCAGCGCAGGAAGCGTCCCATGTACATTCCCAGGCTGCTGAGGGCAGTGACAACGGTTACGAAAATCCAACTTGCCAGGCTGCCCAAAAGCCGCCGCGCGATTTCCTGCATGAAATAGAGGGAGGTAATTCCGAGCAGCGACCCGTTCCAGCCAAACCAGATGAGCATGATGACATCGTACCAGTTCATCCAAAAGCGTCCCGAAGGCTTATTTAGGGAAGCACAGACTCCCTGGCAGCCTTCGGGACGGTTGATTTCGGCTAAATCTTTCCCAACGCCCGCAGTACCCGCTCAGGCGTGAGCGGGAATTCGTCAATCCAGACCCCGGTTGCGTCGCGGATGGCGGCGGTGATGGCCGGGGCCAGGGGCAGGTAGGGCAGTTCGCCGACTCCCTTCGCCCCCCAGGGCCCAATTTCGGCGGGGACTTCCACGATTACGGAGTCAACCTTATCAGGGATGTCTAAAATCGTTGGGATGAGATAGGTGCTGAACTGGTCGGTCAGCACTTTGCCGCCCTGGGTGATGAAATTCTCCTGGATGACGTAACCCTGGGCCTGCACGACCGCGCCTTCGATTTGCCCCACCACCAGGTTGGGATTGATGGCCTTGCCGACATCATCGGCTGAGACGACATGCAGCACGCGCACCTGCCCGGTTTCGGTATCGACTTCCACTTCCACTGCCTGGGCAGCGTAGGCGTACAGGAAATTTGGGTGGCAATAGCCTGTTTCTTTGTCGAGGGGCGTGGTGGGCGGGGCGAGGTAGGTATATTCAGCGGTGGCGGGGCGCTCCTCGCGCTTCCACTTTTCCAGCGCCAGTTCCGACGCGCCTTTGACCGCATTGCCCGACATGACCGTGAGCCGCGAGGCCGAAGCCGAACCGGCGTTGCCCATCTCGAGCGTGTCCATCACAATCATGTTGACTTTCTCGAATGGCGCGCCAATCACTTCGGCGGCCATTTGCGCCAGGATGGTATGGTTGCCCTGCCCGACCTCGGCTGACGCGCACCAGACCGTGACCGATTCAATCTCGGCCTTGCCTTGAATTTCGACCCGCGCCCAGCAGTTTTCTTTATAACCAAAACTGAAGCCAATGTTTTTGAACCCGGCGGCGAAGCCGCGTCCTCTCTTAACTGGTGACTGATTACTGTTCACTGATAACTGCTCACTGCGGTTTTCCCACCCAAACTTTTCCACCGCCGCATCCATCACCTCCAGCACGGTCGGCTTGTTGGGCGGCAGCGTGCCAACCGACATGGTATCGTTTTCTTGCAGGGCGTTGATGCGGCGGATTTCGACCGGGTCCAGGCCCAGTTTTTCGGCCAGTTTGTTCATCTGGCTCTCGGCTGCGAAGGCTGCCTGCGGCGCGCCAAACCCTCGGAAGGCGGCTCCTGGCACGTTATTGGTGTAGACGCCAATCACATCCGCTTTGTTGTTGGGGATGGAGTATGGCCCACACTGGACGATGGTTGAGTTGCCCAGCACCTTGTTGGTGGTGTACATATACGCGCCGCCGTCGGCGATGAGGGTGTTCTCGGCGGCGACCAGTTTACCGTCTTTGGTCGCGCCCCATTTGGCGCGGATGACCATCGCGTGCCGTTTGGCGTGTCCGATGAGCGATTCCTGCCTGGTCCAGATGATTTTGACGGGGCGGTTCAACTTCCAGGCGGCCAGCGCCAGCACAATCTGCACCGACATATCTTCGCGCCCGCCGAACGCGCCGCCAATGGCCGGGTATTGCACCCGCACCTGCTCGACCGGCAGCCCCAGCGAGTGGGCAATCTGCTTCTGGTCGACGTGCGTCCACTGCCCGGCGGCTTTCACCGTCAGCAGGCCGTTTTCGTCCACATAGGCGAGACCGGCCTCCGGCTGGAGATAGGCGTGTTCCTGCATCGGGACGCGGTACTCGCCCTCGACAATCACATCCGCCTGGGCGAAGCCTTTCTCCACGTCCCCCTTGCGAATCTTGTCATGGACGCAGATATTGCTCGGGCCGAGTTCCGGGTGGATGGGATATGCGCCGGGCTGCATGGCTTCTTCGGGGTCGGTCAGCACCGGCAAATCCTCGTACTCGACCCGGATGAGTTTGCGCGCTTTTGCGGCAATCTCTTCCGTCTCGGCCACAATCACCGCCACCTGGTCGCCCACAAAGCGGACGATGGATGGGTCAACCTGCTCCCCTCTCCCTGTGGGAGAGGGGCCGGGGGAAGCCCCGCGCAGTGGGGTGAAGGCGGGCCCGCACAACACCGGCTGGTCATTGATTTGCAGCCCATACTCATTGACCGGCACATCCTTCGCCGTGAAAATCGCCGCCACGCCGGGCAATGCTTCGGCTGCGGATGTGTCGAGGCTCAAAATGCGGGCGTGCGGCCGCCCGGCGAACAGGATTTTGGCGTGTAACATGCCCGGCATGACCAGGTCGCCCGAATACTCGGCCTGACCGGTCACTTTGCCATAAGCGTCGATGCGTTTTGCGGGGGTTCCAACGATTGTGGTCATAGTTATTCTCCTACATTACTTTCTTCACATCCAGGAAGCCTTCCTTTTCCTTGTTGGCCTTTTCGATGGCTTCCGACGCGCCCAGCACCACCACTTCGCCGTTTTGGGCGACCTGTTCCATCGCTTCGGCAAAGCGTTTGAAGTCGGTTACGGTCGTTCCCAGCACTTCATCGCGGATTTTTTGGCGTTCTGCGTCGGTGTAATGGGTCAGGTGGCGCGCCATGCTCGTCCAGCCTTTGGCGTCGGGCAGCAGGTAGGCATCCAGGTCGCCGATGGCGCCGATGATGGATTTGGTCAGTTCGGATTCGTCCAGTTCGAGGCCGCGCAGGAAGGCGGGGGTGTTG
>DAOUAZ010000202.1:0-6102 GCA_034432975.1 Anaerolineales bacterium | reverse complement strand
ATCAGCGACGACCCCATCGGCGAAAACGCCAAACTCTCCCTGCGCTTCGACCTGCCCGACCCGCCGCTGTTTTCTACCGACCACCTCAACCTGGAAGCGCGCGTGGCCTGGTGCAAGCCGGATATCGACCCCTCGTTTTACAATATCGGCTTTGAGTTTCTCGAAATCAACGAACAGGAAAAGATGATTATCGAAGAGATGATAGAAGCCTACGAATTCCGGCGCGACCTGCCCAATTACCCCATCTCGCCCTCCTCCCTCGATGCGTAAACGGAATTTATTCCGCCTTATCCCTTGCCTGTGAGTTCTGACGAACCCTCCCCGCCTCGCCCCATCCCCGAATCCTACTGGGTGATTCCCGCGCAATTCCTGGCCGGGGAATATCCGGGTACGCCCTACCGCCCCGAACTGACCCGCAAACGGCTCGATTCTTTCCTGGCTGCCGGTTTCGACACCTTCTTCGACCTGACCGTCTCCGGCGAAACCGCGCCTTACGAGCCGCTCCTGCGCGAGCAGGCCGGTTATTACAACCTGCCAGTGCAATATACCCGCTTCCCAATTGGCGATTTCGGCCTGCCCACGCCCGCCCAAATGACCGCCACCCTCGACGCCCTCGACGCCATCCTGGCTGTTGGGCGCAAACCCTACCTGCACTGCTACGGCGGCATCGGGCGCACCGGCACAGTCGTCGGCTGCTACCTCGTCCGGCAGGGCATGGAGGGGCAGCAGGCCCTCGACCAACTCGCCGCCTGGTGGAAGCACGTCCCCAAATCGAACCGCTACCCGCACTCGCCCGAAACCTTGCAGCAGGAACAATTCATCCGCGCGTGGCGCCAACACGAACAGCGCGTCAAACCATGAACTGGCATGTACGCTATCAACAACAGGCGCGCTGGACCGAAACCCTGCGCGCCTATCTTTTCGACAAAGCGGGACTGGCCGCCGCCGGGCGAATACTGGAACTCGGCTGCGGAACAGGCGCGCTGCTCGAAGGTTTACCCGTTAAAACAGGGGCGGCCATTCACGGGGCAGACTGGAACCTGTCTGCCGTTATGGAAGCATCCAACCACGCCCCGGGCGCATCCCTGCTTTGCGCCGACGGGCATTTCCTGCCCTGCCCCGACTCAGCCTTCGACCTGGCATTTTGCCACTACCTCCTGCTTTGGGTGAAAGACCCCGGGCAGGTCCTCGCCGAAATGCGGCGCGTCACCCGAGTCGGCGGGGCCGTGCTGGCCCTGGCCGAGCCTGATTACGGCGGGCGCATCGACTACCCGCCCGCGCTGGAGCAACTGGGCCGCTGGCAGGCCGAATCCCTGCTTCGCCAGGGCGCCGACCCCCAAATGGGACGCAAACTGGCCGGGTTGTTTGCCGGGGCTGGCTTGCGGCAGGTCGAAACGGGAATCCTGGGCGGCGAGTGGCGCGAGTCCACGCTCATGGAACGGAACCTGGAGTGGGACGTGTTACAGGCCGATTTGGCGGGACATCTCCCGGCGCAGGACATCGAAAAAATGAAGAAGCTGGATGAGACGGCCTGGCGAACCGGCCAGCGTGTGCTTTTCGTGCCGACCTTTTTTGCCTGGGGGCGGGTTTAGGGTATAATTCCCCGATTGACCGGAGGAACATTGAAAGAACTTGATACCCAACCCACCACTCCCGAGGCGCCTGGCGCTGAATCGGCAGGGTGGGGGCGTTTTTTTCTCGATATTTTGGAAACCCTGCTGCTTTCGGCGGCGTTATTCCTGGTGATTAATGCCCTTTCGGCGCGCGTGCGGGTCGATGGGTTTTCGATGCTGCCGACCTTGCATGATGGGGAGTTTGTGCTGGTCAACCGGCTGGCCTACCGTTTCGATGCGCCCCAGCGCGGCGATATTGTCGTTTTTCACTACCCCCCTGACCCCAGACAAGACCTGATTAAGCGCGTTATCGGCCTGCCAGGCGATACAGTCGGCATCCAGAGCGGCATGGTGCGGGTCAATGATGAACCCCTCAGCGAGCCATACATTGCCCAGTCGCCGCTTTACTCAGGCACCTGGGTTGTGCCGGAAGGCCACTTATTCGTGCTGGGTGATAACCGAAACGATTCATCGGATTCGCACTCGTGGGGGATGCTGCCTTTCGAGAATATCGTTGGCAAGGCCGTCCTGATTTACTGGCCGTTCCAGAACTTGCAGTTGATAGACCATTATGATTTTGTGAAGGCGACCCATGATTGACATCAAGGAACTCCTGGCGCAAGCCGAAACATACCAGCGCGAACTCCCGCCCCTGCCTCCCACGCTGACGGCACCGGCCGGCCCGGCCCTCGCCTCGTGGATTGACCACACCCTGCTCAAACCCGAAGCGACCCCCGAACAGGTCAAGGCGTTGTGCGCCGAAGCGCGCGAACATCGCTTTGCAACGGTCTGCATCAACCCATCCTATGCGCCGCTGGCGGCGGGATTGTTGCGCGGCGCGCGGGTAGGGGTTTGCTCGGTCGTTTCCTTTCCCTTGGGGGCGCACCTGCCCTCGCTCAAGGCTGCCGAAACCCGGCTGGTTATCGAGGCCGGGGCAACCGAAATCGATATGGTCATGAACATCGGCGCCATGAAGGCCGGCGCGTATGAACTGGTTTACGAAGATGTAAAGGCGGTGGCTGACGTTTGTCACCAACGCGGGGTACAATTGAAGGTAATCTTGGAGATGTGCTACCTGGACCAGCGCGAAAAAATTCTCGGCTGCCTGCTCAGCAAACTGGCTGGCACCGATTTCGTAAAGACTTCCACCGGTTTTGGATCGGGCGGCGCGACGGTCGAAGATGTTGCGTTGATGCGGCGGGTGGTCGGCACCGAGATAGGCGTCAAAGCCGCTGGTGGGATTCGCACCTTCAAAGATGCGCTGGCGATGATTGGCGCGGGCGCCAACCGGCTGGGAGCCAGCGCCGGGGTATCCATCCTGCAAGAAGCGAGAACCGTTTTATGAGTGAAGAGCAATCGCAACCCTCATCTTTTCCGTGCGCAGCCTGCCAGGCCGGGGTCATGCGTCTGCAATTCCTGACCTATTTCACCTGGCTGGGAGAAGAACTGGTAACTGTTCCAGGGTTCCCTGCCTGGGTATGTGATGTGTGCGGCCGGCGCGAGTACGATGAGCGCGCAGTCAACTGGCTGGCCGCCCTGCTCAGTCCAAACGCGGGAAAAACCACCATCCATCGCAGACCGCGCCGAAGCATCCCGCCCGTCAAACGCGAACAGAGTCGTCCATCCTCCGCGGAGTAATCTATGACCTTTGAGTCGCCAGTCACAACCCAACGCGCCATCCCGGCGGATTTTTACACGCCGAGTTACCGGATTGTGGGCAAGGTGATGGTCCCCAACACCGGCCTGATGGGGTTGATTAACGACCAGATGAATTCGTTCATGGAAATCGTGGATGCGCGCCTGGCGCGGGTTCACATGCCCTCCAAACTGGTCGACCACTATGAGGTGGTGCGCATCGTCAAGTCGCAGATTTTTGCCATTGCGCTGACCCGCCGCGAAGACATTGGCCCGCAAGCCCTGGCGCGCGGCGGCTATGTGCGCCTGAGCGAATACCCGGTGCGTATCGCCACGCCGGTCTATGAGTTGCAGGGAACGCTGGAATGGGCCGGGCGGTTCGATTTTTCGACCATCATGATTGAAGGCAGCCGCGACCTTGTACCGATTTACGATGCCCGGCTGACGGCGGTCTTGATTCCGGCCCTCAAGGTGGAAAGCCCGGCGGTCTTATTCAATCGCCGCCAGGTCGATTTGCTGGCCCTCAATACCCAGCGAATCGACGATTAATTCTCGAAAATTGCTTGACCGTTGGGGTAGGTGATGATAAAATCCTGCCCGCTCTAAAAAACCAGAGGCCCGCCCCGCTTGTAGCGCGGGACAAGCCCCCATCGTCTAGGGGCCCAGGACGCAGCCCTTTCAAGGCTAAAACCGGGGTTCGAATCCCCGTGGGGGCACTGAAAAACCACTCGCCAGGGTGGTTTTTTTGTTAAAACCAGCGTCCCCATTGAGGGGATGGTATTCGAATCCCTGTGGGGGCACTGGAAAACCACCCTGACAGGTGTTTTTTATGGCAAAATTATTTTGGACAGCAAGTCCAGTACTTCTTGCGGAGGGGCTGGGAATTTTTCGAGCGTGAGCAGGGTTTGGGTGGATTCAACCCGCTCTGTGCCATCTTCGAATCGCCAGAGCGTGCGTGTTTTCATCGTTTTGCCGCTGGCTTTCTCCACCCATACCTGGCGCGCCGACCCACTAAGTGCCTGGGTTTCGCCGGGGTTTTGCACAGGATTGCCGAATGTTTCCAGGAAGGTTATCTGGTAACAAGGTTCGCCATCTTCGCACAAAATTTCTTCGATGGCGACCGCTGTGTTGCCATATTTCACCACAGCATTGAAGTCCTGGCGCAGGAAAGTGGATGTGAAGCGATAGCGCTGCCCGCCGAGATAGCTCGAATCGCCGCTCGTGAAGCTGATGGAGTAATCACCAACGGTGACCGATTGCTGCAAAATTTTGCCTGCCTTGTCGTAGTCGGTGTACAGGGCGCGGATGACATAGCCCTGCTCATCAATTTCCAGCCAGTATTCGGATTTGATGTACGGAGGCGGGAAGGTTTGGCCGGGGCGGGGGAATGTCTCTGTTTCGGTGACATGGCGAATCCAGCCGGGGCCTTGCTGGAAGGGGATATCGAAAGATTCGTTGAGCCGGACGAGTTCCAGCCAGGCCGGGTCACTAAAAGCGGGGGTTGGGGTAAGGAATATGGATGGCGTTGGCGACGGAGTGGCCGTTCCCCCAACCCGCACATCGGGCGGCGCGGCCGGGGCCTGCCAGGAGATATTCCATTCGCCCTGGGCGGTGTAATAGACGCGCATGATGGACAGTTCGATGGGGGACTTGGGGAGAGAAGCAAAGCGCACGGGGGCGTTGACGAGTCCATCGCGGGCGTGTGTTTCGCCGCCGGCGCCGGTGGCCGCATCGCTAATGAGCATGACTGCCCTGACCGAGTCGGTTGGCGCGAAGAGGAAAATAATCTCGGTGGATGAAACGGCTTGCGCGCCGGAAAGGCGCAGGGTGAAATCCCCCGCGTAGAGGGTTTCGTCGAGTTGCCAGGTTTGGCCGGCTTGCGGATTGGGGCCGGGGTCGAAGGTGAAGGCCGGGGCCTCGTCCCAAAAATCCTGCGAGAGCGGCAGGTTGGCCGGGTCGGGGAACGAGGTGAGTGACAGGGTGAGCATTTCGCCGCCCTTGAATGGCATGGTTTCGTAGGTCTTGACCTGGTTGCTAGAATCGCTCAAATCGCTCATCACCAGGGCGAGGGGGTAAACGCGCCCCTGGCTGTCTTTGAGCAGCGCATTCCAGTCAGTGTTCAGGCTCAGGCCGGGTTGGTCGAAGCGCAGGGCCACTTGCAGGATGGTCTTGTCGCTGGCGGCGGCGACATTTTCGAGAACGAGGCGCAGCCCGGCCTGGCTTTCGCTGGCGATTGGCTGCCAGGGGCCTTGCGCCGGGGGTGGAATGATTTCGTCATCGCGCAGCGGACGCAGGCGCAGGGGCAGTTCGGCTTGCCAGAGAATGCTCCGATTTCTTTCGGTGATTGCATAGCGCAGGGAAATTTCACTGGTTCCCGGCGGGAGGGGCGCAAACTCAAAGATGTTCACCAGGCGGTTGTCCTCCTGGTCGCCGCTGCTCTCGCGGAATTCGATTTCCTGCCCGTCGGGAAACAGGACGGCGGCAAACGGGTAGATAAAATCGCTGGCGGTTTCGACCTGCCCGACCTGCTCAACGGTGGCAGAAAACCTTTGCGAGTCGCTGGTGGCCTGCAAGACGCGCAGGGTGATTCCTTCGTGGGTGATTTCTACGGGTTCGGCCAGCAAGTAAACGGAGCCAGGGTCGCCAGTGGTGAAACCAAAACCGGGGATGAAGCCGGAGAGCCGTCCGATGGCGTAGGCCGCGCCGGTGAGCAGGGCCAGGGCGAGAATCGCAAGCAGGAAAACGAGGGCGGGACGGGCGCGCAGGGTTTGCATGGTGGTTCTCCAGTTGAACAGTTCTCCGGTTGACCGGTTGGTTGGTTTTCTGGTGAGGCGGTTCGTGTTGGGGGCGGAGA
>DAOUAZ010000201.1:0-5726 GCA_034432975.1 Anaerolineales bacterium | reverse complement strand
GCGATTTCCATGCCCACCCCGAGCTCGGCCACCAGGAAGTGCGCACGGCAGGCATTGTGGCCAGGGAACTGCAAGCATTGGGATTGGAAGTGACCACCGGCGTTGGAAAAACCGGCGTAGTGGCGATGATTGAAGGAACAAAGCCTGGGCCTACCGTGTTGCTGCGCGCCGATATGGACGCATTGCCCATCCTCGAGCAGACCGGGGCTGAATACGCCTCGCAGACCCCGGGTGTGATGCACGCCTGCGGCCATGACGCCCATACCGCCATCCTGCTGACGGCTGCCAAACTGCTCAATGGCATTCGCGGCGAACTGCCCGGTTCCGTCAAACTGGTCTTCCAGCCCGCCGAAGAAGGCATGGGCGGCGCGGAGGGCATGATTGCCGACGGGGTGCTGGATAACCCCAAAGTGGATGTTACCCTCGGCCTGCACGTCTGGAACGAGCAGCCGGTCGGATGGCTGGGGCTGGCAGCCGGCCCGACCATGGCCGGCACCGAGATTTTCAAGGCGCGCATCGTCGGCAAGGGCGGTCACGGCGCGATTCCGAACCTCGCCGTCGACCCCATCCTGGCCGGGGCGCAGGTCGTCAGCGCGCTGCAAAGCGTTGTTTCCCGCAACACGCCTCCGCTCAAAGGGGCAGTCGTCAGCGTGACCACTTTCCACGGCGGCGAGGCCTTCAACGTCATCCCGCCGCAGGTCGAGTTGACCGGCACCATCCGCACCTTCGACCTGGATGTGCGCGAGATGGTTTTGCGCCGCTTCGATGAGATTGCGCATGGCGTGGCGGGCGGCCTGGGCTGCGCCGCGGAAATCGAGCATACCCGCATGACGCCCGCGCTTATCAACGATGCCCAAACGACCCGGGTAGCCCAGGAAGTGGCAAAGCGCCTCCTGCCAGATAGTCACATCGACTCGGCCGGCCCGTTCACCATGGGCGGCGAAGATTTTGCTTTTATGATGGAAAAAGTGCCAGGGTTGTTTATGTTCATCGGCTCGGCCAACCCCGAAAAGGGACTGGATTACGGCCACCACCACCCCAAATTCGATATCGACGAGGCCGCGCTGCCCCGCGCGGCGGCCCTGATGGCGGCGACAGCGGTCGAATTGTTGCATCGTTGATGGTCGGGAGGACGTGAGCGCTCAGACGAACGTTCCGGCAAGGTGAGCCCCGGAAAATGTTACAGGGCCGGTCACCCAAGCGTGACCGGCCCTGTCTGTTCGATGGAAAACCTATTGTTTACACCCCTGCACCGTTTGCCCATAGCGCACCGACACGCCGACATCGTTGAACGATTCAATTTCATACAGGTATTCAGCCGCCAGCGGCGGGAAATCGACATATTCGGTCAAATCTGCACGCAGTTTGGTGAGTTGGATACCGTTGCGGTAGAGCGTATAACCGGTTTCGCCGGTTACATCCGGCCAGCGCAGCGTGACTGAAGTCCGTCCGCTGCATTCCAGTTGGACGACTGTCAGGCGGGAGGGGGCTTCGGGCAGCGGCGTGAACGGGATAACCGGCAGGAAGGTGAAGTCGATGGGGTCTTTGAGCGTGGCGACGTTAATCCAACAGTTTCCGGCGGAAGTTTTGACCCACAGCCACGAACTATCGCGGTTGCGGCCCTCTGCGGTGGTCGAACGGTTGGTGAGGAAATTGGTCACCTGGTTGTAGTTGGTGGATGGCCCCAGACGGCAGTTGGCGTTGGTGTTGAAGACAATCGTCGGGAACGTAATCGGCGTTGGCGAAAGCGTTGGGGAGGGGGTCAGTGTTTCGGTTGGCATAATGGTTGCGGTGGGTGGGGCCGCCGTAATGGTCGATGTAGCCAGAAGCGGGGTTTGCGTTGGAATCGGCGCGGCTGTAAGAGAAGGCGATACCGCTTCTGGCGTTGTGGCTGGCAAGGGCAAACCTGGCGTGGGAGGCAGCAGGCCTTGGGGCAGCGCGCAGGAGGCCAGAAGAAGCGAGAATGCCAAGCCTGCGATAAGGAATTTTTTTGTGTTCATAGCAACTCCGGTCATGATAATTGCCAGGTTTCGTTCCAGCACCGGTAAGTATAACTGGTCTGGGCGGTTTTTTGCCTACGCCAGGGGTGGGAAATTTTGGTCATGCGGAATTCACTACAAAACCGCCGGGACGCATGTCCCGGCGGTGAAGAGCATGGTGAAAGGACAGGTCAATCGACCCTGCGCCCGCCCTTGAGCGAATCCTGGATCTTTTGCAGTCCTTCGGTATCGCCCTTTGCAGCCAGCGCGGCCTGTTCCACCCAGCCGGCCGGTTCCATGTATTTGTACCCGGCCCCGTCCAGCGTTTCGCGCAGTTTTCCCAGGTCTGCTTCTGCCAGTTGTTGGAAGGTGGTGATGCCAATGCTTTCGAGCAATTTGGCAACCTTTGGCCCGATGCCTTCGATGGTTGTCAGGTCGTCGGGTTGGCTCACGACCGGGGCCGGTTCAGCGTGACCATGTTCCTCGTGCCCGTGCGCATCATGGACGGGTTCTTCTACCTGCTTGAGCCAGCCTTTTTGGCTAACCCACCAGCCCAGGAAAACCATCAGGAAGAAAATCGCCAGCGCCACCCACACCAGCCAGCCGATGCCGCTTTCGCTTCCGCCTTCAGCAAATAACCCAATCGAATACATGCCTGCCTCCTTTTTGGAATAGTATTAAATATTGTATCCCAAGATGGGCATCCTGCGCTACTTCTATGGTATATTCGCCGCCATGACCGACCTGCCGCCCTTTTCACGGGTTCTAACCAGCCTCGACATTCCACATCGCATCTTCCGGCACACCGGGCAGGTAACTTCGCTGGAGCAGGCTGCCAGCGAGCGCGGGCAGGTTCCCGGCCAGGTGGTGCGCAGCCTGCTATTTCGCCTGGGTGAAGGCAGGTTCGTGATGGTGCTGGCAGCCGGGCCGGGACAGGTCTCCTGGCCGGCCCTGCGGGAGTACCTGGGACAATCGCGGCTGACGCTGGCGACGGAAGCGGAAGTCCTGTCTGTCACCGGCTGCCGCATCGGCACAGTGTCCCCGCTGGGGCTGCCTGCGCCCTTGCGCATCCTGGCCGACGAAAACGTTTTCCGGCCCGAAGAAATCTCGCTCGGCTCCGGGGAGCGCGACGCGGGCATCATCATGAAATCCGCTGACCTGCGCCGCGCCCTGGGTGAGATAGAGATTGGCCGGTTCACCAACTCCTGACGTTTTGCTTACAGGTTTTTGATTTTCTGGGTGTTTGCGCTACAATGTGACCTATGCAAGTGCCACAGGCGATTAATTTCGAGCAGTTGATGCAAAACCTTCCCGATTATTACGTCGAATTCGACCGGGATGTCATTCGGCGCGCCTACGAGTCCGCCGCCGAAGCCCATGCCGGGCAAAAACGCCATTCGGGAGAGCCATACATCACCCACTGCGTCGCCGTTGCCAACATCCTATCCGAAATGCGGATGCCCTCCGACGTGCTTGCCGCCGGGCTGCTGCATGACACGGTGGAAGATACCAGCATCAGCCTGGATGCCCTGCGGCTCAAATTTGGGGATGTGATTGCCAACCTGGTCGATGGCGTGACCAAACTCGACAGCCTGCCGCGCGTTTCGCGCAGCGACCATTTCGACAACAACGATGGCGGGCCGGATGCGCCGCTCAGCCCCGAACAGGTTTCCAAGCGCAAGAAGCAAATCACCATCGAGGCCATGCGCAAGACCTTCCTGGCGATGAACGATGATGTGCGCGTGGTGCTTATCAAACTGGCCGACCGCGTTCACAACATGCGCACCCTGGGCTTTACCAAACCCGAAAAACAAAAAAGGATTGCCCAGGAGACGCTCGATATCTACGCCCCGCTCGCCAACCGCCTGGGAATCTGGCAAATCAAGTGGGAATTGGAAGACCTCTCGTTCCGTTACGTCAACCCTGAAAAATACAAGGAAATTGCCGAGCAAATCGCCGACCGGCGCAGCGCGCGTGAGGAGCAAATTGGTGAAATTACCGAGAACCTTTCGCGTGTTTTGCATCAGGCGGGCATCAAGGTCGAAATCAGCGGGCGGCCCAAGCATATCTATTCGATTTACAAGAAAATGATTCAGAAGGGCAAAGCCTTCGAAATGGTGCGCGATATTCGAGGCGTGCGTTTGATGGTGGCCGATATCCCGGCCTGCTATTCGGCGCTGGGCATTATCCACAACCACTGGCGTCCCATCCCCGGTGAGTTCGATGATTACATTGCCGCACCCAAGGATAACTTTTACCAGTCCTTGCACACTGCCGTGATTTACGATGACGGCAAGCCGCTTGAAGTGCAAATCCGCACCACAGAAATGCACCAGAACGCTGAATATGGCATTGCCGCGCACTGGCGCTACAAAGAAGGCCCTTCACGGCGCGATGCGCGTTACGAGCAACACATCCTGTGGCTGCGCTCGATGATGGAGTGGAAGCAGGATGTCAGCGACGCCCAGGAATTTGTCGATTCGATGAAAACCGACGTGTTCGAGGACCGCGTCTATGTTTTCACCCCCAAGGGTGACATCATCGACCTCCCGGCGGGTTCGACCCCGATTGATTTTGCCTACCACGTCCACACCGATGTCGGCCACCACTGCCGGGGGGCAAAAGTGGATGGCAAACTGGTGACGCTCGATTACGTCTTGAAAACCGGCCAACGAGTCGAAATCCTGACCTCCAAGCAGGGCGGTCCCAGCCGCGATTGGCTCAACACCTCGCTGGGCCTGGTCAAAACCCAGCGGGCGCGCTCCAAAATCCGGCTGTGGTTCAAGAAACAGGACCGTGAGCAGAACCTGGCCCAGGGACGCGCGATGCTCGAACGCGAATTCCGCCGCCTGGGGCTGGGCGAACTCAACCTCGAAACGCTGGCCCGCCAACTGGAATATAAAAATCCCGACGAGATGTTCGTCGACCTGGGCTGCGGCGACCTGCCGATGGGCCGCATCATCAGCCTGATTTCGGAACAGGAGACGCCCGACGAATTGGTAGTATCTGCGCCTAAGGCCGAAACGACTTCCTCGGAGGCCGTTTCGGTGGTTGGGCTGCGCGGTCTTTTGACTGCGACGGCCAAATGCTGCAACCCCACCCCCGGCGACCCGATTGTCGGGTACATCACGCGCGGACGCGGCGCGACCATCCATCGCCAGGATTGCCCGAACGTGCTGCGGGCCACCGTCAATGAAAAAGAACGCCTGGTGAAAGTCAGTTGGGGAAAACCGACCAATACTTATCCCGTCCCCATCCGCGTGACGGCCTTCGACCGGCAGGGGCTGATGGGCGACATCTCGAACCTGCTCAACGGTGAGGGCGTCAACATTGTGGATGTCAAGGTGAAGGTCGACCACGCCCACGAAAAAGCCGACACCGCCGACATCCGCCTGGTGGTGGAGGTGCGCGACATTGCCCACCTGAGCCGGGTGCTGACCCGCATGGAAAACCTGGCAAATGTGCTTGACGCCCAGCGGATGCGCAGTAACTAAAAAGCGTGGCAGTGTAACTGCCGCGCAAACGTTTTAAGTTGCGCTTCAACGCCGCGGAATCCTGCGCGCAGGATAGGGCCGCTTTTTAGTGGAAAGCATCCAAAAAAGTGACAACATTCGTTCCCAAGGCGGCATTGTTGTAGCCGCCTTCCATAACGGCCAGGGTGGGGAGGTTCAAACTGGCGATTTCCTGTCCGATTTGAGCAATCCCCTGGGTACTGACGCGGATTTTGCCGAGCGGGTCTTCGCCGTA
>DAOUAZ010000200.1:0-6833 GCA_034432975.1 Anaerolineales bacterium | reverse complement strand
CGCTCGCTCAAGCACCCCTTTCCGGCAGGCAAGCTGCCGGCGCGCGGCAAGTTCCGCGTGGCTTGTATGATGATCGGTTCGGCCGCCATGACCAATGCGCGGCGAATTCAGCGTTACTCAGTTGCTAAAATCAAGGCGGCGCAGGCCATCCTGAATGAAAAAGACCAGCAAGGGGCCTCTCAGAATTCTCTTTTTGCTGCTCTCGGACGCTTCCTGGTGAGCTGGCCAGGCCCTCGACCGGCGCATACCCTGGTTGTTGGTTGTTAAAGTTCGGCTTTTTGCAGAAGACTCATGGGTTATATCCGTATAATCCGTCAAATCCGTGTATAGGTTTTTGTGAACGATTTAGGCCTGGCGTTCATCCTTTTCGTGACCACTACAAGATCCGTGAGATTCCGTATAATCCGTGTATTCCGTGTACCAAAAGGGTTTGACCCAAGTTGAACTCTAAACTCAAGTTAAAAACGGTAGAGCCATAAACCGAAAATGGGGGGAGGAGCATTTCGGACAACTATTTCGACCGCTTTCTCATAGGCAAAACAAAATCATACGGGTATTCTGCCAGCAGTTCAATCTTCCCGTCCGGGCGCACCCAGTAGGTGTCTTCGATGCGGAAGCCCATGCCCTGTTCGGGATAGTACAGCCCCGGTTCGATGGTGATGACTACGCCGGGTTTGAGCAGGTTGTCGTCGGAAGTGGTCAGCCCGCTGGCGGGGCGTTCGTGAATGTTCAGGCCGACGCCGTGACCCAGCGAGTGAACATAGCCTTCGAGCGGGGCCTGGGCAGAGCGCAGGGTTTTGTGGCCGTCTTTTTCGAACAGCTCACAGGTTAGAATCTGGTAATCCTTGAAATTGGCATTCAGGTCGAGGTTTTCGACAACGCGATTGTAAACAGCGCGCACCTGCTCGTAGAGTTTCTCCGCTTCGGGAGTGGCGTATCCCAGGCTCCAGGTGCGGGTGAAATCGTAGAAGTAGCCGCCGCCCATCTCGGCGGGGTAAATATCGAAAACGATGGTTTGCCCGAGGCGCAACAAATCCGCCGGGTTGCCGGAGGAATGCGGGATACCGGCATCACGCCCGATGGCGAAGATGAAGCCCTCGCGCGGTTCCGCGCCGCGTTCGGCCAGCCACAGGTTGATTTTGCCTTTCGTGTCGCCAATCGTCAGCGGGGAGCCGTTTTCAGCCAGTAACACTTCATCGTCACGGACAGCGCAACCAGTCAGGAAATCGCGGGTCAGGCCGACCACCTCGGTCGTGATTTTCCCCATCCGCCGGATGCGCGCCACTTCGGTTTCGTCTTTGGTCTCCATGGCAAACATAAATAACGAGTTCTCGCGCGATTCGCCGACCAATTCCACTTCGGGCATCAGCCTTTGGAAATGGGATACAGCCGCGAACAGGGCGCCGAATTCCGCCTGACCGTAGATGCCGACGCGCCCACTGACGCCCAAATCCTTGAAAATGCTGCGCAGGCGCATCGCGCTCATCAGGGACGTATCGCCGCCCGCCTGCTTGAGCATCTCCTGCCAGGGATACTCATCATAAAGATGAACTTCCAGCCCGCTCTTGGCGGCTTCTTCGCGTTCCATTGCGTTGCAAAACAAAACGGCTTTTTCGCCGCGCTTTTTGATGAGCGTCGCGCCGTTGACATGCCCGCCGCCGGTCAGGTAAGTCATGGGCGGGTTGTTTTGGGCCGCGCCAAAGACGAGAATGGCATCAAGGTTACGGACTTGCATCAGGGCATCGAGGTCAGATTTCATGAATTCTCCAATTGTGTTCAATACCGTCCCGAAGGTTTCCATAAAAATCGTCTGGGAAAACCAGCAAACCTTCGGGACGTTTATTATTGTTCCTTCTGCCGCTCGATTTTCGCGCCGAGCGAGCGCAGTTTGGCATCGACCGCTTCATAGCCCCGGTCGATTTGACCGACGTTGCGGATGACCGAAGTCCCCTGGGCGGCCAGGGCAGCCAGGACAAGCGTCATCCCGGCCCGGATGTCGGGACTCTCCACTTTTTCGCCGTACAGTTTCGAGGGGCCGGTGATGATGCAGCGGTGCGGGTCGCACAATACGATTTGCGCGCCCATGCTGACCAGTTTATCAGTGAAAAACATCCGGCTGGGATACATCCAATCGTGGAACAGGACGCTGCCGCGCGATTGGGTCGCCACGGCAATGGCGATGCTCATCAAATCGGTGGGGAAGGCCGGCCAGATGTTGGTCTTGATTTCGGGGATGGCGTTGCCCAGGTCGGGTTCCACCTCCAGGCGCTGCTCGGCGGGGATGATGATGTCGTTCCCCTCGACAACCCAATCCACGCCCAGGCGGTTGAACACAATCCGAATCATGTCCAGGTACTGCGGCCCGGCATTGCGGATGCGGACGCTGCCGCGCGTCATCACGGCCGCGCCGATGAAACTGACCACTTCGAGATAGTCCGCGCCGATGGTAAATTCCGCGCCATGCAGCCGGTCGACACCCTGGATGTGGAGCGTATTCGAGCCAATTCCCTCGATTTTCGCGCCCATCGCATTCAACAGGTGACACAATTCCTGAACGTGCGGCTCGGAGGCGGCGTTGCGCAAGATGACCTTTCCTTGGGCGAGCGAAGCGGCCATCACGGCATTCTCGGTGCCGGTGACGGAGGCTTCATCCAGCAGGATATCGGCCCCTTTCAGGCGGTTGGCCTTGAATTCGAACGCGCGGTCGTAAGTCACTTCCGCGCCCATGTGGCGCAGCGCCCAGATATGGGTATCGACGCGGCGGCGGCCAATTACATCCCCACCGGGCGGGGGCAGTTTCACCCCCCCGGCGCGGGCAGTCATTGGCCCGGCCAGCAAAATCGAAGCGCGGATGCGGCGCGAGAGGTCGGGGTCCAGGTCGGCGGGGCGCACGTTTTGGGCGCAGACCCGCCAGGCGCGGTTCCCCAGGTCGGTCACTTCCACGCCGAGACTCTCTAACATCCGGCGCATGTCGTTCACATCCCGGATTTGTGGAACGTTATGGAGCGTAACCGGCTCCTCGGTCAGCAGGCAGGCCGCCAGCAGGGGCAGGGCGGCATTCTTGTTCCCGGAGGGAGTCACTTCCCCGCTGAGGGAAACCCCTCCTTCGATAATAAACTTTTCCATTTTTTCACCGATTCTCCTGAGTTGTAACGTGATTGTAAGCCGAGAATGCCCTTTCGCCAAGCAGAATTCTGACTAGGCGCAATTGGGTTGGGCAGGGAGTTGGTATAATCTTGAATATGGATTTAATTTTTGCCGCAATTGTCGGATTTCTGACCGCCGCGCTGGTCAACTACCTGGCTGATACGCTGCCTCATGGGGAACGTCCGGGACGCCCCGCCTGCCAGCATTGCAAAAATGGATTGACCTGGGCGAATTATCTCACACTTGCAGCCTGCCCGCATTGCGGCAGGCGCCGCTCGTGGCGGACCTTCCTGACCCTGGCGCTGGGAATTGCCCTTTCGTCCTGGATATGGCTCTCGCCGCCTGCCCGGCTGGGCTACTGGCTGGGGATGCTGGTGCTGGTCTATTTCGCCGTCGTGGTCATCATCGACTTCGAGCACCGCTACATTATGATGACCACCGTCCTGACCGGGGCCGTGCTCGGGCTGGGAGTCGGCATCTTCCTGCATGGCCTGGCAAGCACCCTGATTGGCGGCCTGGGCGGCCTGGGCGTAATGGGACTCTTCTACCTGCTCGGCATCCTGTTTGCCCGCTATCGCGCCCGCAAACGCGGCCTGGATGACGGCGAGGAAGCCCTCGGCCTGGGCGATGTCTACCTCGCCACCGTGCTGGGGCTGCTGCTCGGCTGGCCGCGCATTATGTTCGGCCTCTTGTTTGGCGTGCTGGCGGGCGGGCTGGTCAGCCTGCTGCTCATCTTCGCGCTGGTGTTGACCAAACGCTACCAGACGATGACCGTCTTCACCGCGTATGGCCCCTACCTGGTTTTTGGAGCGTTCCTCATTCTCTACACGCCACAAGTATTAACAGTTCTGTCAGGAAGGTAGCGCAGTAGTACCGAGGTAGGATTGTTAAGCAAGGTGAACCGGGTAAACTGAAAGAAGGCGAAGATTGCCTGTTGCCTGTTTTAAGGTGTTTTTTCGGATTACCCTGCGGCATTCAGACCGCCTTTGGCGGAACCAGTTCCGCGTTACGGTTTTGGAGTCATAACATGATGGTTTGGAAGCAAAAAATCAAGTCCGGTACAAAGAGCAAAGCCCAGAGCGCGGTCGAGTTGACCCTGGTGCTTTCGCTGCTTTTGCTCTTGCTGACCGCCATGGTGGAGTTCGGGGTGCTGCTGAACACTTACATTGCTATACAGGATGCGGCCCGCACCGGAGCGCGCGAAGCCGCAGTGGCCGACCCGATTGCCGACTCGGCCAAGTTCTTCAACGATGAGAGCGGCGTGCCAAAAATTGTGCGAAACGCCCTGTTGCCGCTGGAACTGGACCCCACCTGCGATAACCCCGCCAGGGACCCTTGTGACAATATCATCATTTCCGTATATACCGTAACAAAGGGCCAAACCCCAAAACTGGTTTTCGACCCTGTACACAAGGTATTCCCTAATTACCGCAGCACCCAGTTCACGCCTGCGCAACTGGCCGCCCGCCTGGACCCCGCCGCGCCCAACACCGGGCTGGTGGTTATCGAAATTTATTACAGCTACCGTCAGTTGTTGAACCTGCCCTGGATGGACCCATTCGAGAATGCCGGCGGGTTACTTCCGTTCCGCGTCTTTGCCATCATGCCGCTCTCGGCTGCCGAGCCGACGCCAACCCCCCGGCCTTAAAAGGTATGCCATGAAAAAGAACATTAAATCCTTGCTCCAGAAACGCGAAAAAGGCCAAATCCTGGTCATCATGGGCCTGATTTTCATCGGCCTGGTGGCCGTGATTGGGCTGGCCATCGACCTGGGGCTGGTGTTCGTCGCCTATTCGCGCCTGAACCGGGCCGTGGATGCCGCCGCCCTGGCCGCCACCGGTGAGTTCAAACGCAACTACACAATTACCGAAATGGAAGCGGCAGCAAGGCAATTGCTTAAACTGAACAACATCGATGACACGAACGCACTCTCAATCGAAGTTCATACCTGCGAAAACGCCCCCGGCGACCCGGAACTTTGCACCACGCCGAAGCGCAAACTGGCGCGGGTGATTGTCGAACAGAATGTGCCGCTTTACTTCCTTTCGGTGGTCGGGGTTAAAACCGCCCCGATCGAGGTCAAAGCCATCTCCGAGGCCGCTTCGCTGGACGTCATGTTGGTTCTGGACAACTCGCCCACCATGGCCTTCGATGCGCCTAGAGATGAAGGCTTGAACGTCGCCGACCCGCTGATTTGCAACGCGATGGACCCCTTCGGCACCAGCACAGCCACCCCTTCGTATGACCGTCCGCATACCAAAGGGCCGGATGGGCTGCCCGGCGAGTGCCATCCCTTCGAATCGATTAAATGGGCCTCGATTAACTTCGTCAACCGCATGAACTTCGAGTACGACCGGGTGGGCGTGGTCGTGTTCAACCAGATGGCGCATGTTGGCGAAACCATAGGAGGGGTGGCACACTCAGGCATTCCTCTGTATGGGAACGTCGAATCCAATCCGAACGCAGCCCGGCAGACCGTGGTGGATGCGATTAAACACATGAAAGTCTATGAAGGCTCCGGCAAATGCCCCTGGACCCTGGGCGACAAAAGCGCGAAAATCGACCCCTATACAGGCTTAGAGATTTTCCCAGGCGACCCGAATTATTGGGACCCGCTGGCTGCGCCAAAGTATCCCAACGACCCCAGCAAAGACCCGTGCAGCGTCTATGCGATTGGCAACGAAACCGGCACGCCCTATTATTACGACGTCGATTGCCCCAACACCAACATCCCCAACCAGGATAACAGTCCGTTGGATATTTCGCGCTGCACCCTGACCAATGTCGGCGGCGGGCTGGCCATGGGGCTTCATTCGTTGCAAGGTTTCGCTCCTCCTGAAGAACCTCCGAAGCCGGGCGACCCTCCATATTTTGACATCAGGCCGTACCTGCCCTTCGTGCCAACAGTGCGTAAAGAATCGGTTTGGGTGGTTATTGTGGTTTCGGATGGGCGCGCCAACGCCGGTTATGATAAAGACGGCTCGATTTGCCCTCCTTACACCTGGGGGCGTTTCCCCGCCTGCCGGGACAAGAACCCTTACCTCCGGAACATGAAAGGCGACCCAAAATACGACCCGGATGACTTTGGCCGCCACGTGGCTGATATTGTTGCCATGAACTCGGTCTTCACCTTCGCGATTGGCTTTGGCGATGACCTGTACACCCGCGATGATGGCAGCGGCCAGGCAAGCGCCAACTGCATCCCGGCCAGCACCACCTATAAGTATCGCAAAAATCTTTCTGAAACCCCATTCAACATTCCCGCCCCCATCCCAGCCTGCTCCACCGGCCAGGAATTTATGGGCTATTTGGCAATTGGCGCGGCCAATAAAGTGCAAAATTACGACGGCGAACCAGGCGCGGCCAACTTCGCCGGCACGTTCTACGACATCGGCAATGACCCCGACAAACTGGAGCGCGTGTTCCTGGATATTTACAACAAGTTGACCACCAAGTTGACCAAGTAAGCAAGGCAGTAAGCAGGTAAACAAGTACGCAGGTAACATTAAAGCCAATGACCGATAATCACAGGAAGAGTGCCTTATGAACCAATTTTCACCATCCCCTCCCCACGAACCCATCTTCGCCCGGCGGCGCGCGTCGCAGGCGGCGGTCGAGTTTGCGGTCACCTTTCCCATCTTCCTGATGATTATCTTCGGGATTATCGATTTTTCGTTGCTGCTGGC
>DAOUAZ010000199.1:0-4722 GCA_034432975.1 Anaerolineales bacterium | reverse complement strand
GATGGAAACGGACATACGAAACGGATTTTCTTGCCGAAAGCGACAAAATCCTCTCTGTTTTCTCCCCTCTCCCACTGGGAGAAGGGGCCGGGGGAAGCCCCGCGCAGCGGGGTGAGGGCGGGCAGTTACGCGACTCGATGACGAAACCGAGCCGGAGATACTCGCGGCGGCCCGAAAATTCAGGTTGACTGGTTAGCGAGTCGGCTTTCCATTCGGGTTTGCTGAAACCTGCGCTTGCGGCAAATACAAGTCACCATTGAACCAGGTGTAGATTTCTGAATTCCGCGTTATGGGCGAGTTTCTTTGCCCTGCGCCCGCGCCATGAATTTGGCCTCGTCGATGACAAAACGCTCGTGCAGCGCCTCGCCGACCTTTTCGACCGCGTCCCAGGCTTCGATTTTGAACACCAGTTTGCGCCCCTCGACCGCGGCCAGTTCCGCCACCGCCCGGACTTTCATGCCGACCGGGGTGGGGGCCAGGTGGCGAATATCAATGCGTCTGCCGACGGTGGTCTGTCCGGCGGGTAAATGCCCGGCCAGGGCCACGACGGCGGTGTTTTCCATCTGGCCGACCAGGGCGGGCGTGCTGTAAACGGGGACCAGGCCGCTGCCCCAGCGCGCGGCGGTATCGGCCTCGCTGACGGTGATTTCGGTTTCGGCTTTCAGGCCGGGGGGGAGTTCGCTCATGGTTTCTCCTCAATTGTAGTGATGATGGTGTTTTTCGCCCCGGCGGCGCGCAAGGCGGAGGCGGCATGTTCGGCATCTGTTGGTTCGACCAGCGCGAGCATGTTCCCGCCGCGCCCGCCTCCCGATAATTTGGCGCCCAAGGCCCCGGCTTCTCGCGCCGCCAATACCAGCCGGTCGAGTTCCGGCGAGGAAACGGTCATTCGCTGCAAGAGGGCATGGTTGGCGTCCATGAGCGGGCCGAGTCGGTCAGTTTTGCCGGTTTCAATCGCCTTTCGCGCCGATTGAACAATTTCCCCGACTTTGTCAAAAACCGCTTCCCATTTGCTTGTATCGGCCTGCCACAGTTTGCGCACATCGCCGACGGATTCTTTCGTGGGGGCTGGGACGCCCGTATCGGCGATGACGAGCGTAAAGGGGCGGGTGACGCTGAAGGTTTGGACCTCACCCCCAGCCCCTCTCCTGCCAGGAGAGGGGGGATGTTTTATGAAATAAACCGGTTTGGCGTAGGTGATGACGGTGTTGTCGATGCCGGAGGGCGTGCCGTGATGCAGTTTTTCGGTCTCGTAGGCCAGGGCGTTGACCTGCTCGTCGGGCAATGGACGGTTGACCGCTGACGACATCGCCCGGATGAGTGCAACGCTCACGGCAGCGCCGGAGCCGAGGCCGGATGCAACCGGGATGGTGGAGGTGATGCGAATGTGCAGCGGGGGGGGAGATGAAATGCCCAGGGCGCGAAACACGCTTTCGATTACGGTGCGCAGCGCGTGGGTGGCTGGCAGCGAGGAAATCTCGCAGCGCAGGGAAATGTCCGGGGCGTCCACCCAAATTCCGGGCGCAGGTGAATCTTCCACTTCCACATCCGCATGAACCTGCGTCACCGGCACAGCCAGCGCCGGGCGGCCATACACGACGGCATGTTCGCCAAACAGGATGACTTTGCCGGGCGCGGAGGCGATGGTCATGCCAGATAAAACACGGCCAGCACGGTCAGGCCAAGCAGCACGATGGCGGCCTGGATGGGGGCGTCTTTGAGCAGCACTTCTTCGGGTGAACCGGCCTCGTGCGTGACCTGGATGAGATACAGGTAACGGAAGATGATGTAAACCACAAAGGGGATGCTCAACATCATGCTGTGGTTTTCGGGCAGGTTGGGGGCCGAGAAGGTGTAGAGCGAGTAGGCCAGGATGGTGGCTGCCGAGACGATGGTCACGTATTGGTCGAGTAGCGGGATGGTATAGCCGTCGAGCACGCGGCGGTGCGAACCCGCGCCCCGGTCGAGCAGGGAGAGTTCGGCGCGGCGTTTGCCAAAGCCCAGGTAGAGCGAGCCGAGGGTGGTGACGACGTACAGCCAGGGCGAGAAGCGTTCGACTTCGATGAGCGTTACGCCGCTGTGGACGCGCAGCACGAACCCGGCGGCAATGACCAGCACATCCACAATCGGGATGTGCTTGAGCCACTTGGAATAGGCCAGGTTGAGGACGAGATAGGCCGCCAGGACGCCCGCGAAGGCCGGGGAGAGCAGCCAGCCCAACGGCAGGACGATGACCGTCAGCCCGATGGCGGCGGCCCAGGCGACCCTGACAGGCAGTTTGCCGGAGGGCAGGGGGCGTTTTTTCTTTTCGGGATGTTTGCGGTCGGCCTCGATGTCGGCGATATCGTTGATGATGTAAACGACGCTGGAAATCAGGCAGAACAGGGCAAATCCGCCGAGCGTGCGCAGGAAGGCTTCGAGTTGGAAGAGTTGCTTGTCGAAGATGAGCGCGAAGAAGACGAAGCCGTTTTTCGTCCACTGGCGGGGGCGCATGGTTTTGAGGAGGGCTTTGAACATGGGGATATTTTAATGCAGAATGATGAATGATGAATGATGAGTGATGACTGCCGAGGTGGTAGAATGCTCACATGCCAAAGATTCGCCTGGATGTATTGCTTGTGGAACGTGGATTGGCCGAAAGCCGCGCCAGGGCCCAGGCCGTTATCATGGCCGGGCAGGCGCGCGTCGATGGGCAGGTGGTGGATAGGGCCTCGGCGGCGTGCGATGAATCCGTTGTTTTGACGATCGATTCTGGCCCGCGATTCGTCTCGCGCGGCGGGGAAAAACTGCTGGGCGCGCTGGAAGCGTTTCCCGTTAAGGCAGCCGGGGTCACGGCGGCGGATGTCGGCGCTTCGACGGGCGGATTTACCGATTGCCTGCTGCAACACGGCGCGGCAAAAGTATATGCGATTGATGTGGGGAAGGGGATTTTGCACTGGAAACTGCGCAACGACCCGCGCGTGGTGGTGATGGAGGAGACCAACGCCCGCTATGTCGAATCCCTGCCAGAGCCGGTGCAGTTGGTCGTGTGCGACGCGTCGTTTATTTCGCTGAAAATATTGCTGCCGGTGATGAAGGGGTGGCTGCTTCCCTCACCCCCATCCCCTCTCCCGGCGGGAGAGGGGCGCAGGGGTGAGGGAGTGATTACCCTCATCAAACCCCAGTTCGAGGCCGGGCGTAAAGATACCGCTCGGGGCGAGGGCGTCATCCGCGACCCGGCGGTGCATCGGCGGGTGCTGCGCGAGGTGCTGGGGTTTGCTATCGAAACGGGATTCGGAGTCAGGGGGTTGGTCAAATCGCCGCTGCAGGGGCCGAAGGGCAATCTCGAGTTCCTGGCCTGGCTGGATTTAAGCCAAGCCAGCGCGGATATTGCTGCGCTGGTGGAGGGGGTTCTTCGTTAAGAAATCTTCTCTTCCAATTCGAGAACCGGCTTGCGCGATTCGGCCAGGAGGTCATCCACCGTCATCGGCTCGCCGGGCTTGGCCGGGTGGTAATGGACATGCACCCGGCTGACATTGGATAGTCCCTTGCGAACCAGCGCTTCGACCTGGTGGGCAATCCGGTTGCCCTCGCGCACGCTCAGGTTTCCATCCACGCCGATGGTCAGGTTGACGACAATGTGCGGGCCAAAGCGATGCGCCTGCATCTCTTCCAATTGCAACACGCCGGGAACGTTTTGCAGCAACTGGCAGGTTTGCTCCGCCAGTTCGCGGCTGGGAACGGCGTCCATCAGGTCGACGGACGATTCGCGCAGGATATAAATACCGGTGCGCAGGATGAGCAGGGCCACCAATGCGCCCGCCAGCGGGTCGACCCAGGGCAGGCCGCGCTGACCGAGGAAAATGCCAATCGAGGCGGCGGAGGCAGAAAACAGGTCGTTGCGATGGTCATAGGCCAGCGCGTCCACCACCGGGTTTTTGGTTTCCCTGCCCAATTTGCGGACATAAACGGTCAGGCCCAGCTTGATAACCACCGTCAGGAGCGCAATCCACAGGGCAACATCCAACGCGCCGCGCGAGGCCTCGCTGCCGGTGAGGATGTCCCACATCTTGTCAATCGAACCCCAGAAGACGGCCACAGCGGTCGTGACGATGAACGAACCGACGATGAGCGCGGCGATGCTCTCCAGTTGCCGGTGTCCGTAGGGGTGTTCGTCGTCCGCCGGTTTATTTGCCATGCGAACGAAAATGCTCGCCACCACATAGTAGGTGACATCCGAGGTGGAGTTGATGCCCTCGGCCAGCAGGGCCGGGCTGTGACCGAGGATGCCAAAGGTAGTTTTGAGGGCTGCCAGGACGATGTTCACGCCCAAACCCAGGTTGACGGCCAGCAGGCTTTTCTTATCGCGTTCGTGTGACATCCCCCGATTGTATCGCCATCCCTGCCTGCCTGGAATGGACAAAACTCATGTTTTTCATCAGTGACTTGAGTTTAGAGTTCATTTTGTTTCGCCCTGAAAGACAAAAAACATGGCTGATTTGGCGTGAAAAACCCAAAACCTGTACACGGATTTCACGGATTCGACGGACTGCCCTGCGAGCGCGCGGATTTTTCTTAAATAGGACTTACGCAAGACGGAAAAGTTGACTGGTACGAAAAAGTAACTGCCTACCCTAAGCAGGATAGATTTGATAAACTCCAAGCATGTCTGAAGAACAAAGAGTGATAGCAGAACTCCTGAAACAATTGGCGGCATTGGAAGCCGAGGTAGGACGCTTGGAAGCC
>DAOUAZ010000198.1:0-4453 GCA_034432975.1 Anaerolineales bacterium | reverse complement strand
ACACCCCCACCCGCCTGCCGACTTATACCCCCCCCGCCCCACTGGTTATCCCGACTTACGAGAATCCCGATGAACGGGCAGCCGGCGTGCCGATGGGACTGGTTATCACGCTCCTGGCGCTGATTGGCGGCTTTGGCTCGCTGATTTCGTTCCTGCGTGGACGTTAATCGAAAAACTTAAAAAAACCAGGGGGCAATTGCTTCCTGGTTTTTGCATTAAAAGCAGACACCGGTTGCGGAAAGCCCCCTTTCTCTGAACCGGTGTCTATAACGTGGGCCCCAGTCCACGTTCGAAATTATTGACCTTATGATACTCACCATCCGTAGACAGAACGTAGACACACCTTGCGTTTTTGTAAGGAATTTTGGCGATTGAGCAGCATGGAGCCGAAAATACGCCCAAATAAAGACAGACACCGGTCGCGGAAGTCCCCCTTCCTGTGTACCGGTGTCTGCAACGTGGGCCCCAGACCACGTTTCAATTTGTTGACCTTATCTTACCGGAATTGCGTAGACAGAACATAGACACACCTTTCTTTTTTGTAAGGAGTTCGCATGACAGCAAACTGGCGCCACAAACAAGCGCAAAACCCGCTTCCCGCTTGACATCAAAGCATAACTCAACGGATAATAGAGGTGTTATTCCCCTCGAATTGGAGACCCTATGCCTGTTATTTCACTGATGACCGATTTTGGCCTGAAAGATGGCAACGTGGGCGTGATGAAGGGCGTCATTTGGAAAATCGCGCCCGAAGCCCAAATTTCAGACCTGAGCCACCTGATTGCGCCGCAAAACATCCGCGAGGCGGCCCTGATTCTGGCGCGCTCCGCGCCCTACTTCCCCGATTTTTCTGTTCATGTGGTGGTGGTTGACCCCGGTGTTGGCACGGCCCGCCGCCCGATGGCCGCCCAAATTGGCGCGCAGGTTTATGTCGGCCCGGATAACGGCACCATCACCTTGTTGCTCGAGCGGGCAGAAAAAGAAGGCTGGGAAACCCGCTTCGTCCATCTCGACCAGCCGAAGTATTGGCTCCCAAATGTTTCCTATGTCTTTCACGGCCGGGATATTTTCGCCCCGGTTGCGGCGCGCCTGGCAGCGGGAATCCCGCTCGATGACCTGGGGACGCCCTTTGACAACCCAATCCGGCTGGAACTGCCTCGTCCCGAACAGACGTTATCTGGCTGGAAGGGGGAGATCATCCACATCGACCATTTCGGGAATGTAGCCTCGAACATTCGCGCCGAGAACTTGTCGGACGCGCTCAAAGCGCCGGAAAGGTTCACCGTGCGGGTCGGCGGGGCGGAGATTCGCGGCCTGGTGAATACCTTCGGCGAACGCGCGCCCGGTGAGCTGGTGGCGCTTTTAGGCAGTACCGGCAACCTGATTGTCTCGGTGGTCAACGGCAGCGCCCAGGCGCGGCTGGATGCCAAAGTCGGCGACCCGTTTGAAGCGGTTTTTGAATGATGGCTGATACTCCACTCATCGTTGAAAATGTTTCTTTTCGCTACCGCGACCGGCAGGGGGCGGCCATTCATAATATTTCCTTTTCGGCTGAAAAAGGCGAACTGGTTTTGCTGGCGGGCGCGAGCGGATGCGGCAAAACCACGCTGATTCGGGCGATCAATGGCCTGATTCCGCGCTCGTACAAGGGCGAGTTGAGCGGAAAAATCCGGGTGATGGGCCAGGACACCGAAGCCATGCCGCTTTCGCGCATTTCGCAGATGGTCGGGACGGTCTTGCAGGACCCGGAACGGCAGATTCTCGGCACGAAGGTCATCAATGAAGTGGCCTTTGGCCTGGAAAACATGGGCCTGCCGCGCCCCGAAATCCTGCAGCGCGCCGAGGAAGCCCTGGCCTATCTGAAAATCCCGCACCTGCGCGACAGGGAGACCTTCAACCTTTCGGGCGGCGAGAAGCAGAAGGCAGCCCTGGCGGGCGTGCTGGCGATGAAGCCTTCCCTTTTGCTGCTCGACGAGCCGCTCGCCAGTTTGGATCCGGCCTCGGCGCTGGAGGCGCTGGAGATGGTGCGCCGCCTGGCAGACGAGGGATTGACCATCCTGATGGTGGAGCACCGCGTCGAGGATGTTTTGAAAATCCGCCCGAGCCGGGTGATGTATATGAGCGAGGGCGAAATCCGCTATCTGGGCGATGCCGAGGGACTGGCGGAGGCGGTCGATGTCAGCGAGGTCAAACTTCCGGCGCGGCAGATTGCCCGGCGCGCGGCGCGGGAGAAGGCGCCAGAAAAGTTGATGTTTTTGCCCGGGATGCAGGCCGAGGCGGAGTCCGCGTCCCCGCTGGTGCGGTTCGAAAATGTCACTTTCGGGTATGAGTCCGGGCGCGAAGTCCTGCACGGGATGAGTTTGGACATCAAAAAAGGAGACATTATTGCCGTGCTGGGGCCGAACGGAGCCGGGAAAACGACTTTCGTGAAACATGCGATTGGCCTGCTCAAACCGAAGGCCGGGCAGGTGCTGGTGAACGGCAAGGACACGCACCACGCCAGCGTGGCTGAGATTGCCAGTACGCTGGGGTATGTGTTCCAAAGCCCCAGCCACATGCTGTTTGCGCCGACGGTGCGCGAGGAGTTGGCGTTTGGGCCGAAAAACCTGAAGCACACGCCCGCCCAAATCGAGCAGCAGGTGAAACATTCGCTGGAGATTGTCAACCTGGCCGACAAGGAGGACGACCCGCCGCTTTCGCTCTCGTTTGGGCAGCAGAAGCGGGTTTCGATTGCGGCGATTTTGGCGATGCGCTCGAAAATCCTGGTGATGGACGAGCCGACCGCCGGGCAGGACTATAAAAACTACATCAGTTTTATGGATGCGATTTTGCAACTGCCGGGTTTCGAGGCGATTTTGTTCATTACGCACGATGTCGATTTGGCGGTGATATACGCCAACCGGGTGATTTTGGTGGCCGATGGCGCGGTGCGCGCCGATGGCCGCCCGGAGGATGTGTTGAAAGATTATGATTTGCTGCGCGCCTGCCGCGTGGTGCCGAGTTCGCTGCTCGATTTGAACCTGGAACTGCTGCCCAAAACCGGCGATTTTTTGCGCGCCGAAGCGCTGGGAAGCGTGTTTTAAGAATGCAGAATGCAGAATGATGAGTGATGAACTTGTTCTTGTGGTTCCGACCGGTCAGCGTGATGCGCGCGCCGGGTAAAAAAACTATCTTTTCATGGAGGATGAGATGGATAAAAGGCTCGTTTCTGTTCTTGGGGCGCTGGTCGTCCTGCTGGCGATTTTCGCCATTATCATGTTCGGGTTTGGGACGACTGAATCGCTTGGGCCGTTCAACTTCAGCGTCGACCAGGCGACCCTGCCGCTGCGCTTCGCCTTTGTGGTGGTGGGCGTGGCGATCGCCTTCGTGGTCTACTTCCTGACCAAAGAGAACAAGATTTGGGAAGTCGGCACGCGGCATGTGGTCTACATGGCGATTGGCGCGGCGCTCTACGCGGTCTTTTCGTACCTGTTCAACGGCACTGTGTTCGTTGTCCCGTCGCTCAGCCAGGTTTCGCTGCGCCCGGCGATTGCCATCCCAATGTTCTTTGGCTACGCCTTCGGCCCGGTAGTCGGATTTTTCACCGGCGCGGTCGGCAATATGTTCGGCGACGCGCTGACCGGCTTTGGCCTGTCGCCGCAGTGGAGCATCGGCAACGGGCTGGTGGGTTTCGTCTCCGGCCTGGTGGCGCTGTTCGGCGACAAGAAAAAGAGCATGGACACCGTCCTGTACGTCAGCGGCGCACTGGCCTTCCTGGCGGCGGCGATGTTCTTCCTGAATCGCGGCGAAGCCAATATGCTGTTCTATGATGTCGATAACGGCATCTTTGGCGACCAGCAGATTTCCCTCTTTGCCGGTCTCTCCATTGTGATTGGCTTCATCCTCGTAGCGGTGGTGCGCTTTGTCTTCGGACAGAACATCGATATCGCCGCGGCTGTCACCTGGGGCATGTTGGGCAACATCCTGGGCATCGGTTTTGCGGCTATTTCAGATATCTGGATTAATGGTTTCAGCCCGGCTGCCGCGATTGTGGGCGAGTTCCTGCCCGCCGCCGGCCCGAACCTGATTTTCGCCGCCATCCTGGTCCCGCTTCTGGTGGTGGCCTATTCCTCGGTGCAGCGCCAATCGGGACGGTAGTTCAGTGGTCAGTAAACAGTTATCAGTCATCAGTTTTTGGTGACTGATAACTGAACACTGATAACTGATAACTGATAACTGAACACTGATAACTGATAACTGATAACTGATAACTGGTCACTATGCTCGTCGCCTGGCGTTACCGCCCCCGTAAATCCCTTATCCAGTGGTTCGATCCGCGCGCGTGGGTGATTTTCTATCTCTGCTTCCTGTTTTCGACCCTCGCGTTTTGGGACATCCGCTTCCTGCTGCCGTTTTTCGGTATTGCCCTGCTCTGGCTGTTTACCTCGGGCTTGCGCTGGAACGAGGTGCGGCG
>DAOUAZ010000197.1:0-9793 GCA_034432975.1 Anaerolineales bacterium | reverse complement strand
CCGACCAAAACTCCCACCCCCAGCCCTGTCCCGCCGACTTCGGTCGTGGAAACGTTTTGCGATAATTCCAAATTCCTGGAGGATATCAACATCCCCGACGGAACCATCCTCGCGCCAGGGCAGGTCTTCGAGAAGACCTGGGCCTTCCAGAATATCGGGCGCTGCGCCTGGAACCAGGGTTATACCATTGCGTGGGTGAGCGGCGATGTCATGCAAGGCGTCACCCGCCCGCTGCCCGAAGTCGTTCCGCCCAATGGCGCGGTCAACGCGAGCGTGCGGTTGACCGCGCCGTTCAAACCCGGCACCTACAAGGGAGTTTGGAGATTATTCAACAGCAAGGGCGAGCCATTCGGGGACTATGTCAGCGTCTTGATTGTGGTGGCCGGGCCTGGGACGCCCGTCCCGACGCTGAAGCCGTAAAAAGTTGTAGAATCTGAAAATCGAAATCGGCAGTCTGTTCTGTCAGGCTGCCGATTGTTCTTGTTAGCTCGCTGTGGAATGCTATAAAAGCGCGAGTTGGGGAGTTTTCGGGGGGTAAAAGACGCCGACGATGACAAAAGGGTTTGGCGCTACATTGTGGAACTTGAATGTTGTCCCAACAAACAGGTGGATGTCTTTGTCGGCAAACTCATCGAGATATTTTTGTTTGACAAGTTCACAGGCTGCTTTTTCATCCCCATCTGTGCGAGAAAGGCAATTCCAAAACAGCGCTCCGATTTCCCAATCTTCAATCATCATTTTTCGTGGTTCTCTGTCACCCTCGGAGAAAAATCGATATGAAAACTTGTAGGGCAACTTTCTAACCAGATTTTTGTTGCCCTGCTGATTGGGCGATTCGAACATGTTCAATTGCTTGAGCTGGTCTTGCCATTCTTGCTTCCATTCACGTTCATCTTCCTCGACAACAAAGTCAACGATTTTTGACGGCTTCAAGGTTGCCAGCGATTTTCTAACTTGCTCGTCCTTTGCCAGCCGGATTAATTCATTCATGGATGTGAAGGTTTCTTTCAGGACATAACTACGGCGCGCAGCCCATTCATTGTCTGTTCCAATCCTGTTCAAAACGGTGATTCGTTCGTCCACGCCATGTTTGGGGCGGCAGCTCTCAGGTCTAAAATCTTTGGAGTTTCGCGCCAAATCAATTTCAATCCATGAATACTTTGGATATTGTTGTTCGCTATCTCGTAAAAAACGGAAAGAAATGGGATAAATGCGTATCCATTTCTCCCCATTAAGCAGGCCAGCCGTACAAACCAATTCTGTATAACTGCGCGACGGCAGGGGATATGTTTTGACTGTAATCAGGACGCTGGCTTTTGGCAGTTCATCAGGCAAATAGGGCATTCCATCCCCCGTTCAGATGTGTAATATGGGTCGTATAAACGGATTTTCCCTTTTTAGATTCTCGACAAGTATGTTTCGATGACAACATTTGTGGTCAGATTCAAAACAAACCAAAGCGATGCGCGGATATTCGACAATCAAATCCAATAATCGTTTTTTTGCTGCCGTTTGTCGAGGCAGTAATTCAGTTTCATATTTCTCGAACAGGGCTTTGTGCGAAACGCTTGTCCCCAATCCCTTCCGCAGCGAGGAAGGAATCCCAAGTTCAGGAATGTGTACATATTTCATTCCTGCTTTTTCGATATAGTCACTAAAACTTTTCTTGGAGAAACCAAACTTCATCGACTGTGGGTTGTTCCGAACATCTACAATCGCTGCAACATTCCTGGCAATCATTTTGTTCAGGAAGGCATCTATCGTCAGACCTTCATAACCCGCTGTGAAAATGACAGGGTCGGAGTCCGTATTCCAGGCAAATTGAATTTGTTTAATTTCATCCGCATCGAATAAATCAGCGACGATCTTGCTTCGCGTGGCAAACTGGGGATATTCCCTGTAAACGTTCCTGACCAGGTTTTGTCCCGTCAATCTATTGGATTTAAGCCTGAGAAGCGCTTCCCTGTCAGCCGAATTCAAACCTGACAAATATGTATTTTGGGATGATGCCAACTGGAAATCATTGGCAGGTTTTAGCAATCCCATTTCCGTCAATCGTCGTTTGTCGTAATACGAAACAAAACTAAACGGCCCGTATTGATAAGGGAAAAAGTCGTAATAATTCTTGCCGGTTTGCTGGCAAAAACGAAAAAGAAGTTTTTCGCAATCTGTATTGCCCAGATTGCCGCCAAAAACTTCGATGAGCGCCAATAACAACTTCCTACGATAGTACATGGTCGAGTTCGCTTTTCTGTTCTAATTATACACCCCCTTCAGAATGGTATAATCACCCTGTTATGCCCGAAAAGCGACCTGAAGATTTATCGGTGGAAGAATTGCGCCGCCTGTTGCTGGACAAGCGCCGCGTCAATCGCCATGACCGGTTGGAACGGTTCAAACGCACCGGGCGGGTGATTGCCCTGGCCGCCGAGTCCGAAGCAGCCCTGGACGACGATGAAAATGGACAGGTGGTCGAGACTCCTGCCGGGTTTACGCCGCTCCGCAGCCGCCGCCGCGCCTGGACCGATAACCTGCTCTTGTTCGTGGAAGTGCTGGCAGTTGTGGCGCTGGTTGGGGTGGTGCTGAACGCTTTTTCCATCTGGCGTACCCTCAACCAGGAAGTGGCCGCCGCCATGGAACAGCCAACCGCCGCGCCGACCCCGCTGATTACCGCCGTCGTCCTGCCCTCTGGCCATACACCGCCCAATGCCGAAAACGGCGCGCAATTCAACGACGCCGAAATCCCCGAGCACTTGCGGCCCATCGCCCAGTCGATTGCCAATGTGCCGGTTCCGACCGCCAGCCCGGCCCAGGGCATCCGCATCCAGATTCCCGCCATCAACGTCGACGCGCCCATTGTGCAGGGCGATTCTTGGGAACAACTCAAGAAAGGCGTCGGCCAGCATATCGGAACCCCGAATCCGGGCGAAAACGGCAACATTGTCCTGTCGGCGCACAATGACATCTTCGGAGAAATCTTCCGTGAACTGGATAAACTCCAGCCGGGCGATGTCGTCATCCTGTACACCGTCCAGCGCCAGTACAATTATGTCGTCACCGGCACGCAAATCGTCGAGCCGACCCGGGTGGAAGTGATGGCCCCCACCCCCAATGCCACCATCACGCTCATTTCGTGCTATCCTTACCTCATCGACACCGAGCGGATTGTCGTGTCCGCCGTGTTACAGAACCCCTAGGAGTTGGAACATGCCCAAGAAAAGTAAGAACCTGTCCTCGGCCCCGGTCGAATTCAACCCCGACTACAGCCAGGTCAAAATGGACTTGAAGCGCATCGGCATCCTGGCCGGCAGCTTCTTCGTCATCCTGGTTGCGCTGTCGTTCTTCCTGCGCTAGGACAACCGATACGCCTGACGGAATACGAAATACGTAGCGTTAGGGCGTATTCCGTATTCCGTTTTGGTTTAAGTTATGCCTGACACCCTGCTCGACCTTGTCCTCACCACCCTGACCTACGGCGGCGGCGCGATGGGGCACGACTCAGCCGGCCGCGCCGTCTTCGTTCCGTTTGGCCTGCCCGGCGAGACCGTCCGAGTCCGGCTGGTGGACGAGCGTAAACACTTTGCCCGCGCCGAACTGCTCGAAGTGCTGCACGCCTCCCCCAAACGGATTGCGCCAAAGTGCAAGCACTTCTTCACCCCTCTCGACCCCCTGACGGGGGCAGGTGGGCAAGGGGTGAGGGCGGCTTGCGGCGGCTGCCACTACCAAAATTTATCCTACCCCGACCAACTGGCCGCCAAAACCGACATCCTGCGCGACCAACTGACGCGCATCGGCAAAATCGCCAACCCGCCAGTGCAAAAGATTGTCCCATCGCCTGCCGCATGGAACTACCGCAACCATGTTCAATTCCATCTGGACGAACAAGGCCGTCTTGGATTCGTTGCGGCGGGTGTTTCCGACTCCCCCTCTCCCACCGGGAGAGGGGCCAGGGGTGAGGGCGTGCTTCCGATATCGGAATGCCACCTCCCCGAAGAACCGCTCAACGCCCTCTGGCCGAATCTGCATTTCGAGCCGGGGACTCCGCTGGAACGAATCTCGCTGCGCGCCGGGGAGGAGTTGCTGCTCGTCCTCGAATCCGATTCCCCCGAAGCGCCCGAAATCGAAATCGAAGCCGAACTCTCGGTCGTTCACCTGACCGAAGATGACGCCGTCGTCATTGCCGGGGATGACCATCTCGTCATCGAAGTGCTGGGACGCCCGTTCAAAGTCTCCGCCGGGTCGTTCTTCCAGGTCAATACACTGATGGCGGAAAAGATGGTAAATCACGTCCTTGAACTCATCCCCAATCACCATTTACCAATTACTATCCTTGACGTTTATTGCGGCGTCGGCCTCTTTTCCGCCTTCCTCGCCCCGCGCTGCGAGCGATTAATTGGTATCGAACTCTCGCCCTCGGCCTGCGCCGATTTTGCGGTCAACCTGGATGAATTCGAGAACGTCGAACTCTACGAAGCCCCCGCCGAAGCCGCCCTGCCCGCTCTGGATGTCAAGCCCGATGTCGTCCTGCTCGACCCGCCCCGCGCCGGTCTCGAAAAAGCCGCCCTCGACGCGCTGATGGCGCTCCAACCGCCGATGATTATCTACGTTTCCTGTGACCCATCCACCCTGGCGCGCGACATCAAGCGGATGTCCGAACACGGCTACACGTTGCAGCAGGTCACGCCCTTCGACCTGTTCCCGCAAACTTACCACATCGAAAGCATCAGCGTCCTGACCCGATGACCGTCTCTCCGACCTACCAATTCCTGCTGGCTGCCTGCGGAAAACCGGGCTGCCCCTTCTGCCGTGTGACGCATGACGTGGAGCTCCGCTACCTCGACCAGTTTTTCTATTCGCAGGTCAACGACTACAATTCCCGCGTCCGGTTTCGCGCCAGCAATGGCTTTTGTCGTGAACATGCGGCCATGTCGATGGACGAACTGGCCGGGAAATCGCTCGGCCTGGCAATTCTCTACGAAGATTTGCTGCGCATTGCCCAGGAAAGCCTCGAAAAAGGCCAAAATCTCGCCCAGGCGAAGGGCAAATGCCAGGCCTGCGCGCTCCGCGAGGAGACCGAGGGCTACCTGCTGGCCGACCTCGACCGCCACATCCTTCAGCCGGAACTGCACACCGCGCTGAAGGCCTCCGCCGGGCTGTGCTTCGGGCATTTCGCCCCGGCGTATGACCGTCTGCGCGGCGAAAAGCGCCGCCAACTGCTCGAAATTCAGTTGCAGGCCGTCCAATCGCTGCGCGGCGAATTGGCGGAGTTTATCCGCAAGAACGATTACCGCTTCCAGGCCGAAGGCTTTGGCGCGGAACGCGATTCGTGGCGGCGCGGGGTGGGCCTGGTCACCTCGGTTTGGCCGAAGGAAGAGAAATCGTAACGATTCAGCCCTCCCCCGAGGGGGGAGGGGACTCTGGAAGCCGCCCGACTCTGAACCCTTCTCCCGGCGGGAGAAGGGTAGGGATGAGGGAAAAGGCGCAGATTAGCGGATTTTCCTCCCGACAATGGGCACTTACCTCCCTCTCCTGATTCTCCTCCTGCTTGTCGCCGCCGCGCTGCGGGATGATTTCGCGCTGACGCTCATCTACCTGTTCGTGGGCGCGTTTGGAGCCGGAATCTGGTGGGCTCGCCGCTCGCTCACGCGGCTGGAAGCGGAGCGCTCCTTCAGCGAGCGCGCTTTCCTGGGGGAAAAGGTCAACATCGAGATTCAAGTCAAAAACCCGGGCTGGCTGCCGCTGCCCTGGGTCGAAATCCAGGACGGACTGCCGGTCGGCCTGAGTTCCGCGCCGACGTTCGAGCGGGTAACAACGCTGGGACCAAAGTCCACCACCGGGTTCGGGTACACGCTCGAGGCGCGCAAGCGCGGATACTATCCAGTGGGGCCGCTCTCGCTTTCAACGGGAGACATCCTCGGCCTGAATCGTCCCTTGCAGAAAAATGCCCCGGCGCAGTACCTCACCGTCTATCCCAAAATCATCCCCCTCGCTTCGATAAAAATCCCCTCCCGCTCGCCGCAAGGGACGCTGCGCCACGCCCAGCCGCTGTTCGAGGACCCAACCCGGGTGATGGGCAAGCGCGACTATGTGGCCGGGGATTCGCTGCGCCGGGTGGACTGGAAAGCGACCGCCGCCATCGGGCGAATGCAGGTCAAGATGTTCGAGCCGTCGATTGCGCTCGAAACCATGCTGTGCCTGAACCTGAACGAGGACGACTACCACTTCCGCCAGCGGATTGACTCGATGGAGTTGGCGATTGTGATTGCCGCCTCGCTGGCCTCGTGGATTGCCCAAAAGCGCCAGACCTTTGGCCTGCTGGTGAACGGACTCGACCTGCCGAGCGGCGAGCCGCCGCGCGCCCTGCCGCCGCGCAAAGGCGGCTCGCACCTGATGCGCCTGCTGGAGTCCCTGGCGCGGGTGGGCGCGGCGCGCCAGGCGCCCTTCCTGCCCATGCTGCAACGCCAGCGCAGCCAATTGCCCTGGGGCACGACCCTGATTGTCATCACCGGGCAGGTGGACGAATCCTTACTGGGCGAGTTGTATCAGTCGCGCAAGGCCGGCCAGGAGGTGCTGCTCATCCAGGCCGGGGCGGTGACGTATTCACGCGAAACCCAAACCCTGGCGGGGCTGTACGGTATCCCGCTCGTTTCCATCCAGAACGAACGCGGACTGGATATTTGGAAGAAGTAATGAAACCCTCCGAAATTACGCCAGAAACCCGCGCCAACGAGAAGGCGTTCCGGCTGGTCAGTTCTCTGCTGACAGCGGCCATGCTGGCCTGCGCCGCTGCGACGCTGGTCAGCATGCTGACGCGCGTTTTCCCCGACTGGCAGCCCTGGTACCTGGTCGGCTTCTGCTTCCTGGTGGCGCTCGATTCGCTCTACAATTATGGCAAATTCAAAAAAATCGACCTGTTTTCGCCGGAGTGGTTCCAGGCGGTTGGGACGCAGGTCGTCATTCTGCTGGTCGCGCTGCGGGTTGTGATTGGCCTGTCGCACGGATTGGCTGCTTTTGGCAAGGAACTGACCTCGGGCTGGTTCGCCTTCCTGACCTCGTTCCTCAGCACCGAGTACCTGATTGGGTTCGGGATGAGCGTTGTGACCTGGCTGGTGAGCCTGGGCTTTGCCGGTCTGTTCGACGAAATGGGCCTGGACGCCGAACTGATTCGCATGGAAGGCTATGCGGTCAACCCCACCGAAACCCGTCTACCCCGCGAGCGGCTGGTGAGCCTGGTGATTGGCGTTGGGACGGCGCTGGTCTTCTTTACTGCGCTCATGCGGCTCGATTTCCGCGCCGCATTCGGCGGGAACTGGGCCGGCGCGGCCCTCGATGTACCGACCCTCTCCAATGGCGGGGCCAGTACCCTGTTGTATTTCCTGTTGGCCCTGGCACTCTTTAGCCAGACCCAATTCATCGACCTGCACAACCGCTGGAGCATCAACCGCGTACCGGTCAACACCGCCATTGTCGGACGTTGGGCCTTTTACAGCCTGGTTTTCCTGGTACTGCTGGCCTCCCTCGCCAGCCTGCTGCCGACCAGTTACAGCCTGGGACTGCTGGCCTCGCTCGGATACGCGCTCGATTGGGTGGTCTACTTGCTCTTTGCGTTTGTCCAGGTGCTGGTCGTGGTCGTGTTGTTCCTGTTCGGTCTGCTTGCCATGCTGTTTGGCCGCGAACCGCCCGCCGAAACGCCTGAAATGCCCTCGTTCCAACCGGAGTTCCTGCCGCCCGCGCCGGTGGACGCGGCTTCCGCGCCCCTGCCCTGGCTCGAAGCAGCAAAATCGCTCCTGTTTTGGGGATTGTTTATCGCGGTGCTGTTGTTCGCCCTCGTCCAATACCTGCGCCAGCACGAGGAAGTCATCGCTGCCCTGCGCAAGCGGCGCGGCCTGGCCTGGCTGGGCAAATTATGGGACTGGCTGCGCGGCGCATGGCAGGCGGCCCAAAAAGGGATTGTGGACGCGGTATCCGCCGGGTTGGAGCGCATTCGCCCCCGCCAAAGCCTGGCGCAGGCGGTTGGGGGATGGATAAACCTGCGGAAACTGGGCCCGCGCCAGCGAGTCTTTTTCTTCTACCAGGCCTTCCTCCGCCGCAGCGGCGAGAGCGGACTCCCCCGCAGCCTGTCGCAGACGCCCCTCGAATTTGCCTCCCGCCTCGACAGCGCCCTCCCCGAATCCGAACCCGACATCGAGGCTCTCACCGGCGCCTTCATCGAAGCCCGCTACACCCCGCGCCCGGTCGAACCCGAAAAAGCCAGCCAGGTGAAGGAAGTTTGGGAACATCTGCGTAAGGCATTGAGAAAGAAGGTTGTAGGGTAACTATTCAGCCCTCACCCTCCGCCCTCCCCCGATGGGGGAGGGGACTTCCCAAACCGCCGCTTGAAAGCCCCTCTCCCACCGGGACTGCGAAGCGTGCCGAAGGCAAGGGGTTGGGGTGAGGGAAAATAACGCAGTTTTGCGCCCGGCTGAATAGTTTGACAATGTCACATTTTCGCGTAAGTATTTCCCTCACCCTGGCCCTCTCCCAAAGGGAGAGGGGGCAACGCCCAGATATTCAATGGATTTTCTCCCTCTCCCACCGGGAGAGGGCCGGGGTGAGGGCGTTTTGGTAGAACAAATGTCTAATCTGACATTGTCAAGATAGATACGTTGTAGGTTAATCGCTTGTCTGCAACGAGAACAACAAGAACCATTTACACGGTATCCGTGAAAGCGTATAATACGCTGTATGATTGTCTCCTTTGCTGATGACGCCACCGCCGACCTGTACCATGGACGCCGAACCAATCGCATTAACCGATTCCCCAGAGATATTTTGCATCGTGCCTTGGTCAAGTTAGACGTTCTCAACGCGGCCCAAAACTTGATGGACTTGAGTTCGCCGCCTGGCAATCATCTTGAATCGCTCAGCGGTGATTGGGCAGGCTTCCACAGTGTTCGAATTAACAAGCAGTGGCGGATTGTCTTTCGTTGGGAAAGCCAAAACGCCCATGACGTTCAAGTCATCGATTATCACTAAAGGTAAAAAAATGATTCCTGAAAATCGCATTCCCACTCATCCAGGGGTTGTACTGGAAGAAGAATTCTTAATCCCTTTGGGACTTACCCAGGTTGCATTAGCGAAACACCTGGGAATTTCTACGCAGAGAATTAATGAATTGATTCGCGGCAAACGAGGCATAACCCCAGAAACGGCCTGGCTATTGGCGGGAGCTTTCAAGACATCGCCTCAATTCTGGCTCAATTTGCAGTCGAATTATGATTTGGCGATGAACCGTCCCAGGCAAGAAATACAGCCGCTGGCACTGGCAGCCTGAATTCTGCGGTTACTTTCCGCAGTTTTCTATCCTCTCCACCAAAAACTGCCTGATTTCCCCTGCTGTTTGCTTCCATTTCGGCTGCTGACGGCAGCGTTCCAGCGCGTTGAGCGACAGGCGGGTGAGCAGGGCGCGGTCGGCGGCGAGATTTTCCAGCCGCGCCGCCAGCGTTGGGGCGTCATCGGGTCGAATCAGGAAACCGGTTTCACCATCGCGGATAATTTCCCCCGCTGCCCCGGCGGTCGTGCCGATGGCGGGCAGGCCGAACAGACTTCTTGCGATAGCCATCGCTGCTTGGCGGCTTGTGACTGTTCTGGCTGTTCTTATCGAGGCGACGACACAACTCCGCATTCTCGGCTTCCAAGCGTCCTACCTCGGCTTCCAATGCCGCCAATTGTTTCAGGAGTTCTGCTATCACTCTTTGTTCTTCAGACATGCTTGGAGTTTATCAAATCTATCCTGTTTAGGGTAGGCAGTTAC
>DAOUAZ010000196.1:0-14107 GCA_034432975.1 Anaerolineales bacterium | reverse complement strand
GGAGCATGTTTGGAAGGCTGCTCGCAAAGCGGTGAGCCACAATCACGATTTCGCCGCGTTACCTGCTTTGGCGGGCGAGTTCGAACACTTCCTGCAAACTACAACCTTCCCAAGTTCCTTCCTCGACCGATTCGGCTATACCGCCATTTATCCGATGTTTATTTGAGTTGTCTATAATATACGCATTTTGTTTTACCGAAAGCAGGCTTGTGAAAACGACCATGCCATCCTGCGCGCCGAATTTTCGCGCCTGATTCGGGACGAAGGGCTCTTGTGGCTGTCCGATACCATCCTGCAAAGCGGCGCAGGGGTATCGAACGAAGAATACGAAATGAAATACTTTCCCGGCGGGGAAACTGATTACTGGTTACTGGTCACTGAATTTCCGCCTTGCGCATCTCCTCGAACGAGCGAATCGCCACCTCCAGCATCGAGGCGTCCGGTTCGCGGGTCGTCAGGCCTTGCAGGGCGAAGTTGGGACGGATGATGGCGCGCACGAAGGGGGAAGACAGGTTGTTGGCCGTCCAGCGGATGTACTCGACCGCAATCCCGGCCAGGATGGGAATCAGCAGGATGCGTCCCAGCACCTGCCAGACCCAGGCCAGCGGGTGCAGCAGGCTGAAGGCGAAAATCGAGAGAATCAAGAGGGTCAGCAGGAAGGATGTGCCGCAGCGCGGATGTTCGAGCGGGAATTTGGCGACGCTTTCGGGCGTCAACGCGGCCCCGGCCTCGAAGGCGTTAATCGTCTTATGCTCTGCGCCGTGATACTGGAAAACGCGCTGGATGTCGGGCATTTTGCCGATGGCCCAGATGTAGCCGACCGCGATGATGAGCCGCGCGATGCCCTCCGCGATGGCGATGACCCACACATTGCCGCCCTGTCCCCCACCGAGCAGGGCCGCCAGCCAATCGACCAGTTTGCCAATCCCATAGGGGGCCAGGAAGAACAGCGCAATCCCAAAGGTCAGCGAAAAGGCAATCGTCAGGTAAAGCATTGGCCCTTCGATTTTCTCGTCCTCGCCAGTTTGGACGTTGGCCGAGCGGGTCAGGGCGCGCATCCCCAGCGCCAGCGCGTCCGAAAGCAGGATAACCCCGCGCAGGAAGGGGATTTTTGCGACCGCCGACTGGTACAGCCCCGATAACTTCTCCGCGTGAACGACGATTTCGCCATCCGGGGCGCGCATCGCAACTGCCAGGGCTTTCTGCCCGCGCATCAACACGCCCTCGATAACCGCCTGCCCGCCGTAAGTAATGATTCTATCTTCCATAGTTCCCTGTTTCCTTGTTTACCTTTATTAGTTTTCGGTTTGCCAGTTTTCCAGTTTACATGTGTACCGGTTTCCCTGTGTACAATCACGAATTACCAATTACCAATCACGAATCACCCACGTTGAACGCAAACTCCACCAACGCCTCGATGCCCTTGTACCAGGTCGGCAGGTGCAGTTTTTCGTTGGGCGCGTGCAGGTTGTCATCGGGCAGGCCGAAACCGGTGATGACCGATTCGATGCCCAGGATGGACTGCATCTGCGCCATGACCGGCACCGAGCCGCCCTCGCGCTTGAAGAAGGGTTTCACGCCCCAGACCGTCTCCAGCGCCTTTTCGAGGGCTTTGACCCCCGGCTGGTTTACGTCCGAAATCGATGCCGGAGCGCCGCCCATTTCTATCAACTCCCAGCGGATGGTCTGCGGCGCATTCTGCTCCAGGTATTGGCGCAATCCCGCCGCGACTTTGGCTGGGTTCTGGCGCGGAACCAGGCGGCAGGAGATTTTCGCCATGGCCTGGGCCGGAAGCACGGTCTTGAAGCCCGCGCCGGTAAAGCCGGAAAGCAGTCCGTTCACTTCCAGGGTCGGGCGCGCGCCGACGCGTTCGTCAGGCAGGAACTCTTTCTCGCCCCATAGGGCTGGGACGCCGGTCTGCTCGAGATAGTAGGACTCGTCGGTCGGCAGGCGCGCGAAATCGGCGTGTTCGGCTTCGGTCAGGGCTGGCACATCGTCATAAAACCCGGGCAGGGTCACGCGCCCGTTGGCATCGTGCATCCCGGCCAGCAGTTCGGCCAGCGCAGCCGCCGGGTTATGCACCACCCCGCCAAACACGCCCGAATGCAGGTCGCCGGCCGGGCCGCTCACGCGCAACTCGAAGGCCGCCAGCCCGCGCAGGCCGAATGTAATCGTCGGGTACTGTTTTCCCAGCATACCCGAATCGGGATTCAGGCAGAAATCGGCCTTCAGCAGGTCTTTGTTTTGCTCGATAAATTTCGCCAGCGAGGGCGAGCCAATCTCCTCCTCGCCTTCTATCAGGAATTTGACGTTAATCGGCAGGCCGCCGGTCTCTTTTACCGCTTCCAGCGCGCTTAGGACGGCCAGTACCTGCCCCTTCATGTCCGATGCGCCGCGCCCATACAGGGCTTCGCCGCGCGCGGCCGGCTCGAAGGGAGCGCTCTGCCACAGTTCCAGCGGGTCGGCGGGCTGCACGTCGTAATGACCGTAGACCAGCATGGTTGGTCGGTCCGGCCCGACCAGCCGCTCTCCCACCACGACCGGGTGTCCGTCAGTGGGCAGGATGGCAACATTTTCGACGCCCAGCGCCTTCAGGCGCGCAGCCACCCAATCGGCGGCGCGTTGGATTTCGGGCCCGGCATCCGGGTCGGTGGAGACCGAGGCAATCGAGACGAACTCTTTCAGCCGGTCGAGAAATTCTTGCTGGTGCTGGCGGGCGTATTCGCGCGCCGCCTGGCGGGGGTTGGTCATCGTTTCTCCTTACAGATGGAACGTCCCGAAGGTTTGCCTGGGGAGGCTTTGTCCGTTTTACAAACCTTCGGGACGGTTGCTCATTGCCAATTTGCGCTACAAACTGCCGTACAAAAACCAAAATTCGCGTTCAGGAAAGGCGCCCTGGTAGAGCGGCTGCCACGCGAATCCGCCCGGTTGGAAGCGCGCCCGCAGCAGGGCGTCCAGTTCGGCCAGCGTCTCTCCCTTTGGGGACTGCGCGGCAGGTCTCGATACGGCTTCGCCACTCGACCTGCCGCTCGACAATAATTGCAGGATGACCCGCTCCCGGACGGATGCGGCGTAATGAGCGCGATGCGGGCCTTCCTCGCGGGCCTGCTCTGTCAGGAATTGCGACCAGAGCCGCAGCCTGCTTTCCGTTTCGCGGGCTGTTTTTTTGTCCCACGCGCTGCGCCACTGCGCCTGAATCGAATCCAGTTTCCCGCGCAGAGTCCAGGCCGAATGCGGGTCAACCGCTTCCAGCCGCTTCAGCGCCAGCAGGAGATTGCCCGGCGTCAGGCGCGGCAGGCTGCCGCCCAGGGCCCAGTATAATTCCTCCCCAAGCAGGTACTCCTGCAACTGCGGCAGGGCTTCTTCCACATACCAGCGGTCCTGCTGGGGCTGGCTCATGGCTGCCTGGTTGGCTCCAGCGCGCGCCGGGTGACGAGATACCAGTTCGGCAGGGTTTGGAAGCGGTCGCTGGTATCGAAGAGTGGCGGGATTTGCACGCCCAACACCTGCTGCCCGGCCCCAAACGAATAGACCGGGTAAAAGAGCGGCAGGGCCGGCAGTTCACGCGCAAAAATTACCTGGAAGTTGCGGTATAACCGCTCCCGCACGGTGTAATCGGGCGTGATGCGCGCCTGTTCCAGGAATTCGCTGGCGGCGCGATTGTTCCACTGGCTGTAATTCTGTCCGCCGGTGATTTCGGATTGATGCCAAAACGGGTACGGGTCGGGGTCGGGCGTGCGCGACAGGTTCAGGTCAACCAGCGCGGCCTGGTAATTCCGCGGGGCCAGCCGTTCGTTGACCAGCGCGTCATACGGCACGGCTTCCAGGTCGACCTGCACGCCAATCCGCGCCCAGTTTTGCTGGATGATTTGGGCAATCGACGTGCGCAGCGGGTCGTCGGCATGCAGCATCGTAAAACGGAGAAGGTTGCCGTTTGGGTCGGCGCGCGTCTCGCCGCCGGTCGCTGGGATGGCGTATTTGTTGTTCTTCAGGAACGAAATCGCGCCTTCAGGATCGTAAATGACATGTTCGAGGCCGTCATAGTGCGCCCAAATTCCGGGGAAAATCGGCCCGTCGGCCAGGATGGCCTGCCCGGCCAGCAATTTATCCACAATTTGCTGGCGGTTGAGGCCCATCAAGAGGGCGCGGCGCAGGTTGGCGTCTTGCAGGAAGGGGACTTCGGGGTTGTTCAGGTTGAACACGACCATGCTCAACTCAGGCAGCCGCCCGGTATAGACGTTCAGGCTGGGGTCGGCCAGGGCTTGCGGCAGCACGTCCATCGTCAATTCGGCGATTGCCAGCACTTGTCCCTGGCGGTAGGCCTCCAGCGCCGCCGCCGAGGTTGGGTAATAGCGGAAAATAACCTGCTCCATGTAGGCCTTGCGCCCGAAATAGCGGTCGAAGGCGCGCAGTTCCACGCCCAACACCTGCCCGTTTTCGATAATCAACCGCTCGAAGCGGTAGGGGCCGGTTCCGATGGGGGCCAGGTTGAAGGCCGAAGCGGGAATTTGGTCGGGGGGCGTGCCTTCCAGCAGGTGGCGCGGCACGATGCCGAAGGTCAGGTAATCGAGGAAGGGCGCGAATGGTTCGGGCAGGATGAATTGAAGTTTGTTGTCGGGCAGTTCTTTAATTTGCACCTGCCGCCACATCTCGCGCACATCGGCGGGGAAGAAAGATGAATCGGCTTCGATGAGGTCGATGGTGAACAGGACATCTTCCACCGTCACCGGCTGCCCGTCGTGCCAGACCGCGCCGGGGCGCAGGGAGAAGTTGTAGATGGTGCCATCCATCGAAACGCCCCACGATTCCGCCAGGTCGGGAACCGGCAGGCCGCGCGCGTCGAATTTGACCAGGCTGCTAAAAATCAGGCGGTCGATGTCCCTATCCGCCGGGTTGTTCTGGTCGAGCAGCGGGTTCAGGCGTCCGAGTGACCCGACCAACGCTTCGGTATAGATGCCGCCTTCGGCAGGCTGGGGCGCGAAAACCGGTTCATCCGGGTCTTCGGTCAGGAGCAATGCGCCCACCACGACCAGCGTGAGCAGCACCACCAGGATTTGCCAGCGCAGTTTCTTAATCATAGACAAAAAAGAAAGGCCTTTCCCTGACCGGGCCGCTTTCCCGCAACGGACGCGGGACGTTGGCCGGGACAGGTGAAGCGGCCTTTCAGGAGTCGATGGAGCGGGTTAGATACGGTAGATAAGGATGGCGAGAATCGCCAGGACGAAAAACAAGACGCTCAGGCCGATGGTGACATAGAACAGGGTGCGTTCGATGCCGCGCCGGGCTGAAAAGACTGTGCCGCTCTCGGCGCCGGTCAGCCCGCCCAGGCCCGCGCCCTTGCTCTGCAAAATGACGCTTGCAATCAGGGTGACGGAAGTGATAATCAAACCGATTTCGATAGTTGTTTCCATGCTTTGGATGTGCCTCCTGAAAATTTAACATGGTGATTATATCATCCCTTTGCCCCTATTTTGCGCAAAAAGCCGCTGGCTCTCTGAGAATTTCCGTTTGGCCGCATGTTGGGCAAGCCTTCGAATTAGAACGCCGCTTTATTTACTGGAGTTTAGAGTTCGTTTGCAATCAAAACCTTTTGGACACGGACACTCGCGCCTGCGCTGCAAGTGCAGGTGTTACGCGGATTACACGGAATCTCACGGATTTTTTAAGAAAAATCCGTGCGCCCCTACGGGGGCAGTCCGTCAAATCCGTGAAATCCGTGTACAGGTTTTGGTTTTTTCGCGCCAAATCAGCCATGTTTTTTGTCTTTCAGGGCGAACCAAAATGAACTCTAAACTCAAGTTACTTACCCGGCTTCGGGAAAAGTGGAATCCGAAGTCCAATATGGGCTGACCAGTTTACAGGCAAAAGACGCAGCCCCGGAAAGACTTTTGAATCTTGCGCGAAGCGAATGGGCAATCGAAAGCGGCCGGCGCTATCGGCGCGATGCCGCCTATAAGAAGATAAGACGCGCATGACCAAAAAGTCGATGGGCCGGGCAATGGCAATTCTCAACACCCTGGTCATCAGTCTGTTGAACAGCCAAGGCTTTGACCATCATGCCCACGCTCGCCGTGTTTTCGATGCATCCACTGACAAGGCTTTCGCTCTGTTTTGCGGACTTCAAGAAAGGCGTGTGCGGCCAAGGTATATGCTTGACATTCTCCCCGTCTACGGGTAAAATCTCGTCCGCTTAACAAACAAATCTGCCTGCCGAGATAGCTCAGTTGGTAGAGCACGCGACTGAAAATCGCGGTGTCGTCAGTTCGATTCTGTCTCTCGGCACTCTCGGTCGATGACCGAAGACGCGGGCGTAGTACAGCGGTAGTACGTCTCCTTGCCAAGGAGAAGGTCGTGGGTTCGAATCCCATCGCCCGCTCAAATTCTCAAATGGCTGGCACGAAATGGTTTTATTAGAGAGGCCATCATCGTGGCCAGCCAAATAATTTATCATCAGGTTGACATGGCGACGTGGCCAAGTGGTAAGGCAAGGCTCTGCAAAAGCCTTATACATGGGTTCGAATCCCATCGTCGCCTCTCCAAAAAGCGGGCTGATTGACCCGCTTTTTGATTCATGGGTTTCCCCATCGAGGGGACTTCGCCATCCCATTGTCGCCTCTAAACAAAAAGGGCGGGGTCAAACCCGCCCTTTTTTCATTTCGGCTATTCCAATTTCATTTTGCTTGCGATTTCCCCAATTTCAGGCACAGGCGCGAGAGAATTTCCTGTTCTTCTTCCGTCAAAACCGACAATTCCTCGCAAATTGCCCGGGCATGCGCCGGGAAAATCTGCGTAATAAGGGCTTTGCCTGACTCGGTGATACGAATCGTGACCATCCGGCGGTCTCCGGTTTCCCGCGCCCGGCGAACAAAGCCCCGCTTTTCCAGGTTATCAATGACCAGGGTGATATTGCCGGTGGATTTCAGCACTTTGGCGCTGACTTGCCCCTGAGTCAGCGGGCCAAGGTGATAGAGCGATTCCAGCACAGCAAACTGGCTGGGACTCAGTGGATGGATGGTCTTGCGCTGGTTGAGCCGGTTGAGCAGGGTCTCGGTAGCGCGCGTCAATTTTATGAAGGTGTTCAGGGCGCGCGTCACATTGGTATCGCCATGAAAATGGGTTGGCATAAGGGTTGTCCAATAGTTTGATATAAAAATACTAACGCGCGCGCTCGATTGTGTCAAGGCCGTGCTATAATTTGTGATGCAAAGCTTTTTCGGTTCTTTGTTCGCCTCAGGGTATTTATGAAAATCACTTCCTGCCACATCCTGCTCATCGAAGACAATGTTCTGGATGCTGATTTAATCAAACGGGCTCTACAAAAAGTGGAAGCCGGCATTCACCTGGAAATTGCTTCTGACGGGAAAGAGGCCATCGAATATCTCGACAAGTGGGAAAAAGGCACGCCAACGCCCATCGTCATCCTGCTCGACCTGAAACTTCCCAAAATCAGCGGTCTTGACGTACTCAAGCAATTGAAAACGCATCCGAAATACAAACTCCTGCCGGTTGTGGTGCTGACCTCATCCAATGAGATGCTCGATATCCAGCAGGCCTACGACCTGGGCGCAAATTCCTGCATCCTCAAAGCCATCGATTACGACCAGTTCTCCAACGCCATCGGTCTCATTCACCGTTACTGGTGCGGATTGAACGTCCACCCGGAATAACGCAGGGCGGCTCCTCCTAACGGAGCCGCCCTTTTTTTATTTGACGCGCACGAAACGGCGCTTGCCAACCTGCAAAACGCCGGGATGCGGGAAAGACTCGTCGAACTTCTCGAGGAACTCCCCGTCGAGTTTAACACCTCTCTGCTCGAACATGCGGCGTCCTTCCGACTTGCTCGCCACCAAACCCGCCGCAAGGAGGACCTCCAGCGCTGTTTCACCCGGCTGGAGTCTGTATTCCGGCATATCGGCGGGAACCTGCCCCTGCTGGAACAGGCGCACAAAGGCCTCCTGGGCCTGGTCGGCCTGGGATTCGCTGTAGTAAGTGGCCGTGATTTCATGGGCCAGTTTCATCTTCGCATCGCGTGGGTGGATGCTGCCCGCCTTCAAGCCCGTCTCGAACGCGGCCACCTCGGCGGGCAGCCAGCGCGTTACCAGCCGGGCGAATTGTCCCATCGCTGCATCAGGGATGGACATTACCTTGCCATACATATCCTCCGGCGTAGAATTGAGCGGAATATGGTTGCCAAGCGACTTGCTCATCTTGACCACGCCATCCGTCCCAGGCAGGATGGACATAATAATGCCAATGTTCGGTTTTTCACCCAGGGCGGTCATAATCTTACGCCCGGCGGTGATGATGTTGAATAGCTGGTCGGTGCCGCCGACCTGCACGTCCGTTTTCAGGGCAAAAGCGTCATATCCCTGCATAATGGCATAGAAAAACTCGTGCAAGTAAATGGCGTCTTCGCCATCCCAGCGCTTGCGGAAGGCTTCGCGGGTCAGGAATTGCTGGATGGTGAAATTCGAGCCGAGTTTGATTAAATCGGCAAAGGACAATTGCGAGAGCCACTCGTGGTTGTGGCGAATGATGGTCCTGGAACGGTCAAGCACCCGGAAAGCCTGCTCTGCATACGTGCGGGCATTTTCAATTACATCGTCCTGGGTCAGGAGCGGGCGCAGTTTGTCCTTATCCGAAGGGTCGCCAATCAGCGAGGTGTAGGTCCCAATCAGGAAGACGACCTCGTGGCCCAAATCCTGGAATTGGCGCAGTTTGCGCATGGTAACGGTATGGCCGATGTGCAGGTCAGCGGTACGCGGGTCGTAGCCGCAATAGATTTTCAACTTGCGGCCTTCTTTTTCCACGTCGATGAGCCGTTGGCGGAGTTCGGCCTCCATTGTTTTGCGCAGCCCCTCGTCACCGTATTCGGTGCCTTGCATCAAAATTTCGACCTGCTCATTGATGTTCATCGTGTCCTCCAAAAAAGATTACAACAAAAACGCGCCTGCTGTGGAGCAGGCGCGTCGAATTCTCCACAACAAGGGCTAGGTTTGGCTGGAATAATAAGCGTAAGTTAGCGTCATCATGCTCGCATTATACATCAGAACTTACCCGCGCGAATAGATTGTGAAAGGCTCCTGGCGCGTGACCGCGAGCAGTCCTGCCGAACGAATCACAATATCCAGGATGGCGTCACCCCGCGCAAAACCGGTGCGACCGCGTAGTTCCCCGCGAAACTGGACCTCGCCCAAAGTGTTGAATGAAAAATGAGACGATTTTCCAATTACCTGCGCGGTTCGTCCCCAGCGTGCCGGCTGCACCCGCACCGTTTCAATCTCATCCCACTCCAGGTGCGCCCGCCGCAGGCCGTTTTCGTAAGCAACGCCATCAGGGAAGAGAGTCAGGCGGGTGTGGCGGTCAACCCAATTGCCCAGCGAGATGGAAAGGGCGGAGAAATACAGGAAGGCGACGAAAAACCAGACCCAGGCAGGGACAATCGCCCAGGTTTGGATGATGAACAGCCCCACTGTTGCCGCCAGGGCAAAGACCCAGGCATTCCATTCTCCCCGGCGAGAGAGCAACTCTGGAGCAAATATCTCCTGGTCAGGCATGTTACCCATCCCCGGCATATTGGAGCAGGGCCTGCCGCCGGGTATAGACCATAATGGAACTGGCGCGGGCAATCGATTGGACGACAAACGGGTCGAGGGGCATGAGAAAATCATGGGCAGAAAGCATCCCAGCATAAAAATCCTTTGCGCGTTCCATCGCTTCCGTAATTTTGTCAGGCGGCATGGTGCGGTAGATGAAAAGCGACAGGGGTGAGTTTTTCATATCGAAGTCGACATCGCTGGTGCGACCCGTCTCGAGCAGGCGATACAGAATCGAATGTTGGTCCACCCAGGGAGCATAGTCGATTTCCGGCAGGAAATATTCGAGCCGCTTGATGCTGGTTCCCTCGCGCGGCAAGTCGCCCAGGAATAGGGAGAGCGGGGCATCCCCGCCGGTGGCTTTGGCGAGCGCCTCGATAATCGTCGTGCCAAGGATTTTGACGCGCAGGAACTCGCGCGCAATGCGAATGTTGTTGCGGGCATAGCGAGTCAGTTGCTGGTACTCTTCATCGGACGGCAGCCCGCGATACTGGTTGAACACCGTGTTGGGGTCAAGGTTCTCGAAAAAAGCATCCATTTTCGAGAGCGCCTGGCGATAGGTGCTGATGGAATACACATCGGGCATGCGCAGCGCTGCGTTGGTTTCTGGAAGCAAATTCCAGGTATTATCCAGAAAGCGGGACGGGTCACTTTCGCCAAAGTTTTCGATATCTTTGTTGGCAAACAGGACAGCGGTCGTGATGGCCGCAATCCGCTCCTCTTCAGAACACGCGATGCCAAAACGGTCGCAAATGCGCGGCAGGGTTTCCTCCATAACCTGGAAATGGGACTTTCCATCGGATGTAAATGCTCGGAATGGGATGGTGGCTTCGATGCAAAGCGTCATGCGCAACAAATCTTTATCCGAAACCAGTTCCCCCACCTGCTTGCACATCACCAGCGCGCTCAAGAATTCGTTCAGGGCTGAAATGGACGATAGTTTTTGCCCCGGCGTCAAATCGAATATATCCATAATCAGCGCAACCTGCCGGTCATCGGGCGAGAGATTTTCCGCCACAAAAAAGGCAGCGTTATACTGGCGCACATAAGGAGAAATCATCTCCCAGATTGGAGGAGAGAAACCCATATCCACCTGGAAATATACAATGTCGTGGTACAGCGCGGCCAGGTTGCGGATGGGGTCGTTGACATCGACAAAAGTAAAGACATGCTCGAGGGTGTGAAACTGTCGCGCATGGGCAGTCATGGCGCGATGAACGGTCACAGACAAATCTTCCAGTTTTTCCAGTGAAACGGAAACCCCTAACTCACGGAATGACTGGTTGAAGATATTTATCAGTTTTTGGACGGTTCCGACCTGCATTCAAGGCTCATTTCTGGAGATATGGGTGAGCAGGTTGACACTATATACGCAGTTCACCAATAAAGTTCTCTGCCCCCATTTTACCCAGTTGCCCAATTTTACAGTATAGGACGTTCCTACCACTTATATTTTATCGTCTGAACAGGGATTGGAAGGCTTCAGGAGCCGTCTCGAACCGGAACACAAAACCGAGATTGACCAACCGCTGAGGGAGAGCAAATTGCCCGTCGAGCAGCAGCGTACTCATCTCCCCCAGCCCCAGCCGCAGCGCAAAAGCGGGTACATGGAACCAGCACGGGCGGCCCAGCGATTTCGCCAGGGCAGCCATGAAATCGGCATTGGAAAGCGGGTTGGGCGCGGACAGGTTAAAAACCCCAATAGCGTTTCCATTTTCCAGCAGGAAACGCATGGCGCGGACATGGTCCTCCAGGTGAATCCACGAAACACCCTGCCTCCCGTCTCCCAGCTTCCCGCCCGCGAACAGTTTGACGGGCAACGCCATCAGCGGCAGGATGCCGGCTCGCGCATCTAGCACCAGCGAGGCGCGGATGAGCACGCGGCGGACTCCCAGCGTGTCGACGACGCGGGTAGAGGCTTCCCATTCAGATGCCACCGACGCGAAAAAATCCGACCCGGCAGGGCTGTTTTCATCGACCGGCTCATTGCCGCGCGGCCCATAATATCCAACCCCGGAAGACTGGATGAGAACCGCCGGACGCCTGGATGCCCTCTCGAAGGCGCCCGCCAGCGCAGCCCCGGCGTCGACCCGGCTGTTGCGGATACGCCGCTTGCGTTCCGCCGTCCAGGGCCACTGGCCGACATTCTCTCCCACAAGGTTGACAACTGCATCCATCCGCGAAAAGACATCCAGCCAGTTGCCAACCGTTCGCCCATCCCAGCCAACCGCCTGCGCTCCTTCGACCAGCCGGGCTCGCGCCGGGTTGCGGGTCAGCACCCAGACGGCATGCCCGTCCGCCAGCAGGGAGCGGGTCAGCGCCGAGCCGATAAATCCAGTTCCGCCAGCGATAAGAACGTTCATGTAATCCTCACTTAATCGCATTGGAGTATAATTTGCCAGGTTTTGGAGACGCTATGGATGTCCTGGTTTTGAATGCCAACTTCGAGCCGATTAATATTTGCAACATGCGTCGGGCTGTTGGGTTGATGCTCGCCGGGAAAGCCGCGCTGATTGCCAACGGGCGCGGCGAGATTAAAACCGTCTCTGCCTCTTTCCCACGCCCATCTGTCATCCGTCTCGAGAACATGATTCACCGTCCGCGCTCACGAGTCAAACTGACCCGGCGCGAGGTTTTTCGCCGTGACAATTATACCTGCCAGTATTGTGGGCGAAAAGTAAACAACCTGACCATCGACCACGTTCTGCCGCGCCACCTGGGCGGGATGCACACCTGGACGAATGTGGTCGCGGCCTGCCCGGCCTGCAACCACTTCAAAGGAGGCCGCCGGCTGGAGGACGCTCACATGACCCTGCCCGTGATTCCGCGTGAACCATTTGCCAGCGCCCAATATATCTTCGGGCCGCATCTGAGCGGAAATGACGAATGGATCCCATATATCGAGGGTTGGTAGGTAACGAAAAAGGTGACGGTCACTTTAAAAGTGACCGTCACCTTTTCATAAGAACTATTTCTCGAAAATCCAGCGGTCGACGTCGCGGCTCCAATCGACCAACTCATCGGGCTTGAACCACAGCGCCGTTTCTTTTTCGCCGTTTTCGGGGCTGTCGGAAGCGTGCGTCAGGTTACGGCCGACTTCCAGGGCAAAATCATGCCGGATGGTGCCGGGAGCGGCCTCCCAGGGGCGGGTGGCGCCCATCGTCTGGCGGATGGCAGCCACAGCGTTCGGCCCTTCCCAGACCATCGCCATCACCGGGGCAGATGTGATGTACGCAATCAGGCCATCGTAAAACGGCTTGCCCTTGTGAATGGCATAATGTTCTTCAGCCAGGGCCTTGCTGACCTGCATGAACTTCGCTGCCACGAGACGCAGGCCGCGCCGCTCCAGGCGGGCAATCACCTCGCCCACCAGGCCGCGCTGCACCCCATCGGGCTTGACCAACACGAGAGAACGTTCCACATTTCCTCCGAATTTTTGAATTTTTGAATGAACGCGCCCGATTGTACCATATCGAAAAAACGGGGCGAGACTGCGAGAGTCCCGCCCCGCTGCGTTTCTTATCTTCGCAGCAACTCCTCCGCTTTGGTGTAAGCGTCCAGCGCCTCCTGCAAGCGATTCGAGCGCATGTACGCATCCCCCATCGTCTGCCAGACGATAACATCCACCGGATGCCGGTACACGATTTCGTTCAGATCCTCGATGACCTCCTCGATCAGTTTGCCTTTCTTGATAAGTTTGGTGTAACTGGTCATGGCTTCATCCAGGCTGCCTTTATCCAGTAATTCGCGCGCAGTCCTGATGAAAGACGCATCCTTATCTTGCAACGAGGCGGTGGAACGCAGGCGGAGAGGCGGCTGGGGAGCCGCTTCCACTTCCATCGCGGCTTCAGCCTGCGCCGCCGTTTCGACAACAATTTCCTGGCTGGCAGGCAATTTCTCGGCCGCTACCCAATCAGAAACAGGAGCCGGGGCTGGGGCTTCCTCATCTGCCGACATATCTTTCAGCCAATCGGGCAGTTCCTCGGTTTCAGCCGTCACAGGCGACGCAGCCGGGCGCTGTTCATCGAGGCTCTCCAGCCAGGCAGACACATCAGCCGCAGCCTCGGCGCTGGCGGCGGGCGTTTCGACAGCAAAAGATTCCGCCGGTGTCCCGGCGGCGGGTGTTTCGGCAACCGGTTCGGCGGGCGTTTCCCAGGGCAGCGGCTCGGCGGGGGTCTCCCAGGGGAAGGATTCCGCCGGAGTATCAGCAACGGGTGTTTCGGCAACCGGTTCGGCGGGCGTTTCCCAGGGCATGGGTGTTGGGGCTTGCTGCCCGGGCTGCTCGAGGCTGGACAACCAGTCATCCACCGCAGAAGGGGCTGCTTCATTGGCCGGGGTTTCCGCCACCGGCTCGACCGTTGTTTCCCAGGGCAAGGCCTCGGCGGGCGGCTGCGGAGCGACAGGCTCTTCGCCGACCTTTGCGACCCAGTCGGGAAGTTCTGCGTGACGCTCTTCCGGTTTGGTTAGCAGTTCCTCGGGTTTCGCGCCCTGTTTGGCGGCCAGCGATTCCA
>DAOUAZ010000195.1:0-34168 GCA_034432975.1 Anaerolineales bacterium | reverse complement strand
TCACTTTCTTCAGGATTTTGCCGGCCTCATCCACGCTGGCGGGCTTACTGGGGTTGCGCGGCGGGGTGGCCTGCACCGGTGCAAACAAGACCGTATCGACCGGCAGGCTTTCCGAGGTCCACAGGGCGCCGTCCTTGACCGTTTTTGTATCCTGGTCAAGTGCGATGTGGGTTTGCACTTCGGTTCCGTAAAGCACAAAATCGCGGAAGGCATTCTCGGGCAAAATACATAATTTTTTAGGCAGGTTAGCACGCCAATAGGCGTATTCGGGGGTTTGGGGCAACGCATGGTTCGCCAGCCACTTTGCCAGGTCATCCAAAGTCTGGCTTTGCGCAGCAAAACTGAATTCTTCCAGCACCACATTCGTGGCATCCGCTTTCAAATCGGAGCTGTGTCCAATTATCGCCTGGTTGCCGATCGGAGCCGCTGGCAGGCTAAATTTACCGTTTGCCCCAGCATCCAGTCTCAGCTCCAGGGCAATGGCCTCACGCTGGAAACGCGCCAACGCATCCACGCTGGTCACCCAGGCGAACACGCCGGCGAGAGAACGCACCGGGAAGAGCAGCACCCGCGCATCGCCGGTGGAAAGCGCGCCCCCAAAATCGGACGAGCGTTTTCCTTCTTCCTTGCTATCCTGTTCCGGACCAAAAATCGTCAGCCACTCGTCCGCACTGCCAACCAGGGTTTTCGATTCGGCGCGCAAGCGCCCCTTGACACTGCTAGCCTGCACCATTGGATACCCTGTCGTGCGCTCGCGCTGGATGGGCAAATCCACCGTCCCAAGGGAGCGGCCCGTTCCGGCATGGAGCGGGGTTTCAACGCATAAGAACATCATAGATTTAGCTTCGTACATGGTTATTCCTCCTGGATAGGTGAGACGATGAACCGCCCGAAGCCAAGCTCGGCTCCAGATTCGGTCAAGAAGTTGGTTTTCAAGGTTGCCCCAGACAGGTTTTCAAAGTAATAAACACTGCCTGCTGGCACAAAACGCCGCGAACTACGATGGGCTTCGTGGCTTTCGGGATCTTTACCCCAGTCAAAGCCGCCCATGGTCTCATAGCCACGAACTGCAGTCGCCAGCAGTTTCACCTGGCCATCAAAGAAATTGCTCCAGGTGGTTGGTTGTGAACCGTTTTTGAAATAAGCAGGTGTACCCAGATATATTTTGAAGCGCGCGGGCAAAGGTTGCGGAACAGCCGGCCAGGCAACAGTTTGCACCTGGCGATAGCGCGCTGCGCGGCCTTCCCCACCTAGTTGCAAAAGCCCCTGCTGCCAGTCCGATTCGGCATACCCTTCCATTTCAACCAGCAGGCCAACCCCCTCAGCGGGTCGGATGAACCCAGCTTCATAAAGCAAGCCTTGTTTTGCAACCCAGGCCTCATTTCGGCCAATGCCAAAGCGATTTTCGCGTTCAAAAACATCCACCTGTTGGGCCTTTGAGATTGGGTGGCCAGTCAGACACGCCAACAAATCTTCCTGGGTCAACCAGCGCAACCCGGTGGGTTTGCCTGCCTCTGCACCCGGCAATAAAACTCCATCTTGCAATTGAGCGGCTTGCACACCGCCATCCTTTTTCCAGTAAACATCAGCTGGCAGCGGAAACAAGCGCTCTATCTGCCCGGTTTCATTCCGACGAGCCACCAGCGTGCTGTGTAATTTCAAACCGCCCAAGTTCGAAACCGCCGGAAACGCAACCGATTCGCCAACCATTGCTTTCACAGCCTCGCGGTTGGTTAAATCAACCTTATTTAGCACCAGTTGGTGTGAGCGAATGGCCCCCTGGATTGTAAATGGGTAAGGCGGAAATAGACTCTCCGCACGATGAGCGCTCCCCGCATCAAACGGCCGCCCATCACGGAACAACCAGACATCCTGTGCTTCGAGAAACAGGTTGTTCATTCATCACCTCCCTGGGCCACAAAGCGGGCCAGCGCCAGCCACTTGCCCAGTTCGGCCAGCCCAATTTTTCCCAACCAGGGTTCCAATTTTGTAAGCAGTTCGGCCTGGTTGGCTTTATCACAGTGACGCTTCAGCAACCGTTTCAGGAGCGCTTTTTGAGCCTCAAGCACTAAACCGCTCCCCGCATAAGCATCAGTAATCACCTCGTACACAAACTTCGAGGCCAAACTGCCAGAGGCGAAATGCCCTGCCAAAACGGATAAAAGTCCGGCTTCATCGTTCCAATGGGTGACCATTTGTACTGGTTCGCCGCTGCGCTTCAGCAAGTACACGCAAACGGCATCTTTTCCGTCCACATCTTTCGCCAGCCCCTCGGCCTTGCGGGCTGCTTCCAGAGCTGCGCCAAGCGGGGAGGTGTGATGGGTTATTGCAATTCCGGCGGAGGCCGTAACCTTACCTTCGGTGGTTTTATAGAAAGCTTTGGCCAGTTCACCGGCTGTTTTGAAGGCAGTTGAGAGCGGTGTCATGGCTAACACATCGTCGCCGCCGTTGTAAATAACAGCCCCTAAATTGCGCCGTACGATTTCTTGCACTTCCTGTGAGAAATTGGCAATTTGCCGGCTAAAGGTTTCATGCTCTGTGGCAGTTTGGCACTCTTTGATATGGTCGCCCATGTCATCACCGTCTAACTTGATAATTGCGTAATAAGGCGATGGGCGGGAGCGAAAAGCGATATTATCTTTCTGGCTCTTCTTAACCTCTCTGGCAGCTGCATATAATTGGCTCAATTGCTTGTTTGCGTCTGTCAACAAATGCTTATTTCCGTTGAGCGTAAGGCCATAGTCATTCTCAAGGCGTTGCGTCGTCAACGTCTCAGGATAGAACAAGTCGCCGTCAAAAAGCCAGTGGCTTTTACCGCGTTCTCGCACTTCGTACTTGTAGTCTGGCAAGAGCGCGGTGATAGCGCGCTGGTACCCCATCAAGGCAGGTAACTCATTAACCGCCTCGAGGAAATCAGCGCTGGCAATGCTGCTTGTGGATGGAAAGTGTTTAAACGGCTCGACCTTCTTTTGAGTGCTGATGTAGCTAAACCGCTTCACCAGCCCAAAGGCATCCAGACGTTCCTGGCCGTTGGGCCGGATTTGAACTGGAACAAGATTGGAGCGGGCAATTGATTCGCTTTCCCAAAATCTCTTGCCGTCTTTTTGGCTGGTATGCAGGGCAGAGCGCTTCCCGCTCAAGCTGTCTGGGTAGCCTGGTTCTTCCACCTGCGCAAAGCTACGATTGAACTTCCGGGCCAGGAGCATGCGCTCGGCGTTCAGGTAGGCGGCCTGGTAAGCCCCATCGCTGATTTCAACGCTGGCCCAAAAGATTTCCCATAAATATTCCGCCGCAATCTGACGTTCCCAAATCGCCTTCCAAACCGGGTCATGGGATGGAACTAACGCGGCAAAATCGCTTTTGGGACCAATTGCGCTGTTGGCAATTTCGTTCCAGACCTTCAACAAAGCCGTTTTTGCTCTGTTGGCTGCCCTCTCCGCATCGTCCGGAATTTTTGCCACCAGCCGGTTGGGGATGTCTTCGCGGCTGGCTGGGTAAATGATTTTTTCCCAACCAATTGCAGAAGCCGCAGCCCGCGATAATTCCACCAAAATCTGGCTGCCAGTATACAAATCTGCCGCGCGCCTGGCTTCGGCAATAAAAGATTGAACTGGGCTAAAAGTAAAAATCAAGAGAGAGTCTGTCATACGTTCCATCCTGGAATAGACAAATCTGTCCCTGGAAATTTCCGATCCAGGAATGCTTTTACTTCATCGTAATCCTGTGCACCTCTTGCCAGTTTGGACGGGAGCAAACACAATAGAAAATGGTACTTGTCATCGGCCCAGAAAACGCGCATCCAAAGTGGGGAACTTTGGCGTGGGGAAATTCCGCCCAACCAGTTCACCTGGGGCATAACACTCATCAAGGATTTCAGGCTTTCGTCAGGATTGGATTGTCCCAGAGGAACAATGCGCACCAGGGCATCTTTGGCTGCGCAGGGAAAGTTGGTTGGACAACTTGGTAAGCCAGTGATCGGGATTTTCAATCGGGTGGCCAATTCCCTGATCCATTCAGCAGCTGCCTGGGCAATTACTATCGTGCGCTTGGCCCAACGGTCTTTCTCAAATGTAATTGGGGTGACAGGTACAGATTTATCAGATGATTCAAGAACTCGCAAACTGCCGAACCCGCGCCGAGAACGAAGCCCCACCCCGCCAAACAAAAGAGCCAGGTTTAGCGCTCGACAAGCATTACCCCAAATCAACTCATCTGTCCCTGGTCTCCCGCGCATTACCAGTTGGAACTGTTGGAAACTACTAAATGCCTCCCTCCTGCCACTATTCGGCTCATGCGGCAAGATGGGCTGTAATGAATGAGCCAAATTCCCACCCAGGCTGATAGAAACCGGCGATCCAACCTCCGGGCTGCCAAAGACTGCTGTTTCGAGTTGATGTAACCCATCAAGGTTTGCATCGCCAATCACGCCACCGGCTGTTGCCCGGAACCAGTAGCGCATGGCCGCCCGAAAAGCAGGCGGACGCAACTCGGGCGGTGATGATTTGGCCTCTGCGCCACCTAACAACATGGGCGTAACCATTTCCAAAGTTATTTCGAGTTTTTTCATGCCTTGTCCTGTTCTGAGGGCTAATACATTCCCCCGCGCAATGTTTAACATGATGTTATTAGTATATAGGCGATTGTGAAAAATTTCAACATGGATACAGTATGACTTCGGTGAACATTCGTCACTACATAATACTTTGTCTATACTTCAAACCCACTTAGAAAAATAAGCCTGTGTTGTTGCAAAATAATAGATAACAATAGACTTTATTGGCAATAAAATTACAAGCACCGTCCCGAAGGTTTTTGCGAGAAATTTTGGTTGTTTCCGGCAACCTTCGGGACGTTTATTGCTAAAACAGCCCATTTCAGGCCGATTTCAGGTCAAAAACGGTGATTTTATGCAAAACGCTACCCAAGATAATATGATGCTGGATAACTTCAAAACCTGGCTGCAAAGCCGGGATGCTTCGGCGCGCTAGATTCGGGCGCATCTTTCGGATATGCGCCATTTCATGAATTGGTTCGCGCAGGCCACCGGGGAGCCATTTTCGCCCTCCGATGCCGACTGGCGCGACTTGCAGGAGTGGCGCAACCAGGCCGAGAAGGACTTCAAACCGGCCACCGTCAACCGGCGGATTTCTTCGCTGAAGGCTTTTTTTGCTTTTGCGGTAGAGAAAAGCCTCGTAACGGAAGACCCCACCCGGCGGTTGAAAGGGATAGAACAGCAGGCCCTGGCGCCCAAAGCTCTGGCGAAAGAGGATGTCAGTTGAAGGCATATCCTTCACCAACAATCTGGCTGAACGAGACCTGCGCCCGGCCAAGGTCAAGCAAAAGGTGAGCGGATGCTTCCGAACCTTATTGGGCGCAGAAATCTATGCTCGCTTGTAATCGATTCTTGCCGCCTGCCGAAAACAAGGCAGAAATATCTTTGCCGCCTTGCGGAACATCTTTTCCTGCCAGCCTGTTTCGCCCTTGGCGGGCCAGGCAATTACGAACGGACACTCATCAGGGCGACAAACTCGACTGTGGTCTCAGCACAGTGTTCGTTTGTCTACTAGCGGAGAGGGCGGGATTCGAAAAGTCCCCTCGACGGGGGCGCGCGTTCCCCGCAAAGCAAAAAACACCCCTGGAGTAGGAGTGTTTTTTAGCGGAGAGGGCGGGATTTGAACCCGCGTTCCCTTTCGGGAAACACGCTCTCCAGGCGTGCGCGCTAAACCGGGCTACGCGACCTCTCCATTTCGAGCGGGCGGTATTATACCATGCTTTAGCGGCGCGGGTTATTTTTCAGGCTGCCCGTCCGTTTGGGCAGGGTGGGCGGCGTCTCGCGCGCATCGACCATGCCCCAGCGGCTGGCGCCCAGGTACAGGATGTCGAGAATCAGGTCTTCGTAAGCGATTCCCTCTGCGGCAGCCTCCAGGCACAGGTCGCTATAGCCGGGCGTCAGGCCGGGCAGGGTGTTGATTTCAATCAACATCGGTTCGCCTTGCGCGTTCAGGCGGATGTCGGTGCGCGAGACATCGATGGCTTTGAGCGCCATGTGCGCCCGAACCGCGAGATGTTGCAGTTTTTTGGTGAGTTCGGGGGAAATGTCCGCCGGGCAAAGATAACTGGGCGCGCCCTCCTCGCCCACCGATTTGGATTTCGATGCCTGACTGTAAATGCCGGGCGTGACCGAGCGGCTGCTGTCCAATTCCAGCACCGGGAAGACGTGGTAGCCGTGTTTTTCGTTGTACCATTCCGGGTGGCGGGAATATTTCCAGGCATCCCAGCGTCCAATCAGGCCGCAGGTAAACTCGCGGCCAGAGAGGAAACTTTCGACCAGGGCTGGCTGACGGTATACCTGGATAATGTAATTGACGCGCTCACGCAGTTCGATGACGTTGTTGACCACGGCTTTGGTATCGACACCCATGCCGGTTCCTTCGCGCGCCGGTTTGACGAAGAGCGGGAAGCGCAGTTCGGGGCGCAGCGGCTCATCGCCGACAATAAATTCCTGGAAGGGAGCCACCGGCAGGCGGCGGTCGCGCCAAATGCGCTTGGTGAGGGTTTTATCGAGCGAAATGGCATTCGCCATCACGCGCGAATGGGTATACGGGATGCACAGCATCTCCAACAGGGCCGGGACTTGCGCTTCGCGGGCGTCGCCGCCCAGTCCCTCGGCGATGTTGAAGCAAATATCGGGTTTGATTTCTCTCAACGTAAAGGGGAGTTCGCGGTCGGCCTGGAGGAAGACCGTCCGGTGTCCGTCCGTCTCGATGGCGGCGCGGATGCAGTCGATGGTTTCGATGTGGTCGTAATCGGCCAGGGCATCGGCGGCTACATCCGGCGGGAGCGGAATGTTATCATCCTTGATATTGGCGAGGACGGCCACCAGCCAGGGTTTTTCGGGCTTGAGTCGACTGGGAGGCTTTTCTTCAGCGAGTAAAATTGTTTCGGACATGGTTTTCTCCTTGGAAATGACCGGGGAGAACTTGCCAATCCTGGCAAGTTCTCACGCCGTCGCAATGTTATAACATTTGGGGCTGGTAATCAAGGAACAAATTGTAAACATTTTGCCTGAAGGGTCTGGAATCAGGGCATCATTTTATGTTATCATTTTCTTATGCCCAGGACCCAATCACGCGCCATCCCGCGCGTCGTCGAATTGCCCGAAACGGAATTGGAGCCGCTCTATCGCGTCATCATCCACAACGATGACGTAACGCCGATGGATTTCGTCGTGTACATTCTGGAGCGGATTTTCTTTGTGACCGGGCCAGACGCCGTCACTATCATGCTGACCGCCCATTATAAGGGCAGCGCTTATGTGCAAACCCTTCCCAAAAGCGAGGCGCAAGGCCGGGTGAACAAGGCGCACTTCGCCGCCGGGCTGGAGGGCTATCCGTTGCATTTTTCCATCGAGCCGGAATAACCCCCAACGAGGTATCTATGCAATTCGAAACCGTACACGGCGCCGCAGTCCCCAAAATCGGCTTTGGCTGCTGGACGATTGGCGGCGAGGCAACCGCCGACCCATCGCAGGATGAACGCTCGCTGGCCGCCCTGCGCTCCGCGCTCGCATTGGGTTATACCCACTTCGACACCGCCGAATATTACGCCGCCGGGCATTCCGAGGAACTGGTCGGGCGCGCCGTCCGCGAGGCGGGAATTACGCGGGAGAGCGTCTTTATCACATCCAAAGTCAGCCCCAGCCACCTGAAATATGACGACGTGCTGCGCTCCTGCGAAAACAGCCTGCGCCGCCTGGGGATGGACACCCTCGACCTGTACCTGATTCACTGGCCGGAGCGGGACATGAACCTGCCGGAGACCTTCCGCGCCTTGAACCGGCTCGCGCGCGAGGGCAGGGTCAAACACCTGGGCGTCAGCAACTTCAACCTGAAACTGCTCAAGGAAGCCCAGGCATTGTCTGAAACGCCGCTCCTGACCAACCAGGTCCCTTACAGCATCCCCGACCGCTCGTATGTCAAAAACGGCGTGCTGGCCTACTGCCAGGCCAACGATATCCTGCTGACGGCCTATTCGCCGGTCAAAAGCCGCGTCTTCAAGGGTAAAAAACTGGTTGACTTTGCTAAACAGCGCGGGCTGACGACCTTCCAGGTAGGGCTGGCCTGGCTGGCGCGGCAGCCGCGCGTCATCGCCATCCCAACCTCGTTCAACCCGCAGCACCAGGCCGAAAACCTGGCCGCCGCCGACCTGGCCTTGAGCAACGAGGAAATGGCCTTCCTCAATGGTTTGGCTTGACCTAATTTGGACAAACCTGATGTAAAATTGGCTCGAAGGCGGCTGCGCGATGATTAATTCTGATGTACTCACCCCGGTTTTATTGGATGGATTGACCCGAAAAATCACCTGGCTCGAAGCCTCGACCCGCTTTGCATTGGACGAACTCATCGAGACGTTCTACGCCACCCGTGAGCGTATCACCGAGACGATTGCAGGATTGACTGACGAACAGGCTGCTTTTGCCTCGCCGGTTCATCCCTTCTGGTCGATTAGCGAATCTATCACCCACCTGATTTACTCTCAAGGGTTTTATCACAACAAACTGCTCGATATTGCCACCAGCGGCTTGCCGCACATGGTAGAGGCCGCGCGCGGGATGGGAGAAGGCGCCAGGCCAGGCATCCCAGCCGATGAGTTGCGCCGCCGCCTGGCCGCCGCTACCGAACAAATCCAGAGCGCAATCGAGAACACCCGCCACACGTACGACCCGCATAAAACCGAAACCAACGAATTGTTCGGGGTCTGCAACTACCAGACCTGGATTTTGCTGCTGCTTGGTCACGAAGTAGACCACCTGCGCCAAATTATCGCCATGCGGCGGCTCTCGCGCACGGAACAGGGCCGCTGATAGGATGACGAGGCGATTAAAACGGGCTGTCTGACCAGGGCAGCCCGTGTGCATTTTATAAACCTGCCCATTTCTCCGGTTGCCAAAATCGGCAGGTGGGGGCAAAATGGGTAGAAACAACCCACAATCTGGAGAAAAACATGCACGGTGGCGGCTGGTTTGCCTATGTTCGTTCGGGGGATGAAAAGCCCCAAAAAATGACCCGCGAACTGCTCCTGCGAATCCTGGCCTATGCCCGCCCTTACTGGGGACACATCGCCGGGATGCTGGGCATGATTCTGCTGAGTACCGGCCTGGGGCTGGTCTCTCCGCTCATTTTTCGGCATCTCATCGACACGGTGCTGCCCGCCAAAGACCTGGACCAGTTGACCATGCTGGCGCTGGCGCTCCTGTTCGTCCCAATTTTGGGCGGCGCGATTGGCGTCCTCCAGCGGCGCTTGAACGCCAGCGTGGGCGAGGGCGTCATCTATGACTTGCGCGTGGCGCTTTTTTCGCGGCTGCAACGCATGAGCCTGCGCTTTTTCACCAATACCAAAGTCGGCGAATTAATGAGCCGCCTGAACAACGACGTGGTCGGGGCGCAGAACGCCATCAGCAACACCATCGTCGGGATGGCGACGAATCTCATCCAGGCGGCGGCGCTGCTGGCGGTGATGCTCACCCTCCAGTGGCAGTTGACGCTCGTCAGCGTAGTCATCCTGCCGCTCTTCATCCTGGCTGCCCGCAAGTTGGGCGAACGCCTGCGCGATATTGCCCGGCGCGCAATGGATGTCAACGCCCAGATGAACGCCCACATGAACGAAACCCTCAACATCGGCGGGGCGCTGCTGGTCAAACTGTTCGGGCGCGCCAGCGAGGAAGAACAGCGCTTCAGGCAGCGCGCGGCGAGCGTGCGCGAGATGGGCATCGAACGCGCCGTGACTGGCTCGGCCTTTTTCGTCATCATGGGGCTGGTCAGCGCGGTTGGCACGGCGCTGGTTTACGGGCTGGGCGGCTATTTTGTGATTACGGATGTCTTTACGGTTGGAACGATTGTGGCCTTTGGGGCATATCTCGGCCAACTCTACGGGGCGCTGCAAGGGTTGGCGGGCGCGCCGGTCGAGTTCAGTACCAGCATGGTCAGTTTCGAGCGCGTCTTCGAGGTCATCGACCTGCCGCAGGACATCGTCGAAACGCCCAATCCACACCGGCCCGAAGAAGTGATGGGCGACCTGGTCTTCGAGAACGTCAGTTTCCGTTATGACCTGGACGAATCCAAACTCCTCAGCGAGGTCAAACGCTATGGGAGCATGGACAATGTCAAAGCGGTCATTAGCGGACAGGGTTCAGGGGATAGCGAAAAGCCGGGAAACGGAAAAAAGGCCCCAACCGCGAAGGGTTGGGAGGAGGACGAGGACGATTCGTTTATGTCCCGAACCCAGGCGCGCGAAGTCGCCCTGTCGAACATCTCCTTCCACGCCGCGCCGGGACAGTTGGCGGCGCTGGTTGGCCGCTCCGGGGCTGGCAAAACCACCCTCACCTATCTCATCCCGCGCCTGTATGACCCGACCAGCGGCAGCATCCGTCTGGACGGCCACGACCTGCGCGAGTATAGCCTGGGTTTCCTGGCGGCCCAGATTGGCATGGTAACGCAGGAGACCTACCTGTTCCACGATACCATCCGCACCAACCTGACCTACTCCAGGCCGGATGCCGCGCCGGAGGACATCGAAGCGGCGGCCCGCGCGGCCAACATCCACGACTTCATCATGGGACTGCCCGAAGGGTACGATACGGTTGTCGGCGAGCGCGGCTATCGCTTGAGCGGCGGTGAGAAACAGCGGATTGCCCTGGCGCGCGTCATCCTGAAAAACCCCAAGATTCTGGTTCTGGATGAAGCCACCAGCCACCTCGACAGCGAGTCCGAGGCCCTCATCCAGGAGGCTCTCAAGCGCGTCATGGCCGGGCGCACCAGCATTGTAATTGCGCATCGCCTCTCGACCATTCTCTCCGCCGACCTGATTCTGGTCCTCGACCGGGGACGCATCGAAGAATATGGTACGCATGACGAACTGCTGCGGATTGGCGGCATCTACTCCGAGTTGTACGAAACCCAGTTTTTTAAGGCATAATGCGCCTGATTTCCTGACACCTGTCACTGGAATTACCCCCAATTTTGATGTAAACTTTTTGCATGGAACCAACGTCCCGCAGGATTTTGCAAGGCCATAAGCGCGCAAACAGCCTGCGGGATAATCGTTAAGTAGACACCTTGCATAAGTCCTGAGCGGAGCATCCCTCGACTACGGGCGGCGCAAAATACGCGCATCCACCCGCTCGGGACGGCGAGAAAGTTTGCAAAAAGCGTAGTCGAAGGACTTTTTCAAGCAAGGCGATTCCTTTTGCAAGGCCAATTTGCTCGTTCACGAGGCTGCCCATGAGAGAAAACATCTCGCGTTATCGCTGGTTCGTCGTGGCTATATTTTTCTTTTTCATGCTCCTGCACCAGACCGACCGTCTGATGATTGGCTCGATGCAGGAACCGGTGATGAAGGAGTTTGGTATCACCGACCTGCAATGGGGACTCATCAATACCGGCGCGCTGGTCGTCAGCACCTTGCTGTATCCCATCTGGGGCTGCCTGTATGACCGCTGCGCGCGCGCCAAATTGCTGGCGCTGGCCTCCTTCCTCTGGGGCGCGACCACCTGGTTGAGCGCCATCGTGCGCACCTATCCACAGTTCCTCGTCACCCGCGCCTCGACCGGCATCGACGACTCCTCCTATCCCGGCCTGTACTCGCTGGTGGCCGATTATTTTGGCCCCAACCTGCGCGGCAAAGTCTACGGTTTATTGCAACTGGCCCAACCGATTGGCTACCTGGTCGGCATGATTCTGGCGCTGATGGTTGCTCCGCTGATTGGCGGCTGGCGCAGCGTATTCTACATCACTGGCACGCTCGGCCTGGTCATTGCCGTGCTGATTTACTTTGGCGTCAAGGACATGCCGCGCGGCAAAGCCGAGCCGGAGTTCGAGGGCATGACCGAAATGAGCCAGTTTCGCTTCAACTGGCAGGAAGCGCGTGACATCTTCAAGAAAAAGACGATGTGGTTCGTCTTCCTGCAAGGGTTCGCGGGCGTCTTCCCCTGGAACGTCATCACCTACTTCTTTTTCGGCTACCTGATGCGCGAACGAGGCTACGATAACGACGCCGTGCTAATGACAATGGCCCCGGTCATCCTTATCCTGGCTGTCGGCTACTTTGCGGGCGGCTGGTTGGGCGACTGGTTCTTCAAACGCACCAACAAAGGCCGCATCCTGGTCTCGAGCGCAGGCGTTATCCTGGGCGCGCTCTTCCTGTTCCTCGCCATCAACACCCCCATCGAGGACCGCACGCAATTCCTTGTCTTCATGGCGCTCACCGCCATTTTTATGCCGCTTTCCTCGCCCAACGTGGTCGCCACCGTTTATGATGTCACCGTTCCCGAAGTGCGCTCCACCGCCCAATCAGTCGAATATTTCATCGAGAATTTCGGGGCGGCCAGCGCGCCGTTCCTGGCCGGGCTCATTGCCACCGCTTACGACTTGAAGACTGCCATCCTGTGGATTTGCATCACCGCCTGGGTGTTATGTTTCATTTTCTACCTCGGCGCGTTTTTCACCATCGACCATGACGTGCATAGCCTGCGCGCCCAAATGAAATCCCGCGCCGAATCAATGCAGTAGCGCAAATTGACAATTTGCGCCGCCCTATGGACATCCTCCCGGTCAACCTCGCCAACCGAAAACAGGTTCAGGCTTTCTTGAACCTGCCCTTCCGAATCTATAAAGACACCCCGCAATGGGTTCCGCCTTTGAAGGGAGAAGCGAGACCGGTTCTCGAACCGGGGCGTCACCCGTTTTACCGGCATTCGCAGGCCGCCTTTTTCCTCGCCGCGCGGAACGGACTCCCCGCAGGCCGCCTCGCGGTGCTTGAAAACAAACGTTACAACGACTATAACGGGACCCGCGCCGGTTTTTTTACCCTGTTCGAGTGCGAAAACGACCCCCAAGCCGCCTCCCGCCTCTTCGAGGCTGCCTCGAACTGGGCGCGTGCGCGAGGTCTGACAGAACTGACCGGGCCGAAAGGCTTCACCGTGTTGGACGGCTTCGGAATGCTGGTGAAGGGCTTCAGGCATCGTCCCGCCTTTGGGATGCCCTACAACCCGCCTTATTACCCCGAGCTGCTCGAGCGGCTGGGATTTCAGATGGTCAGCGAGGCCGTTTCCGGGTATTTGAATCCGCAGGCCGAATTCCCGGAGCGGATTCACCAACTTTCCGCGAAAATCCAGCAGCGGCGCGGTCTCCACATTGCCCGCTGCCAGACGCGAAACGACCTGCGCGCGCTGGTTCCGCGCCTGAAGGAACTGTACAATGGCGCGCTCGAAGGCACGACCGGCACATACCCGCTCGAAGATGACGAAGTGAAGGCCATGGCCGACCAGGTGTTGTGGTTCGCCGACCCCAATCTGGTAAAGGTAGTGATGAAAGGCGAGAAACCGGTGGGGTTCCTGCTGGCCTACCCCGATATTTCCGCCGCAGTGCAAAAGACGGGCGGCAAATTGCTGCCGTTTGGCTGGTTGGCGCTGCTGCGCGCGATGAAAACAACCGACTGGATTAACATCAACGGCGCAGGCATGATTGGCGAGTATCGCGGGCTGGGCGGCACGGCTATCCTGTTCAGCGAAATGTGTAAAACTATCCGCGAAAGCGGCCAGTTCCGGCACGCCGAACTTGTGCAAATCGGTCTCGAAAACGACCGAATGCAGCGCGAACTGCGCGATTTGGGTGTAGATTTTTATAAGGCCCACCGGGTCTACCGAAAGGATTTGTAACAGGGCAAAGGTCATGGAATTGCTGAAGGAAATCATGCGCAGTCCGGGCGTTCCCCTTACCGGCAAAACGGTTTCCCGCGAGGCGGCGCGCGGCATCATTGCGCAGGGGAACGCGTTGTTGTTGCTCTATTCCACCGAGCTGCGGGATTATAAATTCCCCGGCGGCGGGGTGCAGGCCGGCGAAACCCACCACCAGGCGCTCTTCCGCGAAATCCGCGAGGAGACTGGCGCAGACATGACAGGCATCGATCTGCCATTCGGCAAAGTCATCGAGTACGATGTTCCCAAAGAACGCGTATATGATGTATTCAGGATAACTTCGTATTATTATTGGTGCCAGGTTGAGCCAACATTTTCAGAACAGCGTCTCGATGACTACGAAAAAGACCTGGGATTCCAACCTGCCTGGGTCGAGATTGGCGAGGCTTTGCGGGTCAATCAGGCCATACTGCGCGCCGGCCCGCGTTCCACCTATCAGTGGCTGACCCGCGAAACTTTTGTGTTAGAACAAATCCACCAGCGTCATTTTCAAGGCCAATATGGACAGACTCTTCGATGAACTCACCGGTCATTTGCTGAACGTCATCCATTTTGCCGCGTTCAAGCACCGCGACCAGCGCCGCCGGGACCAGGCGCGCTCGCCATACATCAACCACCCAATCGAGGTGGCGCGCCTGTTATGGGATGTGGGCGGCGTGCGCGATGAAGCCACCCTGGCGGCGGCTATCCTGCACGACACCCTCGAAGATACCGACACCATCCCCGCTGAGATTCGGCAGGCGTTTGGCGAGGAAGTGTTGGATCTGGTGCTGGAAGTGACCGACGATAAATCCCTGCCCAAAATGCGCCGCAAACGACTGCAAATCGAACACGCGCCGCATATCTCGTTCAAGGCCAAACTGATTAAACTGGCCGATAAAATCAGTAACGTCAATGACTTGCTCTATTCCCCACCGCGCCGCTGGTCGTTCCCACGCAAACAACAATACCTCTTGTGGACCGAGCAAGTCGTGGCCGGGCTGCGCGGCGCGAACCCCGCGCTCGAACAATGCTATGACAAGTTGTTGATTGAGGGAAAAAAACTTCTAAACCTTGACAAGGAGACACCATGATTCGAATTGTGACCGACACCCTGACCGGATTTCCGCTCGAAACCATGCGCGCGCGCGGCATCCCGGTCATCCCGCAAATTGTGATTTTTGGGGAAACCTCTTACCGCGACGATAGCGAAATCGACACCGCGACCTTCCTGCAAAAATTGAAGGCCTCGAAGGTCAACCCCAAGACGGCGGCCCCCGCGCCGCATTTTTACATTCCCCTCTTTGAAGAAGCGGCCAAAAACGGCGATACCGTGTTGGTGATTGCGCCCTCGGCCAAAGTAAGCGGCACGGTGCGCTCTGTCGAAACCGCCAAAACCGATTTTCCTGAGGCCGACATTCGTATCATCGATACCCAGACGCTGGCCTGCAACCAGGGGACGCTCACCCTGCTCGCCGATGACCTGCTGAAAGCGGGCAAGACTGCCGATGAAATCGAGGCCCGTATCACCGAAAGGGCGCCGCGCGGTCACATCTATTTCGTTCTCGATACGCTCGAATATCTCAAGCGCGGCGGCAGAATCGGCGCGGCCAAAGCCCTGCTTGGGGAATTACTCCAGGTCAAGCCGATTTTGCAAATCAAAGAGGGACAAGTCGCGCCCTTCGACCAGGAACGCACCAAAAAACGCGCCACAGGCCGATTAATCGAGATTGTCGCCGAGCAGGCGCGCGACCGGACGAATTCCCACCTGTGCGTCATCCACATCGATGCCGAGGACGAAGCGGAAGCCCTGCGCGCTGAACTCTCGGCCCGTACCGGGATCCAGGATATTCCCATCTACCTGCTGCCGCCTGCAATTGTCGTTCATGCCGGGCCAAAGGCGCTGGGCGTTGGCTTTTTCGCATAAGGCCGTGTGATATAATTCTCGCACTCAATCACCAAAATCCCCACAAAAGCGGGTTTTTACAAGAAGGAGAACGGTTTTATGTCTGGTCACAGCCATTGGGCTACCATTCGCCGCAAGAAAGGCGCGGCAGATGCCAAGCGGGGCGCAATTTTTACCCGCCTGGCGCGTGAAATTGTGATGGCCGCGCGCCTGGGCGGCGATATCGGTTCGAATGTGCGCTTGCAACTGGCAGTGGAAAAAGCGCGCGCCGGGAACATGCCGAAAGACAACATCGAACGCGCCATCCGGCGCGGAACAGGCGAAGATAAAGAAGGCGGCGCGCTCGAAGAATTGACCATGGAAGGTTACGGCCCGCACGGCTCGGCCCTGATGGTCGAATGCGTGACCGACAACCGCAACCGCACCGTAGCCGATATGCGCCATGCGTTCAACAAGAACGGCGGCAACATGGCCGAACCTGGCGCAGTCGGCTGGCAGTTCGAGCGCAAATCTTATTTTGCTTTCCCGGCCAGCCAGTTATCTTACGATAAAGCCTTCGAATTGGCCATCGACGCCGGCGCCGATGATGTGCAAGAAGACGGTGAAAATGTCGAAATCATTGGGCCGGTCGAATCGTTCAAGACCATCACCGATGCCTTGCACGCGGCCAAAGTCAGCCCCGAAGAAGCCGGCCTGCGCCTGATTGCCAAGCAAGACCTCGAACTGGGCGTGGACGAAACCCTACAGGTGCTGAAATTCGTCGAAGCCATCGAAGACCTCGACGATGTGCAGAACGTCTATCACAACCTGAAACTCTCCGAGGAAGCCCTGGCGGCGCTCGAAGCAGAATAACCAGACGATAGGGGCGCGGCGAACGCGCCCCTACAAATTTCCATGACCATCGCCCTCGGCCTCGACCCCGGAACCGCCACCACCGGCTACGGATTGGTGCGCCTGCACCGTGATGGCTCGCTCGAAGCGGTCGATTTTGGCGTCATCACCACGCCCAAAGACCTGCCCGCCCCCGAACGGCTGGATTTACTCTATCGGGAACTGCTCCAACTGTTAGAAACCCACCGCCCCCAAACCGCCGCCGTCGAAAAACTGTTCTTCCAAAAAAATATCAGCACTGCCCTGGGGGTTGGGCAAGCGCGCGGGGTGTTACTGCTGGCCCTCGCCCAAAACGGCCTGGACGTGGCCGAATACACTCCCAACGAGGTCAAGCAGGCAGTAGCCGGGTATGGCTCTGCTGACAAACGCCAGGTGCAAGAGATGGTACGGGTGCTGCTGACCCTGCCCGAAATTCCCCGACCCGACGACGCCGCCGACGCCCTGGCAATTGCGATTTGCCACCTGAATACCAACCGGTATTGAAAACAGCCTTGCGAAGAAGTTGCTGTTCCAATCATAAAGATTCGCCGTGAGCGCTCAGCCGGGTGTTTCTTCGGCTCATCCAGGTTTTTCAGGAGACGTTTCTCCTTTCGCGGTTATGAAACTTCGCCCTTGTCCGCTCTTGCGCTTCTTTCTCATCGCCTTCGCCCTGCGCCTGGCGATTGGCGTGTTTGCCTATTACACCTTGCCCATCCTCGGCCATGATACCGAAACCCAACAGACCGGCTACTTGTTTTACGATGCTTTCCGGCGCGATACCGCCGCCTGGGAACTGGCCCAATCCGACCGCCCGCTGACGGATGCCTTTTCGGGAGAGTATGAATCTGACCAATACGGCGGCCTGCTGGCGCTTTCGGCGCTGGTGTATCGCGTCATCCCGACAGGCGCGCACCAGCCGCTCTGGGTGGTGACGCTGGCAGCGCTGGCGGGCGGCTTGGGCGTGGTCTTTGCCGTTTTAGCGGCGAGGCAGGCGTTGGGTGAGTCGGCAGCCCGCCGGGTGGGCTGGGTGATGACGCTTTTGCCAGAATCCATCTTGCTGGGCGCATCACAGATGCGGGAACCGTTCATCATCCTGCTCCTGGCGATGGGCTTTTACGGCGTTTTGCTCCTGCGGAATCCCCAATCTCCTCATTTTGGATACAGGTTTTTCTTGACCGCGGCCGCCCTGCTCGGGCTGCTGACTATTTCGCCAGGCTTCGCCGCCCTGCTGGTGTTCGTCTCGCTTGGCTGGCTCTTCCTGGATGGACACGGGCTTTCATGGAAGTTTGTTCTGCCCACTCTGGCCGTTCTGGTTGTTGCGCTGGCTGCGCTGGCCGTCAGTTGGGAGGGCGTGGTTTCGATGCGCGGCGGGCCGCTGGGAATCTTCGGCGATTGGGCGCGCGAGGCGGCGCGCTGGGACAAATACCTGCTCGGACGCGGTTCGGGTATTGTACAGCTGCTTTTCGAGTCCCTGCCGCCATTTTTACAATTGCCCTTTGTGACCGGCTACGGCATTTTACAGCCGGTGCTGCCCGCCGCGCTGATTGAGCAGCCCGCCCGGCCCTTCTGGCAGGTGGTCGGCGGATTGCGCGCCGCGGGCTGGTATGCGTTGCTTCCGATTTTGGCCTACGCGCCCTTCGCCGCCTGGCGCCTGCCCGATCCGCGCCAGCGCCAACAATGGCTGTGGATTTCAACTGTCGTGTGGGCCTGGATTGTGATTGCGGCCCTGCGCGGCGGCGGCGACCAATGGGATAACCCGCGTTACCGGGTGAGCATCCTGGTTTGGATGGCCATGCTGGCGGCGATGGCCTGCGAACGCCTGAAAATCACGCTCGACCGCTGGTTCCTGCGCATCCTGGCTGTCGAAGCCATCATCCTGGTCGTCTTTACCCACTGGTACGCCTTCCGCTACCTCGGCATTGGGTTCAACCTGGGCATCCGCAATACGCTGGCCCTGGCAATCGGCCTGTCGCTCCTGGTGGTGGCCGGAGATTGGGCCTGGGCAAAGGGAAACGAATGGAGACGTGGAACACGGCCACTTCTCAAGTGACTGTCACCTGTTACAATCGGGCATCCCGCCACTGCAAAAAGTATAAGCCCCCGCATGTCGAACCAAAAAGCTATCTTCGCGCTCGTCATCCTTGGCCTTCTGGCCGGGCTGGGATTCTATCTCTACCGCGAGTTCCGTTCGAGCGGAACGCGCGGCCTGACCGTCGGGACCTTCCTGCGCGACCCGGCTTCCCAGGCCCGGCTGGTCATCCGGGCCGGAACCCGTTGCGGCGAGGCGCCCTTCCTTTTCCCCACCGACGGCATGGTCGGTTTCTTATGGGATGATTCCTTCCGTCCCGGCCACCGTCACGCGGGCATTGACATCTTCGCCGGGAGCGCGGCGGGCGTCACCCCAATCTACGCCGCCTATCCCGGCTATCTCACCCGTCAAACGGATTGGAAATCCTCGCTGATTGTGCGCGTCCCCAGCGACCCGCTCCAGCCAGGTCGGCAGATTTGGGTCTATTACACTCACCTGGCCGGGCCGGATGGTAATTCCTTCATCGCCGCCGATTTCCCGCCCGGAACAACCGAAAAATATGTCGAAGCAGGGACGCTGCTCGGCTACCAGGGAAATTACTCCGGCAGCCCCGGCAACCCGGTCGGCGTGCACCTGCACATTTCGATTGTCGAAGACGACGGTAAAGGCAATTTCAAGAACGAACTCGAAATCGAAAACACCTACGATCCCTCGCCCTATTTTGGACTGGAACTGAACGCCAAACGGACGCCACACGGAATTCCGGTCTGTGAGAAACAGCCATGAAGGAACTCTTTGGGAAAGTAACCTTGATAACCGGCGCGGGAAAAGGAATCGGGCGCGCCCTGGCGCGGCAACTTGCCGCGCGCGGGGCCACCATCGCCGCCAACGACATCTCCCCGCTGAATGTCGACACCCTTGTGGATGAAGTTATCGCCGCTGGTGGGCAGGCCCGCGCGTATATCCACGATGTCGCCAAAAAGGTGGCCGTCCAGGCGATGGTCAACCAGGTGATGGACGATTTTGGCCGCATCGACGCGCTGGTCAACTGCGCCAACGTCCAGCCGCCCGCCCCCCTGCTCGACCTGGACGAGTGGGATTTGCACCGTGTATTCGAAGTCAACGCCATTGGTATGTTTTTGATGATGCAATCGGTCGGACGCGTCATGCGCCAGGCGGGGGGCGGGGTCATCGTCAACGTTCTCAAACTCCCTCCTGAAGCGCCTGCATCCTACCTCGCCAGCCGGGGCGGAATTGCGGCCCTCAGCCAGCGCGCCGATGAAGAATGGAAGCCTTACGGGATTCGCGTTTGGGCTGTCAGCGGGGAAGATGCGCCCGCCGCCGCGCTGCGCCTGCTCCAGCAGGTCTGGAACGCCAGCCAATGAAACCCATCCGCTTCACAAATACTGCGCCAGGCTGTCCCAGTCATAAACAGAGCGTCCGCCTCGATGCGCTCGCAGCGGCCTTTCAGCCCGCGCCGGTCACGCCCGGAAAAAAGCGATTTTCCTGGCGCATGGCGAACCGAAAGCGGTGGCGTTCTTGCAGCAAAAACTGGATGAGGGCGGCCTGTAGCGGGTTTTCCACCCCAAACCCGGCGCGGTGCTGGAGCTATGAGTCAGGGAATTCAATCTACCAGGATAAGACGCTCACCCAGTTGGCGCAGATCGCGGATAAAATCGTCTGCGGCGGGTGGGGGAGCAACCCAGCGGATAAGTTCGTAATCATTCTTTGATGCGCTCAAGAATACCCTGGCCAGGTCTGCCGGGAAGATGCCTGCGGCCTTGCCCTGCGCTCCGGTGATGGCTTGTTCAATTGGAAGCCCCATGCGGCAGCAAAATCCCCAGGCATCTGCCAGGTCTTTGGGTTCTTCGCGGGCGAGCAGGGCCGTCAGTTTATTTGCGAGGATATTTTCTGCGCTATCGAGTTTTCCTAATATGGGATGAAAGCTGACTTTCCCAACCCTTGAAGGCACATCATTGATGAATTCCAGTTTTAGCGTAACCCCAGGCTGGAGCAAATTCAAACGGACAAACCGGTCATGCCGCGAGACAATTTCCAATTGCCAATCTCCGCCGGTAATCAAGGCGTGGATGATGCGCTCGACCCAAAGCCCGAAATCCGGTTCGTCGTTAACGAAAAAATCCAGGTCGTCTGAATAGCGATGGCGAAGGTAGCCGCGTGAGGCCGCTGTTCCGCCGGTAAGGTAAAAGCCGGTTTCGACCTGATTGATACGTTTGAGCAATTCATCCTGAAAAGGATAAAGCGCGTGGGTGTAGAAATGCTCGTCCAATGGGCTCCCTTAACGGGTCAGCCGCTCCGGGTGATGTTGGGGCAGCCAGGCCGCCAGGAAATCGAAGCCGCGCCTGCGGCTTTCACTGCGGATGTGCTCCCGCCAGGACGGCCAACCCTCCACCAGGCGGCGATATCCGAGCAAGCGGATAATGTCACGGTAGTGTCCGTATTCCAGCAATCGGATGATTGCCCAATCCTGCCCCAGTCGTCCACGGGTCAACTTGCCGTCCAGCATGGCCCGGAAATCGTTTTCGCTGATATCGTAATCCCAAACGAGCGGGGAGCGGGGTTCAATCGTCATAGCAGCGATTATAAACTACGATTTGCCCGTCGGGAATGTCGTAAAACCGCATGGCGGCCTGGAGGTGAGCCTCGGTGAAGCGGGCTGCAATGTTGGGGGCCATGAGCAATGTCCTTACAAAATCTCGTCCTGGTATTGTCCGGCAAACAACGCCGGTTGGCCGCCGGTGTGCCAGAACAGGACCGTTTCATCCTTCTTGAAAAATCCCTGCCGAATTAAGTCAATCATGCCGGCCGCGGCGCGGCCCGTATAAACCGGGTCGAGCAGGATGCCTTCGTTTTGGGCAAAGAGCGCAATCGCCTCGCGCTCGCCCTCGCCAAAGACGCCGTATCCGGCCTGGCAATACCTGTCGTTGGCGAGAATTTCATCGGGGGAAAACTGGATGCGCGGCCCCAACTTTTCGCTCGCCTCCGAAGCCAGCGCGGCGGCGTGTGTTTTGAGTTTTGTTTCAGGTTCGTCGATGCTGATTCCCAAAATCCTGCCCTCATAGCCGAACACCCGCTGCCCTAGCGCCAGCCCGGCGTGCGTGCCGCCGCTGGATGCGCCGAAGACAATCCAATCGGGGCGGATGCCCTGCCCCAGCATTTCCTCTACCGCGAAAGCATAGCCCAACGCCCCGGTCGGGCTGCTGCCGCCGTACGGCACGAGATACGGCTTGCAGCCCGATTCCTGCGCCTTCTGGTAGATTTCCTGCAGTTTGGCGTCACGCTCCTCGCGCTGTTCCACCCAGACCACATCCGCATCGAACAGGAAATCGAGCAGCAGGTTGCCGGATGGCTCCTCCTGGTGTTCCCCTGCCAGCACGAGGATGCAGTCCAGGCCAAATTTGGCGGCTGCTGCCGCAGTCTGGCGGCAATGATTGGACTGCATCGCCCCGCCGCTGATGAGCAGGCAGGCGCCTTGTTCTTTGGCCTCGGCGACCAGGAATTCCAGTTTGCGGGTTTTGTTGCCGCCAAAGGCCAGCCCGGTTTGGTCATCGCGTTTGATGAGCAGTTTGGGGCCGCCCAGGGCCGCCGTCAGGCGCGGCATTTCTTCGACGGCGGTCGGCAGGTGGGCAAAGCGGATACGAGGGATGGGGTTCATATTTCTCTCCTTGCCATGAACTTCAAATACGCCCAGTATAACCAGGGTATGTACACCCTGTCCAACGCCTGCGCAGCCCGCCTGACCTGGCCGCCAAAGCCGCGCTTGAAGCGATAGACGCCCCACAGGCCGTCGTGACGGGTCTCGAATTGGGCTTCGAGCGTCTCCTCGTCGGCATCCGGCACGCCCCACAGGTCGTACTCAGCGCAGCCGCGCGCTTTGGCCCACTGCATCGCCCGCCACTGGAGCAGGTAGGCCGGCATCCGGTTGCGCTCTTCGTCGGTGGATGCGCCGTAGAGATAGTAGGCGCGCTCGCCGAGCGCAAACACCATCAGCGCCGCCAATGGCCGGGATTCAAATTCCGCCGCCAGGATATCGGCCATGCCGGCAGGGTGGAACAATTCGTAGGCTTTGCGATAATACTCCAGTGAATGCACCCCGAACCCATCCCGCCCGCCGGTGATGGTCATCATGCGGTGGAAGCCCCCCAGGTCGTCCCAACTGCGCACGCTGACGCCCTTTTTCTCGGCCAGGCGCGCGTTGTAACGGCATTTTTGCTTCATGCGCCCCAAAATCTCATCTTCTGAACCTTCCAACGAGACGATGATGGTGCGGGGAGGCTGGATATTGTGTTTGCTAATGATGAATGATGAGTGAGGAGTGATGAGTGATTGTGGGCTATCTGACCAAAAATCAGGCTCGATTTTGAGAAACACAGCCCGTTTTTTGCGGCAAACTTCATCAACTTCGCCCCAAAACTGCTCACTGATGACCGATGACTGATGACTGAACACCGGCTTCGGCGCATACGCCACTGTAAAACCCAGCGGCAGTTTGCGGAAAAGTATCTGAATGCCCCAATCGCCGCTTACCAATCGCTCCACATCCCAGCCAAAGGCGCGTTTCAACTCACCCCATTCCGCCGTTTGCAAGATGTGGGGGTTTTCAAACTTGCTCAAGAATGCTTTCCACTGCTCGAAAGAAACCAGGCTCATGGTAATTCGATATTCGATACTCGATATTCGGACATCGAATATCGAGTATCACTCTAAACGACATCCATTAAATCCATCTTCGTCCCAACAATCGCCGCGCCGGGGATAATTTCATCCAAAAATCTCGAAATTCCATCGCCATTATTGGCCTGGGCCAGCGCCAGCAAGCGCGTAACCCATTCATCCAGCGGCGAAGTATCATCGCGCCCGTTGCCCAGGCGGAAAATATCGGGGTGGGCGGTTTGTTCGAGCGGCGTGCCGGGGTCCCAAAGCGCCTCGCTCAACTTCTCGCCGGGGCGAATGCCGGTAAAAACAATCTCGATGTCGCGGCCCGGCTCCAGCCCCGAAAGGCGAATCAGGTCCTCGGCCAGGTCCACAATCCGCACCTGTTTGCCCATATTCAGCACAAACACCTCGCCGCCCTTGCCAAAGGCCGAAGCCTGTAACACCAGGTAGACCGCTTCGGGGATGGTCATGAAAAAGCGTTCCATGTCGGGGTGCGTAATCGTCAGCGGGCCGCCCGCCGCAATCTGATGCTTGAATTTCGGGATGATGCTGCCGCGGCTGCCCAGCACATTCCCAAAGCGCACGACCGTAAACAATTTGCCCGTCCGCCGCGCCGCATCCAGCACCAGCATTTCAGAGAGTCGCTTGGTCGCGCCATAGACGTTGGAGGGCGCAACGGCCTTATCGGTCGAAATCAGCACAAAGCGCTCCACGCTAAATTTATCTGACGTATCGACCATGTTTTTCGTGCCAAGCACGTTGTTTGTTACCGCCTCCGCCGGGTTGGCTTCCATCAGCGGCACATGCTTGTGGGCCGCCGCGTGAAAAACCACCTGCGGCTGGTGTTCGGCAAAAATCGCCTCCAGCCGACCGGCATCACGCACATCCGCAATCAGCGGGTGGATGTCCAGATTCGGGAAATGGTCGCCCAACTCGAGCAGGGTCTCGAAAATGGAATTTTCGCCATGCCCCAGCAGGAGCAGCCGACCCGGATTCCATCTCCCGATTTGGCGGCAGAGTTCCCGCCCGATGGAGCCGCCCGCCCCGGTCACAAGCACCGTTTTATTCGCAATCGTCGCCCCGATGGATTCGTCATCCAGCCGGACGGATTCCCGCCGCAGCAGGTCGGTGATGTCCACCTCGCGCAAGCGGCTGACACTGACCTTGCCGCCCAGCAGTTCGAAAATCCCCGGCATGGTGCGGAACGGCACGCCCTTCAACCGGCAGACATCCGCCACCAGCCGCACCACCCGCCCCGGCGCGGAGGGGATAGCGATAATCACCTCGTCGATAGGACGCGCATCCAGCGCGCGCGCCAGGTCGGTCATTTTGCCAATCACTGGCACGCCCATCAAGTTGTGGCGCTGCTTGGCCGGGTCGTCATCCAGAAACCCGACAATTTCCATATTCATCTGGCGGTTCTTTTGCAATTCTTTGACCACCAGCGCCCCGGCAGAACCAGCCCCAATCACCAGAATCTTTTTGCGTTTGCCCTGGCCGCGCGCCTGGTTCGATTCGGCCAGGATGCGCAGGGTAAAGCGCGTGCCGCCCACAAACACCAGCGAGAGCAGCCAGTCGATGGCCAGCGCCGAGCGCGAAAAGCCCGGTCCGAACACGTTCAACGAGAACAGGCCAACATTCAGGGCCGAAACCGCCAGCGAGGCCGTCGTCACCGCCGCTACCACCAGTTTCAACTCGCTGACGCTGGCATAGACCCACAGACGGCGATACAGCCCGAACAGCGCATACATGACCGGTTTAATGACCAGCGAGGTGCCGGCCAGCCACAACCCGGCTTGCAGATAGAACCGGAAGAAGTCCTCCGTCAGTTCCAGGCGCAGGGCATAACTGCCCAACGCCGCAACGACAATGAGCAACAGGTCAGCGAATAAGACGAAACGGTTTCGAGAAAGCATAGCAAAGGATGAAGGATGAATGATGAAAGATGAAACACTTCATAATTCATCCTTCATCATTCATCCTTTCGAAGCCATCCACTCCGCCACCACCTTCAGCCCATCGGCCAGCGAAGTCTGGGTTTTGAATCCGAGCAAATCGGCGGCTTTTTGGGGATTGCCCACCGAGCGGTAAATATCCCCGGCGCGCGGAGGCGCGAATTGCGGCGCGGGCGCGTTGGGGAACAAATCCATCAACCTTTCGACCAGGTCAATCACCCGGATTTCATCGCCGCTGCACACGTTGAAAACCTGCCCCGGCGCGGCGGGGTGTTCGCTGGCAACCAGGTTGGCGCGCGCAATGTCGCCCACATAGACCAGGTCGCGGGTCTGGCCGCCATCGCCGTAAATGGTGACGGATTTGCCATCCACCAGGCGGCGGGTGAAAATCGGCACGGCGGCGGCGTACATACTGTCGGGGCGCTGGCGCGGCCCATAGACGTTGAAATAGCGCAGGGCAACCACATCCAGCCCAAAAGAGCGGGTATACATTTCAGCGTAGAGTTCATCGACTCGTTTGGAAACCGCGTATGGCGAGAGCGGTCGCAGCGGGGTTTGCTCATCGAGCGGCATTGCTTCCGAATCCCCATACACAGCGGCAGATGAGGCCAGAACGACCCGTTTGACCCCGGCTTTGCGCGCCGCCTCGAGCAGGAATTCGGTGCCGCGCTGGTTAATCTCGAAACACGGCAGCGGGTCTTCCATAGATTGCGGCACCGAGACGAAAGCCGCCTCGTGGAAGATGATGTCGATGTCCTGCGCGGCTGCGGCCAGCGCGGTCTGGTCACGAATGTCGCCTTCGAGCAACTCGAAGCGGGACAGGTTGGAAACCTGTCCGACGTTTTCGCGTTTGCCGGTCGAAAAATTATCCAGCACGCGTACAAAATCGCCCTGATCGAGCAGGGCGCGGACGATGTGCGAGCCAATAAACCCGGCGCCGCCGGTGACGAGGTATTTTTTCATTTCCTATCTCCCTTTTCTTCCCAAAACGGTACCCACTGTGCGCAGCATGATGACAATATCCATCAGGATGGAACGGTGTTTGATGTAGTATAAATCATATTCCAGTTTGACCCCGGTATCTTCGACGGTGGCGGCATAGCCATAGTTGATTTGCGCCCAGCCGGTGAGTCCGGGTTTTGCCAGCAGGCGCGCCCGGTAGAACGGGATTTGTTTCTGGAATTTATTGACCATTTCTTCGCGTTCGGCGCGCGGCCCAACGATGCTCATCTCGCCGCGCAGCACATTCCAAAATTGGGGCAATTCATCGAGACGGGTAATGCGCAGGATGTTGCCGACGCGCGTGACGCGCGGGTCGTTTTCTGCCGCCATGCGGGCCTGGCCGTCGGCCTCAGCATTCTTGACCATCGTACGAAGTTTGAGCATCTTGAACGGAGCGCCGCCCTTGCCCAGGCGCGGCTGGGAATAAAAAATCGGCCAGCCGTCATCGAGCAGGATGGCAATTGCCAGGAATGGCAACAATCCCAGGAAAATTGCCATCCCCACCGTTGCGCCGAGGACATCGAGCCCGCGCGAACCGAACAGGTAGAAACTGCTCGCGCGGGCTTCATCGACAAACGAGCGCAGTACCCAATCCGATTCCAGATGGTGAATCGGCACGCGCCCCAGCAGGTCTTCGTAGAGCGTCTGCATCCGCGTGACTTCGATGCCTTTTTCTTGCACATCCAGCAAGGTTTGGAAGGTTTGACCGCGCATTTCACCGGTGATGGAAACCACCACCTCGGTAATGTTCAGTTCCTCGATGATTTGCAATAGCTGGTCGCTGCCGCCAAAAATCCGAAACTCATCCACTGCCTTGCCGATTTTTTCCGGATTGTCGTCGATATACCCTACCAGTTTGAAAGGCGCAGGCTTCAATTCAGAATACACCTGCGCCAGGGTATGCCCGTTTGCGCCGGCCCCAACCACTAAAACGCGGCGTCCCATGCCCTGGGCGGTATACATGCGAATATATACCCAGCGCCAGAGCAGCGTCAACACGACAACCAGCAAGAGAAAGGCCGCAAAGGTGCGGCGGTTGATAAAACGGGGGTCATCTTGCACAAAAAAAACCACCAGGTATACACCGCCGCCGACGATGGCCGCAATCGTCACCCCGCGCATCGTCCGCCGCCAGTTAGCGGCCCGGTGCAGGTCGTACAAATCGACCAACAGCAGCATCCAGCCCGTGGGCAGGATGTAAAACCAGGAGGGGGTGCGCGCGATGAAAAACTCGGTGAAACTGAAAAACCAGGGGTCTTCTATAAACCAGAAATAGACACCGCCTATCAGGGCGGCTATTCCCATCAACAAATCACCAAGAATCAAAAGCGCGCGCTGTTCGCCAGGGGTCAACCGGAATCTCGGTCTTACAATATCAGCCATTATGCTTTCTTCGCTCCTGCCAGGATGCTCCACAAAAATCCGCTGCCCCACGCAATGTGCATGACCGTGATGGCAAGCGGCAAGCCGAACAGGAGGAAAGCCCCCCTGTATTGGGTTGTGGAACGCAGTCCCGCCAGTCCCAATATACCAAAATATGCCAGAAGTTCAAAGGCCAGCAGCCATCCGAACACAGGCCAGGCTGGGGCCAGGAGCGCGCCGCCCAACAGGCTCAACACAAACAGCGGCGGGAGCGCCTGCCGCCAGCGCAGCGTGCCGGGATAACGGCGCAGCATCCGAAATTTCCAAAACCCATAACGCCAGTATTGGCGGGCCAGTGCCGCCAGCGTCGGGCGGGCAAAATAGAGCGAGCGGATGGCCGGGTCGAGCCAGATTTGGCCGCCGTTTTGACGAATGCGCGCATTGAACTCATAATCTTCGTTGGACAGGAGGGACTCGTCATACCCGCCGATTTCCTCCACGAGTGAGCGTTTCCAGGCCCCAAACGGGACGGTATCCACCACCGCAGCCTGTTTCGCGTGACGATAGAGCGCGTCGCCCACCCCAAGCGGATGCGCCGCGGCGATAGCAATCGAGCGCGCCACCCATGTTTCAGCCCCCGGACGGATTTCCCAAACCCCGCCCACGTTCTGGCCCTTGCCCGCTTCCAACGCTGCGACCGACTTCTCCACATAATCGGGATACGGCCCCGAATGACCATCCAGCCGCAGGATGATTTCGCCGCGCGAAGCGGCAATGGCGCGATTGACGCCTGCCGGGATAGTACGGGCGTCGTTGTCTATCACTGTGATTTTTAGGCCGGGGTGTTCGCGCTGGAATGCGGCAATCACCTCGCGCGTCTTGTCGGTAGAATGCCCATCGGCAATGGTCACATCCAGCAGTTCGCGCGGATAGGTTTGCGCAAAAATCGCATCCAGCAGGGTGCGGATGCGTTTTTCTTCATCGAGGCAGGGAACAACGATGGAAACTGTTGGCGGCATTCAGTGATTTACGAGTTTCGATTGACGAGTTTCGATTGACGAAGCCAGGATTTGGGAGGCGCGCCATGAATACGCTTCCCTGTCCCGGCGTGCTTCGGACGCTAATTTTACCACCTTGCGCCGCCTGTCCGCTTGGGGCATCCCGCAGGGCAGGCGGTTGCGGTGCTTTATTTCAGCGCAATCGCTTCGATTTCGACCAGGCCGCCTTTGGGCAGCCCAGCCACTGCGATGGTGGAGCGCGCCGGGGGGTTGGATGAAAAAAATTCGCCGTAGACAGCGTTCATTTTGGGGAAATCGGCCATGTCTTTCAGGAATACGGTAGTCTTGACGACGTTTTCCAGGCCGGAACCGGCGGCTTCCAGCGCGTTCTTCAGGTTGGTAAGCGCCTGGCGGGTTTGCGCTTCGACTTCGGCAGCGACGAGTTCACCGCTGGCGGGGTCGAGACCCAGTTGGCCGGAGCAAAAGATGAAGCCGTCGGTTTGGATGGCGACGGAGTAAGGGCCAATCGCCTTGGGGGCGTTTTCAGAAGTAACGACGTTTCGCATGGGGTTCTCCTTAAGGGTGGGATACCCCGATTGTAACAGGTGACAGTCACTTTGGAAGTGACTGTCACCTGTTGTTGGCCTACGGTTTTGCCGGGGACGGGTTGGCTTCGCGGAAAGCCTTGCCTTATTGCCAATATTTATCACTTTAGTTTCCGCTAACATTTGACGAGCACGCATACCGGGATGACTTCCGGTAGACTTGAACCTTACAAAAGCAGCTATTTTTTTGAAACAAACCGGCTATTTTGGCAGGGATGCCGCCGTTTTAGGGCTGCGGGCCAGATTTCCTTTGAGCAAATGGGCCGTCACCGACTTCTTTTCTCGAAGTTGCCCAGGAAGCGTGGCATCTTTGGGAAATGGCTTGCCGAACAGCGCGCGCCGCAGGCGTCCAGGAGTTCGTTTGGGTTTGCAATCCCAAAACCCGGTTGGGATTGCTGGCATGGTTGCCGCCAGGAAGCTCAAGATTGAACCTGCCAGAAGCGCCAGTTCGGGGAGTCGTTGAATACTCTCCGGGGCGTGAACAAATTGGCGGCGGGAGCCGACCATTTGCCTGGCGCTGTCAGGGATTTGCTCGACCGGCCAGCGGTCTTTGTAAAGACTGCGCGCGCTTTCAGGCTTGAGTTTGAGCGGTACTGCCAACAGCCAGGGTCCCTCAAACCTAGGGTCATAAATGGCGTAGACATCGACCGTCTTGTTGGTCTGGCCTGGCGAGTTTCCGGGTAGAACCAGATCGCGCCAAATCTCGGCGCGAAGTTCAACGCCATTCTCGCTCCAGGCATACGTTTCGTCTGGAGCAGCGGCCTCCAGAATTTTTTGCTTGTGCTTGCGTGCCAACGGACGCACCAAGGCTCCGCAGGTTGGCTTGCGTCCTTTGGTGCGCTCCGGTAAGAAGTTCCGCCGCGCCGTAAAATTGGTTGCCAGGCGCGCCACATAGCGTTCAATTTCAAATTCTCGCAAGAGGTTGAGCTTCACACCCGCATCCACAACCAAAATCTCATCGTCTTGCAGGCTCTTGTTGGCGTTTTTCAGTATTTCCTGCCATAAACGCTTTTCGCTGGCGTCTTTTGGAGGCACTCGTTCCAATGCGCGTCTCTGCCCATTGATTTCACCTGCCACACCCGTGATACCCAATAGCACGGCGGGCAATGCCCGATTGGCACCCGGATGAAAATGCTTGCTCGGACAATTCTTCAAAGCCAGACGCCAGAAGGCAGTTACATCTGCTGGAACTGCGCGATAGCCTTCGTAACGATGTTCTTGCCACCCAGGCCGTCCCATGACGTGTTCTTGCCACAAGGCCAGAATCAGCCAGACGCCTTTACGAAAGGCCGCCCAGGCTCTGCCTGCCGCTTCATCACTCAACCCAATCGATTTCAACGCGGGGAACAACGCTCCCCGGCTCGACAACAGGACGCCGCTCACCAACATCCATACGAAATGTAAAAGTGCCAGGTTCGCGCCAACAGGCAAACGCGCGGCCAAACTGCTCAAGGTCATTATGGTATGATTTGTCATGGTAATGGGTTCCTGTGATATCCGTTTTCGCAAAAAAACAAGATGATCACATTTCGAGCCCATTACCACCTTTTCTATCCACGCCAGTTAGCGGAAACTAAAGAAGTATAATACTCCCGTTTTCCCCAGAACGGAGTTCCCATGAATTGCCCCAAATGTCACGCCGCGCTGATAAAAAAATACTACAAGGGAATGATGGAAGTGAACTATTGCCCGCGCTGCCGGGGCATGTGGCTCGACTTTCACGAACTCGACCAACTGGAAGATGTGGCCTTCGACCAGGACCACTATAAAGGCTCGCTGGTTCACCGCGAATGCCCGGTGGAGTGCAAATGCCCGGCCTGCGAATCACCCATGCTGGAATTCCAGTACCGGTTATACGACCTGAAACTGGATGTTTGCCCCCATAAACACGGCTTCTGGCTCGATGCGGGCGAAGACGAGCATGTGCTGGAGGTCATGCGCAGGCGGGCGGGCGAAATCCGCCGCAAAACCGAGGCCGAATCAGAGTGGAAAAGGGTGTTGAAAGGACTGCGCGAATTTTTCAGGCAGGGAATGTAGCAAAACCGTCCCGAAGGTTTTCAGGCGCAACTTTGGTCAAGTTCGAGAACATCACCTGCGCTTGCAGCGCAGGCGCAAGTGTCGGGACGTTTGAAATTACTCTACCCGCCAGTATTCCCCTCCCCCGCCCTCGCGCTGCATCAGTTTACTACCAACTAATTCGCGCCGCAGGGTAGCGGTGTCGCTGTGAAAACGCGACAGGATTTCGTTGACCTGTTTCTCGCTGTAGCGGACTCCCGGCTCGAAGGCTTTGACGACGTGCCGCAAGACGGCATCCAGTTTTTTGCGCTGGGCCGGGATGGTTTTCAGGCTTCCGTCGGGGCGGGTGAAATCAGCAACCACTTTGCGGTCATAGGCATCCAGGTCGATGTCGGCGGTAGCGACAGACATCTCTTCGCTGGAGAAAATGCGCCGGGTGGTTTCTTCGAGCGCAGTTTTTTCGAGATGATAAACGTTGTAGTAGCTTTCAGCACGGGCGCTGACCAGCCCTACCTCGCTCAGGCGCGCCAGGTGGTGGGAAACCGTCGAGGGCTTGAGATTGAGCAGGGCGGCCAGTTGTTCCACACTGTAAGGCTGTTGGGCCAGCAATCCCACGATTTTCAGGCGACTCGAATCAGCCAGAGCCTTGAAAATAGCGACAAGTTCGGGGTTTTCGGTCATTCTGCCTCCGCTTCAAGCCGCCAGTATTGCGAGCCGTCGCTTTTGCGCTCCAACATGCCCCGGTCGACCAGGGATCGGCGCAGCGCAGCCGTATCGATGTGGAAGCGGCGCATCAGCAGATTAATTTCCTTCTCCGAATAAATCACGCCGGGAGCGACGGCCTCCACCACATAATCGAGGATGATTTGCAGTTTGGCAGGCTGGGAGGGAATCTGCTTCAACGAGCCGTCCGCATTAAGATAAGCCTTTAGCACCTTGCGACGTTGTTCGCCTAAATCCGGCGCAGGCGTATAGGATTCACGCGGCTGGCCCTCGAACTGGCGGCGCGCCAGGGCATCTACGCCATCCGGGTTCAGGATGTACCGGTCGTTTTCCTTGCGCACTACGCCAAGATATTCAAAAAACGACAGGTGATTGAAAACGTCGCGGAACGGCAGGTTCAGGCTTTCGGCCAATTCCTTGATGGTCGCGCCCTGGCGCGTGGTAAGCGCGCCGACAATCCGCAGCCGGTCGGCGTGGGACAAGGCTTTAACAAAATCGAGCATTTTATCTTCCATATCTACCTTCTTCTATCAAATCAATTCGATAATTATCAAATTAATTTTACGCAAACTCACGAATCTGTCAAGGATACAGGGATTACTCAAAAAACATCCGCGTTCATCTGCGCTCGTCCGCATCCTTTTTTAGATTTGGCACTGCTGCGATTAAACCTATTCCTAATGCCATTCAGATGCAGTGAAAGTTTCGCCAAAAATCTTGGGAACGGTTGATAGTTGCGTCGGGTATAATCTTTTCTCGGCAAGACCAGTCTGATGGAGGAACAACCTATGGAACAACATGCGTTTTTCGAGGGCAAAATCATTCCGTTTAGCGAGGCAAAAGTCAGCATTGCCACGCATGGTTTGAATTACGGCACAGCGGCTTTTGGCGGCCTGCGCGCTTACTGGAACGCGGAGGATGAAAAACTATTCATCTTCCGCCCACAAGACCACTACCGGCGTTTCCTGAACTCGTCCAAAATCCTGTGCATGGAATTTCCCCACACCCCCGAAAGCCTGACACAAATCACCATCGACCTTCTCAAAGCCGATGGCTGGAGGCAGGATGTATACATACGCCCTTTATGTTACAAAGCCGATTCGGGAATCGGCGTGCGCCTGCACGACCTGCGCGATGAAATTTCCATCTTTGCCCTGCCCTTTGGCGCGTATGGTAAAAACGAGGACAACGCCCACGTGACCATCTCTTCCTGGCGGCGGGTGGACGATAACATCATCCCGGCGCGCGGCAAAATCAGCGGCGCGTATGCCAACTCGGCGCTCATCAAAACGGACGCCATCCGGGCCGGGTTCGACGAAGCGCTCGTCCTCGACCAAAACGGTCACATCTCCGAAGGCACAGCCATGAACGTTTTCCTGATACGCGATGGGATGCTGGTCACTCCCCCGGTTTGGGATAACATCCTGGAAGGCATCACCCGCCGCTCGGTCATTGAACTGGCAAAGAACGAACTCGGGCTGGAGGTGGTGGAACGCTCCATCGACCGCACCGAGGCCTTTATTTGTGACGAACTGTTCATGACCGGCACCGCCGCCCAGGTGACAGTGGTGACAAGGGTCGACCACCGCCCGGTTGGGGGCGGAAAAATAGGGCCAATCACATCCCAGCTACGCGCCCTGTTCAGTGATGCGGCGCGCGGGCGCAACCCAAACTATCGCCACTGGAACGTGGCAGTGGAATGAAAAAACGTCCCGAAGGTTTTGAAACCTTCGGGACGTTTTGGGTTTATTTCTGTGTAAACCGGATGTAGATGAGGTTCCGGTTACATTCTGCGTAGGTCGTCAGGTAAATCTGCTCTGACATCGGCGCGTTGGCCTGGTCGAACAGTTGCACCCAAAGCGTATTTTTCGATGCAACCGGCGGGGCGCTCAACTCGAACTCGAACCCGCCCTGCCCATAGGCGACGGCTATTCCCGTCAGGGTGGTCTCATTGAATGATTTCCCCGGTACGCTGCCGCCCAACTTGACAATCAAACCCATCGCGGGATTATTCCGGCTATCCAACGCCTGCCCGGCAACATACATCGTCGCGCAGCTCGTGTCGGCGCGGTAAGTGGTGCTTTCCACCGCGTTGACCGTCACCCCGTAAGGAAGACCGGTGGGCCGGGGCGTGCGGGTGGGCGAAACAACCGGCGTGGCGGTGGCAGGTTTGGTCGCAGTTGCCAGGCTGAACGGCGTAAACGTTGGTTCTATGGTGATGGTGGGGCGCGGCGTACTGGTCTCCGTAGGAGGAATGGTCGGCTCTGGCGTCCAGGTCGGGTCAAAACGGATA
>DAOUAZ010000194.1:0-58860 GCA_034432975.1 Anaerolineales bacterium | reverse complement strand
CCTCCGCTTCTCCGCTTCATCCGTTGTCCACCGCCGTTGTCATGCGCGCCCACCGCTCCAACTTCCGCATCGTCGGCTTTACCGAAGAACCGACCCTGGGCGATATGGTAAAAACTGCCCACAAGCACGGGGCCATCTTCCTCGACGACCTCGGCTCCGGCACGTTCATCGATGTCGTCCGCTACGGCATGGCGCACGAACCAACCATCCAGGAATCGCTGGCCGCAGGCGTCGATGTCGTCATGTTCTCCGGCGATAAACTGCTCGGCGGCCCGCAGGCCGGGATTGTCCTGGGCAGGGCCGATTTGCTCGCCAAAATCAAGAAGCATCCCCTGGCCCGCGCCGTCCGCGCCGACAAAACCCGCCTGGCGGCCCTCTCGGCCACGCTCATCCACTACCTGAAAGACGAAGCCGGGCGCGAAATCCCCATCTGGCAGATGATTTCACAGACGCCGGAGAGCATCGAAGCCAGGGCCGAAGCCTGGAAAACGGAACTCGGCTGCGGCCAGGTCGTTCCGACGGAATCAACCGTCGGCGGCGGCAGCCTGCCCGGCGAGAGTCTCCCCTCCTTCGCCTTGAGTCTCTCCGTCCCATCTCCCGACAAATTCCTGGCGAAACTGCGAAAACATGCGCCCCCCGTCATCGCCCGCGCCGAAAACGACCGGGTCCTGCTCGACCCGCGCACCGTCCTGCCCGAGCAGGAGCCGCTTTTGCTGGCCGCGCTGGCCGCGTTGGTTCATTGATGCCTGTTGCGGTGGTCGGGCAGCCGGTGGTCGAGTAGCCGATGGTCGAGTAGCGAAGCGTATCGAGACCAAGCGTATCGAGACCAAAATACTTTATCGGTAGGAATACCCCATGCAAACCCTGACCATCCCCATCAACTCGCCCCGCCAACTCCCCAAATTCACTTTCCCCGAACGCTGCCTCAAGTGCGGCCAGCCCAAGGCCGGAACGCGCAGAATCTCGCTTGACCTCAGCCCGGAATCCAGCAAAAAATCGACCATGCTCGAACTGGAACCGCCGCTTTGCCAGGAATGCATCCAACTCGAAAACCGTCTGGAGTGGTTCTCGCTGCTGCCATTTACCATCAGCGCGCTCCTGTTGGCGGCGGTCTCCTTCCTGCTCCTGTGGCTGGTCCTCCTCCCCATCCTGCCCGTTTGGGATTGGCTGGGGATTTATTCTCGCATGGACATTGGACACTACTCGTTCATCCTGGCAGGGGCCGGCGCGCTGCTCATTGCCCTGGTTGGCGGGACAATGGTCGAACTCGGCCTGAGAATCCTGGCCGTGCCTTATTTTGGCAAGCTCATCATCAGCCGCCCGCTGACCGTGTTTGCCCTGTTGAGCGACAGCCACGACATCGTCGGCCTGCGCGCCAAATGGAACGCAAAACAGAAAACCCTGTCCCTGACCTTCGAGCGCGACGATATGGCGGGCGAGTTCAGGCAGTTGAACGGCTTGTAGCCGCTTCCGGAAAATAATCTGCGCGTTAATCCTCCGCGTTCGGGCCTTGCTGCCGAACGCGGTTTACGGCTTCCAGCCCAGGAAGACCTGCAATACCCTTAAATTCATCTCGAATTCTGTATCGCGGTGGTTGGTCAGTTCGATGTCGATCGAGGGGATGCTGCGGGTGTTGGCGGCCCAGTCGGTCAGGTTGCCGGTGTAATCGCAGCCGGTGTCGATGGGCGGCCAGGGGTAGGTGGTCACTTCGGAGACCGCCTGGGCCAGGCGAATGGAGGGCGGGTAATCGGGCCGCCCCCCGGCAAAAATACCGAGCGCCGCGCTGTGATAACTGATGAGCGCCGCCGGTTTCACCTGGTCGATGAACCCAACCAGGGCCTGCACTTCCGGCTCCGACCCGGCGTACTCGCCGCCGGTGATGGGCCGCCAAATCCAGCAGCCGTCGCGTTTCCAGTCGGCTTGCCAGTTGTAGGGCCAGTTGCGGTTCAAGTCCACGTTGTTGGCGTTGGCGCGCCCGTCCACGCCGATTTTGCGGGCGTAGCCGTCCGGGTTCAGGTTGGGCAGGATGTAAAGGGTCGTATCCGCCGGGATGCGCTCCGGGTGGTCGCCGATGTAGGCAATCAGTTCATGGGCCAGTTCGATGGTGTTATGCTCGTAGCCGCCATGAATGCCAGCCACAATCAATTTGACCGATGGCCCGTTGCCAAAACGATGCACTTCCAGCGAGCGTCCTTCCACTGATTTGCCAATCTCGCGCACGTTCGCGGGGCGCACCGCCCAGGGGGTCAGGCTCGGCGCGGGCGAGGGGGTCGGCCAGGGGGTGATGGTGGCCCTTCGCGTGGGAGCCGGCCAGGGCGTGACGGTCGGTTTGGGGGTGCGGGTCGGGTTTTTTAACGGTACAAAGGCTTGTGCAGGGTCCGCTTCGGCCCGGGCCTGGGGCAGGTTATTAAACCAGAACCAGCCTCCGGCCAGAACCAGGCACAAGAGCAGGTTCCCAACCCATAAAATTGCCGCCAGGCCGTTCAGGCGTTTCCCGCTCATCCACTCACCCGCTTGCGCAGCCAGTCGAGGGCGGAATTTGCTCCCCAGGCTGCGACATTTTTGGGATGCCCGCCATAGCCGCGTTTTTCGGTGGATTGAGCGTGGGGCGTGACGAGGACGAACTCCGCTTCCGACGCGCCGGTGGCCTTTGTGACCGTTAAACCGAGCGCGATGCTAGCCCCGGTCACCTGCTGCTGGGCGGCGACCGCTTCGGCCAGCGATTGGCCTTCCCCCAGCGAAGGCAGGATTTGCCCGCCGAGAAAGGTTCCGTTATTCGAGCCGGCCAGCCGCCGCGAGAGTTCGCCGCCCGTGCCGATTTCGACTACGGTTAGCGCGTAGCCATGTGAAGCAAGCGCCGCCAGGGCAACCGCTTCGAGCGTCTCGCCGTCCGCGCCGTAGATGGCGTCTCCCAGTTTTTCGCGGATGGCCGTTTCGACCTGGGTGATGAGCGCGTCGGCTTCGGCTTCGCTGGCGGCTTTGGCCGTGATGCGGATATCGACCACGCCGTAGTGCGCCGCCAGGCCGACGGTGGGGTTGGCGAGCGTCTCGAATTCGCCGATTTGTTCATCGATGACGCTTTCACCCATCCCGGCGGTGTGCAGGATGCGGGCTTTGATGAGGCCCGTCAGGTGGTAGCGCGCCCGCAGGTAGGGGAAGACTTCGTTTTCGGCCAGGTATTCCATTTCGCGCGGCACGCCGGGCAGGGCGATGACGCATTTCGAGCCGCTTTCGACGATGAAGGATGGGGCGGTGCCGACCGGGTTCTTGATGGGGATGGCGCCTTTGGGAACGTAGGCCTGGCGCTTCTGGTTTTCGGTTGGCACGCGCCCGAATCGCTGCATTCGCTCGACGATTTGCTCCCACAGTTCGGGCAGGTAGACGGTTTCGACGCCGAACGCCAGGGCGACGGCTTCGCGGGTTGGGTCGTCCACTGTGGGGCCGAGGCCGCCGGTGGTGATGATGATGTCGGCGCGCTGGAGCGTCTCGCGCAGCACTTCGGCGATGCGGGCGGTGTTATCGCCGATAGTGGCGGTGCGGAAGACATCCACATTCAGGTTGCGCAGTTCGCGCGCCAGGTGGGCCGAGTTGGTGTCGACGATTTCGCCGAGCAGGATTTCTGTTCCAATGGTGATGATTTCAGCAGAGGGCATAGGGGATAGGGGATTTTCGATTTATGATTTTGGATTTGCGATTTGGTGATTTGCTTCCTTGCTCACTTGTTTCCTTGTCTACATCTCCCCGTTATTTTACCGTATTCAGTCCGATTTCCGCCTTGCGCAACGGTTAACGGCGGAATCGTGAAACTCGATACGCTTTTTTTGTGACAAGATACGCTTGCCGGGGAGGGGAATTTGGTCTACACTTACCGTAGAGCGGAATTTATTCCGCTTTCCCTAACCAAGACAAACCGGAAGGACAAAACCTTTTCACCACGAAGGACACGAAGGGACACAAAGGAAAAACTTAAAAGCTCTTACGTCGTGTTCCGTCGTTACCTTGGTGGTAAATTCCTTGTTGGGAGAATCGCCGATGCGCGTGCGCGTGAAATTGATTGCCAATTACATGAAGTTATTGCCTCCTGGAACGCAGGGCAACACCATCGAACTGGAAGCCCAACCCGGCGCGGCGATTGGCGATGTGCTGGGGCCGCTGGGCATCCCGCTCGATGATGCGACCGTTCTGCTCCTGAACGGCTACCAGACCGAAGCGGATGCGCCGCTTGCGGAGGGTGACACCGTCACGGCCTTTTCGGCCATCGCAGGCGGCTGACGGCGGATATGGCAACGGATTTTGTAGCGGAGAAGCGGATTGGACAACGGATGAACCCCGCTGGAAGGCGCGGGGCAAGTCGGAGAAACGGACAGAACCGAATAACCGAATAACCGAATAACCGGAGAACTGAATAACCGGACAACTGAATAACCGGACAACTGAATAACCGGACAACTGGAAAACCGAATAACATACAACGAAGGAGATGAATATGCACGGCTGGCACGGACGACTTTTGCGCGTGGATTTGACCAATCAGAAAGTTTCCATCGAAAGCATTGACCCCAAAGTTCTCAAAGACTACATCGGCGGGCGCGGGCTGGCGATTCGCTACCTGTACGACGAAGTTGACCCGCAGGTAGACCCCTTCGCCCCGGAAAATAAACTCATCTTTACCACCGGCCCGCTGACGGCTACCACCGCTCCCACCGGCAACCGCTACATGGTTGTCACCAAATCGCCGCTGACGGGCGCGCTGGCGCACTCCAACTCCGGCGGCGATTTCCCAACCTGGATGAAGCGCGCCGGCTTCGATATGTTCATTTTCGAGGGCAGGGCCGCCAGCCCGGTCTACGTTTGGGTGAACGAGGACCAGGTCGAAATCCGCCCGGCAAATCATATTTGGGGTAAGGAAGTCCCCGAAACGACCGATGCCCTGCTGGCCGAGACCCTGCCCGAAGCCAAAGTGGCCTGCATTGGCCCGGCGGGTGAAAAACGGGCCCTGATGGCTGGTATCATGAACGATTATCATCGCGCCGCGGCCCGCTCTGGGGTGGGGGCGGTGATGGGCAGCAAGAATCTCAAGGGCGTGGTGGCGATGGGCAAGAAAAACCCGGCCTTCTACGATGACGCCGGGATGCGCGCCTTGAGCGTTGAACTTTCAAGAGAAGTCGGCGCGGACATCAAAAAAGGCTCGAACCTGCGTATCTACGGCACGGCCTACGTCCCGCAAGTGACCAACGCGCTCGGAATCCTGCCAACCCGCAACTTCCAGAGCGGGGTGTTCGAAGGCACCGACAAAATCGACGGCGTCGCGCTCAAGAATTCTTATCTCATTACCCACAAACCCTGTTACCGCTGCCCGATTTCGTGCGGACGCTTGACTGAAGTCCCCGAAGGGAAGTACGCGGGCAAGGGCGAAGGGCCTGAATACGAAACGATTGCTTCGCTCGGAACGGCCTGCGGCCTCGATGACCTGGCCGGGCTGCTCAAGGCCAACTACCGTTGCAACGAACTCGGCCTGGATACGATTTCAACCGGCCTGACCATCTCCGCCGCGATGGAAATGTACGAGAAAGGCGTCATCACCGGCGAGCAGACCGGCATGCCGCTGCGTTTTGGCGACGCCGACGCGGTCATTGAGATGGTCAACCGGATTGGCTACCGCCAGGGCTTTGGGGATGTGCTGGCCGAGGGCAGTTACCGCCTCGGTGAGCGCTACGACCACCCTGAAATGTCTGTCACTGCCCGCAAACAGGAATTCCCCGGCTACGACCCGCGCGGCGCGCAGGGCATGGGCCTGCTCTACGCTACTTCGAACAAAGGCGCTTCGCACATGGAAGGTGATGTTGCTTACGAGGAAGTCTTCGGCGTGCCGGTCAAGGCCGACCCGCTCTCGACCGACGGCAAGGCCGAACTGGTCGCCCGCTTCCAGGACGCCTTCGCGCTGATTGATTCAGGCGGGGTGTGCGTCTTCTTCGCCATCCGTTACGCCTTCACCAAAGAGATGATGGTCTGGCCCGATAGGCTCTCGCAACTGCTCAACCTGACCACCGGAGCAAACTATACGCCGGATGAAGCCTTGCAGGCTGCCGAGCGGGTTTACACGCTGGAGCGGATGTTCCTGCTGAAAGCCGGTTCCGGGCCGGAGCAGGATACCCTTTCGCCGCGCCTGCTCAACGAGCCGCTGCCCGAAGGGCCTGCCAAAGGCCGCGTGGTCGATTTGGACAAGATGCTGCCCGAATACTACGCCTACCGTAACTGGCCGGGCGGAATCCCGGCCCCAGAAAAACTGGCCGCGCTGGGGCTGTAACAGGAAACGTCCCGATGGTTATATAACCATCGGGACGTTTCCTCTCTGATTACTGATTACTGATTACGGATTACTGTTCATTGATTACTGGCTACTCCACGCCCAAATAGGCATGTTGCACGGTGGGGTTGGCCTTCAGGTTTTCGGCGGTATCCGCAATGACGATTTGCCCGGTTTGCAGCACATAGCCGCGATGGGCAATCGAGAGCGCCATCAGGGCGTTTTGTTCAACCAGCAGGATGGTAGTGCCTTTTTCGTTCATCTGCTTGATGATGTCGAAAATCAACTCTACCAGCACCGGGGCCAGTCCCATCGAAGGCTCATCGAGCATCAGAATCTTTGGGTTGAGCATCAGGCCGCGAGCAGTAGCGAGCATCTGCTGCTCACCGCCGGAGAGCGTGCCGCCCTTCTGTCTGATGCGCTCCTTCAGGCGCGGGAACAACTCGAAGGCGTATTCCATGCGGCGCTCCACCTCTGCCGGGTCATCGATGGTGAAGGCGCCCATCTCCATGTTTTCTTTGACGGTCAGTTTAGGGAAAATCCCGCGTCCTTCGGGGACGTGTCCCACCCCGGCCTGCACGATTTTGTGCGGGTCTGTCTGCGAAATGTCCTTCCCGCCGAGCAGGATTTTGCCTTGTTTAGGGTGCAGCAACCCTGAAATCGTGCGCAGGGTGGTTGATTTCCCGGCCCCATTGGCGCCAATCAGCGTGACGATTTCGCCTTCGTTGACTTCGAGCGAGATGCCTTTGAGCGCATGGATGCGCCCGTAGTAGCTGTGGACGTTTTCCAGGGTGAGCAGGCTCATTGCACTCTCTCCTCGTGCTGGCTGGCGACCGTGCCGCGCCCGAGATAGGCTTCGATGACGCGCTGGTTCGAGCGGATTTCAGCGGGCGTGCCTTCGGCAATCTTTTCGCCGTAGTCCATCACGCTGATGCGCTCGGAGATGTTCATCACGACGCGCATATCGTGTTCGATGAGCAACACCGTCACCCCTTTCTCGTCACGGATGCGGCGGAACAGGCGGATGGCATCTTCCGTTTCCTGAGGGTTCATCCCGGCGGTGGGTTCGTCGAGCAGCAACAGGAGCGGGTCAGCGGCCAGGGCGCGGGCGATTTCGACGCGGCGCTGTCCGCCATAAGGCAGGTTCTTCGCCAGCTCATTCCCCACGCCTTTGAGTCCAACATAGCGCAAGAGTTCTTCGGCTTTTTTCTCGGCGGCGCGTTCTTCATTTTTGAAGGATGGCAGGTGAGCCAGGATTTGGAAGGGATTTTGCTTCAACTGGGTGTGCATCCCGACCAGCACGTTTTCGATGACCGACATTTGGCCAAACAGGCGGATGTTCTGGAAGGTGCGCGAGATGCCGCGCGCGGCTATCTGGTCGGTGCGCAGGCCGAGCAGCGATTTCCCATCGAATTCGATTTTCCCTTCTTCGGGCCGGTAGATTCCGGTCAGGGTGTTGAAAAAGGTCGTCTTCCCGGCCCCATTCGGACCGATGATGCTGACGATTTCCCCTTTTTCCAGGTGGAAGGTCATTTTATTGACGGCGGTCAGGCCGCCGAAGCGTTTGATGACATCGGTCGTGTTGAGTAGTGTCGAAGTGCTGTGCATAGTATCCTCGCTCTACCCTTCCCCTCGAACATCGGGACTGGCCCGTTTTTCTTCCGATTCATCAGGAATAAGTTCCCGCTGCCGCCGCCGGGCCGGGATGATGCCTCCGGGCCGGAATATCATCATCGTAATCAGGATAATGCCAAACAAGAGCCGTTGGTATTTGGCCGGGTCGAGTTGGGTGGAGAGGTCCCTCCAGGCGAAGTTGATGATGGGGATGACCGCGTCGCTCTGGCGCAACTGGCTCAAGTAGAGCGAAAACCCTTGCAAGATTTGCAGGTTCAGGATGGTAACGGTGGCTGCTCCCAAGATGACGCCGGGGATGCTGCCCAGCCCGCCCAGGATGACCATCGAAAGTACGCCGATGGACTGCATGAACGAGAACGATTCGGGGCTGACGAAGGTGCGGCTGGCGGCCATCAGCGCGCCCATCACCCCGGCGAACGAGGCCCCGGCGGCGAATGCGCCCAATTTCAGGCTGACGAGCGGCACGCCCATCGCAACGGCGGCGGTTTCGTCTTCCCGGATAGCCGTCCAGGCGCGCCCGATTTTAGAGTCTTCCAGGCGCAGCGTCACCAGGATAATTACGAGGATGACGACCAGCGCCAGCAGGTAAAACATGACGTTGTAGAGCGTGGAGGTTTGGACTTGGCTGCCAACAATCGGCTGGAATATGGCATTGAAACTGTCTACAACGAATTGCGGCAGGGTGGGGCGCTGGATGGGGGTGATGCCCTGTGGCCCGTTGGTGAAGTTCAAGGGCTTGTCGAGATTGTTTGCCAACTGGCGAATCACCTCGCCGAAGCCAAGCGTGACGATGGCGAGATAGTCCCCGCGCAGGCGCAGGACCGGCGAACCGAGCAGGATACCGGTCAGGGCGGCGACAATGATAGCAAGGAACATGAACAAGTAGAACGCATCGCCGGGCAACAGGAAAGGCAGGTTAGGCGGTTGCGTCCCCGGCGCGAAAGGCAGAACATAGTATTGCTGTGAGCCGAAGAAAGCCCACAGGTATGCGCCAACCGCGTAAAACGCGACATAGCCCAGGTTGAGCAGCCCGGCAAACCCGACCACGATGTTCAGGCCTAGCGCCAGCGCAACGAAAACGCTAATCTGGAAAATGATTTCCAGGTAGAAAATGTTCCGCACTCCAATGATAGGAACGACAACCAGTGCCATGAATATGCCCAAACCGAGTTTGAAGCGGTTATCGGTTTTCAGGGCGTACAGGCTGCCGAAAGAGGTAAGCAACAAAAGAAAGGCGACATTCGAGCGCGGGCTGAGATAGACCAGGACGGTTCCCAGGAGGACGTGCGCCAGGGTCAGGATGTAAGGCCATTTTCCTTGCTGGGCTGCATTCAGGAGGTTGGTGAACGAGAAGCGGACCATCGGTTCCTCCTAGGCTTTCTGGGCGACGTTTTCGCCCATCAGGCCTTGCGGGCGGAAAATCAGGACGAGGATGAGAATGCCAAAGGCGAAAATATCTTTATATTCCGCGCCCGCCGCGCCCATGGTAAAGGCTGAAAGATACGAGCCTGCAAAAGTTTCCAGCATCCCAAGCACGATTCCGCCCAGCAGCGCGCCGGTCAGGTTGCCGATGCCGCCCATCACGGCGGCGGTAAAGGCTTTGATGCCGGGGAAGAACCCAACGAAGGGGTCGATGCGGGTGAATTTGGCCGCATACAAGACCCCGGCTGCCCCGCCCAGCGAGCCGCCGATGAGGAAGGTCAGCGCGATGATGCGGTTGACATCCACGCCCATCAGGCTGGCAGTCGGACGGTCCTGGGCAACGGCCCGGATGGCTTTGCCGATTTTGGTGGCGTTGACCAGGTAGTTCAGGATGACGAGCATAATCATTGCTGCCAGGATAACGATGAGCGATTTGACGGAGATACCCAGCGTGATGGCTGTCCCGCCCATGTCCATCTGGCCAAAGACCAATCGCTCATCGAAATTGCCAAAGGTGGGGAAAATTCGGTTGAATTGGCCGGTGGTCAGGCTTTCCACCAGGCGAATCAGGTCCTGGAGGAAGAAGGAGACGCCAATGGCTGAAATGAGCGGCACCAGGCGGGCCGCGCCGCGCAGCGGGCGGTAGGCGATGCGTTCGACGGCCATCGCCAGGCTTCCAGCGGCGACCATCCCGGCCAGGATAGCCAGTATCAGCCACAGGTACGCCATGCCAAGCGGGGCGGTTCCCAGGATGCCCGCCGCATCCAGCGCAATCAGGATTTCTACGCCGACGAAAGCGCCGACGGCAAAGATTTCGCTATGCGCGAAGTTAATGAATTCCAGCACGCCATAGACCATTGTATAACCGAGGGCAATGGCTGCATAAACGAAGCCGATAGTCAGGCCATCGATTAAGACCTGGGGCAGGTTGACTAATACGTATGTAAACAGGGAAACATTGAAGCGCGCCATGACGCTTTGCCCTGCGGCAGATTTATCCAGCAGCAGCGCCAGGAGCAGGGCGATAGCAGAAAGCGCCAGCGCGCTGCCCATCGAAAAGGCCAGCATCTGCCCCAGGGGACGCAACAACTCTCGGATGTTGATGGTGCCGAAGAATCGTTTCATAGACCATCCCGAATGTGAAATCTCTCCCGGCCTCTATCAGAGGCCGGGAGTTGAGATGCGTGAAGGGTTTTACGGGGCGGGAGGCGCAATGTCGAGGGTTTCGACAATGGTGTTCTCGGCCCACTTGGCGGGGTCGGGCGAGACAACCTGAATGATGAAGTATTGGGCTGAGACTGGGTCGCCAATCTTGTTAAAGGTGAAATTGCCAGTGATGCCACTATAACCCTGCAAGGCGCGGATGGCCTGGGTTACTTCGGCGCGGGTGGGCATTTCGCCATTCTTGGCTTTGGCGGCGTTTTCGATCGCCTTCAAGCAGATGCCCATCGAGTCGAAGCCCTGGGCGGCAAACGGTTGCGGGTCGGAGCCAAATTTGGTTTTGAAATCAGCGATGAACTTGGCCGTGCCGGGGTAAACAGAAGCCGGGCCAGAGACGGTGGAGTAGAACGTGCCGCCGCCCTGCACCAGGGCATCCCCGGCGATTTTGGCTGCGTCGGGGCTGTCGAAGCCGTCATCGCTCAAGAACATGCCCATATAGCCTTTCTCACGCGCCTGCTTGAACAGGACTGCTCCCTGGAAGGCCATGCCCCCGAAATACAACACATCAGGGTTGGCAGCCAGGATGGGGGAGAGAATGGCGTCGAAATTGGCTTTTTCTTCGGTGCCTTCGAAGCCAAGCACCTGCATACCGAGCCGCTCTGCTTCCTGTTTGAAGAATTCGGCAATGCCCTGGCCGTAGGCCGTCTTGTCGTGGACGACGAAGACCGATTTCATTCCCTTGCTGAAGGCGAAATTCGCGCCCACCACGCCCTGCACGTCGTCACGCCCCACGATGCGGTTGACTTCGGCATAGCCGCGCGTGGTGACTTTCGGGTTGGTGTTGGCAGGCGAGACGTTCGCCAGCCCGGCGTTGTGATATTCCTCAGACGAGGGGATTTGCACGCCGGAATTGTAGTGACCGACCACGCACAGAATCGCCGGGTCCGACACAATCTGCTTGGAGTTGGCAACGCCGGTATCAGGGTTGGCCATGTCATCGAAGGGGGCCAGTTCGACCTTGAAGCCCATTTCGGTTAAGGCCGCGCTCATCTGCTCGAGGCCGAGTTCGGCCCCGCGTTTGATGTCCACGCCCACGACGGATTGGTCGCCAGAGAGGGGCGATTGGGTGGCGATTTTGATGGTCTTGCTGGCCGCGCCGCCCCCGCCGCAGGCGGTCAGCACCATGCTGGCAATCACCAGCAGCGAAACAAGAAACAACATGCGCTTTGACATTCTTCTTCCTCCTAATCTATGGAAATGAATGTGGAACTAATTTTTGCGCCCAACGGGCGCACAGGAAAATACTACAGTTTTTTCAAATAAAGGTCAAGTGAATTAAGTAACAATTTTTGGCTGCCTGGCAATTGTTACGGTGCGCCGCTGTCTGGTTCAGGTTCTCAACTGGGCGCGGATATCTGGCTGGTCGAGCCGGAAAATCAAGTAGCACGACATCGCCATGCTTAATAGGGAGGTGACGGCAAAGGGCCAATCGGTTGCGCCTCTAACGCTGATGGAATTCGAGTAGAACAACATCATTTTGACGATGAAGTTCAACCCTTGCAGGAAGATGATAAATGTGAGGGCCAGGCTGTTACCGCGCTGTAACAGGTAGCCTGTCAAAAGGAGCAGGGCCGCCACGACCAGTACCGCGCCGATGCCGCTAACCAGAATGTTGGGCGGCAAAATCAGGGGCGCCAGGGTAGGCAGGACGAAAAACAGCAGGATGCGGTTGTTGATTCTCATTGCGACTCTCCTGATTAATGCCCGCCGAGGTAGGCTTCGATGACGCTGGGGTTGTGCAACACTTCCTGCGCGCTGCCTTCCAGGGTGATTTGGCCGGTTTCCAGCACATAGGCGCGGTCGGCAATCGAAAGCGCCATCTGCGCATTTTGTTCCACCAACAAGACGCTGGTGCCCTGTTTGTTGATGTTCTGGATGATTTCGAAGATTTGTTCGACCAGGATGGGCGAGAGACCCATCGAAGGTTCATCCAGGAGCAACATGGCCGGGTGTGACATCAGGGCGCGGGCAATGGCGAGCATTTGCTGTTCGCCGCCTGAAAACGTTCCGCCCAATTGGTTTTGGCGCTCTTTCAATCGCGGGAAAAGCGCAAACACATTTTCCAGGTCTTTTTTGAAAAGATTCTTGTCGCGCTGGGTATAGGCTCCCATTTCCAGGTTTTCCATGACTGTCAGGGTGGCGAAGATTTTTCGTCCTTCTGGAACCTGCACAATGCCTTTTTGGACCGTTTGCTCTGCTGGAGTCATGGTGATGTCTTCGCCACGAAAGACGACGCTGCCCTCGCGCGGTTGTAACAACCCGGAAATTGTGGAAAGGGTAGTGCTTTTGCCTGCGCCATTGGCGCCAATCAGGGCAACGATTTCGCCTTCGTCCACATGGAAGTTGATGCCCTTCAGGGCATGGATGGCCCCGTAGTAGACATGGAGGTTTTTCACTTCGAGCATCATTGGGCTTTACTCCGTTGCAATTTTTCTGCGAGTTCGGCGGCGCCGCGCCCCAGGTAAGCCTCGACCACGCGCGGGTTGGACTGGATTTCCTGCGGCTCTCCATAGGCAATCACCTCACCGAAATCCATGACGGTGATTTTTTCGCAGACGCCCATCACCACGCGCATCTGGTGTTCGATGAGCAGGATGGTCAGTTTGAAGCGGTCGCGAATGAAGTGTATCAGGTCCATCAGCGCTACTGATTCTGCCGGGTTCATGCCCGCGGCCGGTTCGTCAAGGAATAATAGGGTCGGCTCGGCGGCCAGGGCGCGGGCAATTTCGAGGCGGCGCTGTTCGCCATAAGGCAGGTTGCGCGCAATTTCTCCCTGGCGGTCTTCGAGACGGAAGATGCTCAGGAAGTCTTGCGCTTTTTCGAACAGCTCTTTTTCTTTGGCTTCGAATTTGCCGTTGCGCAGGATGGCATCTTGCAGCCGATAATCGGCGTGCGAGTGATAGGCGATGCACACGTTTTCCAAAACGGTCAGGCTGGGAAATAAACGGATGTTCTGGAAAGTACGGGCAATTCCCATTTGGTTGATGATGTGCGGGGCCAGCCCGCCGATTGGCTGCCCTTTGAAAGTGATGGTTCCACTGGTGGGCAGGTAAACGCCCGTAATCAGGTTGAAGACGGTGGTTTTTCCGGCACCATTGGGGCCAATCAGCCCGGCCAGGTCACCCGGCTGGAGTTCGAGATTAAAGTTGTTCACAGCGCGCAGTCCCCCAAAATTCTTGCTTAAGTTTTCCACTTTGAGCAGGGGGCTGCTTGTCGTGTTTGGGGCTATCGTTGTCATGAACGTACCTCCGCGGCTGGTTCGGCTTCGCTGGGTTGGTTCTTCCGTAACTTTGGCAGCACCTGGCGCAGGAAAGGAATCTCATAATTGCCGAAAATGCCCGCTGGCCTGAGCAGCATGGTGATGAGCAGCAGCAGCGGGTAAACAACGAAACGCCAGGTTTCGAATCCTTGTGGCAGCCACAATCGCAGCACGCCTTCTAAGATCAATGCCCAGGCGAAGGATGCAAAGACAGTTCCTGTGATGCTGCCCAGCCCGCCGAACACGATGATAATCATTGGGTCGAAGGATTTGATAAAGTTGAACGTATCAGGGTGGAGGAAACCGTTGATGTGGGCGTATAGACCTCCGGCAAGCCCTGCCAGGAAACTTCCTATTACAAAGGCGACAATTTTGTATTCAGCAACGTCGATGCCCATTGCTTTTGCGGCAATTTCGTCTTCGCGCACTGAAATAATGGCGCGGCCATAGCTGGAGCGTAAAAGATTGCGGACGATGGCCACAACCAGCACGAGGAAGACAAAGACCCAAAAGAGGGAAGTCACTTTGGGGATGCCGACCATGCCGCGCGCGCCCTTCATCTCGACAAACCCTAAGAGTGTGTCGGAATTATCGAGCAAAATCTTGACGATGATGGTGAAGCCCAGGGTGGCGATACCGAAGTAATCAGAACCGAGCGAGAGGATGGGCAGGCCGAACAGATAACTGATTTCGGCGGCCAGGATGGCACTGAAAAGCACAGCCAGGATGAAGACGATTTGCATGGCGACCGGAGCGGGAAGCAGGTTCAACGCCGAAGTGACCGCCGGGGTGAGAGCGATGCCGATTTGTACGGCCAGTGCCGAAAACAGGATGGTGCTGGTCAGGTAGAGTGTGAAGGCCGAAAGTGGGTCCAGCCCTCGCACTTTGGACAGGCGCGCGTGCATCCATAGAATGGCAATCCCAGAGAGCGAGGTTGCCAGCGCAAGCACGACCAGGCCGTCGGCGCTTTTGTTCACATCCCAGCGGTAGGTGACATCTGCTGCGGCATACGCGCCAATGGCATAAAAGCCCCACTGTCCGAGCGAAAATTGGCCGTTGAAGCCGTAGATGAGATTCAGGCCAATGCTGACAATGGCCATCACAGCGCCCAGGCGGATGATGGTGTTCCAGAATTGGCTCAGTATTCCGATACTGACCAGGATTTGGAGTACCAGGTAAACAGCAATTGCGCTTCCTAAAAACCAAAGCGTGGATTTCGAGAATTTGTTCAACATGGTTTTATGCCTTTTCTCGCTCTGGTTCGCCGAAGAGACCGGTTGGGCGCACCAACAGCACAACAATCAGGATGCTGAAGGCGATGGCGTCGCGCAGCGGGGTGGAGATATATGCTGCGGAAAGCACTTCGGCCTGTCCCATGATGAGCGCGCCGACGAATGCCCCTGGAATGCTGCCAATCCCTCCCAACACGGCTGCAACGAACGATTTCAAACCAGGCAGGATGCCCATCCAGAAAAAGATTTGCGAGAACGCAATCGCATACAACATGCCCCCGGCCCCGGCCAGGGATGCGCCAATTGCAAAAGTAGTTGAAATAATCCCATCGGCATTGATGCCCATCAGCCGCGCAGTTTGTTTGTCATAAGCGACGGCGCGCATGGCTTTGCCGATGCGGGTCCTTCGCACGATAAATTGCAGCCCCAACAGCAGGGCTATCGAGGTCAAGATGATAATCAGCGCGATGTTCGAGAACAAAATGCTGCCTTCGGGAGGCGCATTGCCCCGTAATGGAACAATGCCGTTGGCGCTGATTGCCCAGGTGACAACTTCAATCGGGCGCTTGTAAGTGATGAAGTTCGGAGTAAATACGAATTGGAGCGCGGCGAAGTATTCCAGGAAGAATGAAACGCCGATGGCGGTGATTAACGCCGAGATGCGCGGCGCGTTTCGCAGCGGCTTGTAGGCCATCCGCTCGATGACGATGGCAAGCAAGGCGCATGAAACCATCGAAACGGCGATAACCAGGAGGGCGCCAATGACGAGCGCAACGCTGTCGGGCAATCCGGGCAGGATGGTTTTGGGCAACAGGTGGATTTGGAAGCGGGTAATGGAATAGTAACTGACGAATGCGCCAACCATGAACACGTCGCCATGCGCAAAGTTAATCAGGCGCACGATACCATAGACCATGGTGTACCCCAGCGCAATCAGGGCATACACAAAGCCCAATTGCAGCCCGTTGACAACTTGTTGCAGGAACAAGAGCGGGTTGGCCTGTAAGGCAGTGATGATTTGCCAGGCTGCCAGCAGGGTCAGGAGAAGTAAGAAAGCCTTGCCCAGCCAGCGCCTTTGAATGACTTGCTGAACAAGTGATGAAGCAGGAGATGTGTTCATGTCCGTCCTGAAGATGAAAAAGAAGGGGCAGTCTTCAGGCGACCGCCCCTTCGATAACCGGCTGCTAATTACGGCGCGACACTCTCGGTAAAGATAACTTTGCCGTCTTTGACTTGCATCACAACCGCGCTCTTGATGGGGTTGTGAGAGGCATCGAAAGTGATTTTGCCCGAAACTGCATCGTATTGCAGGGCAGCCAATGCGTCTTTGACCTTGGCGGGGTCATTTGCGCCTGCTTTTTCGATGGCTGCCAGCAGCAGGTTGGTTGCATCGTAAGCCAGAGTCGCCAGGGCATCGGGCTTCGAGCCGTATTTGGCTTCATAGCGCTTCACGAAATCCTGCACGATGGGGCGGGTATCCTCCGCCGAGTAGTGATTGGAGAAGAAGCCGCCATCGGCAGCCGCCAGGTCGAGGTCGCTGGAGTCCCAACCGTCGCCGCCCATCATCACAGCCGTCACGCCGCGTTCTTTGGCCTGCGCGCCAACCAGATTGACGATGTTATAGTAATCGGGCAGGAACAGCACCTCGGCTTTGCTGTCTGCCACTTTGGTCAGGATGGCCGAGAAGTCGGTATCCTGGCCGGTATAGGCTTCTTTGCCAACAATCGTGCCGCCACCCTCGGTGAACGACTTTTCGAAGGCTTCGGCCAGCCCCAGAACATAGTCGTTGCCCTTGTCGAACATGATGAAGGCAGTCTTTTTACCCTGACCGAGCGCGAACTTGGCCATCACCAGGCCCTGGAAGGGGTCGATGAAGCAGGCGCGGAAGATATACTGCTTGGTTTTGCCGGTGTTCGGGTCAACCGTCACTGCCGGGTTGGTGGAAGTCGGGCTGATTTGGACGACGCCCTTGGCCTCAGCGATTTCAGAAACAGGGATGGAAGCCTTGGAGCAAACTTCGCCTACGATGTATTTCACGCCATCCTGGTCAATGACTTTGTTGGCTGCATTGACAGCCGGGTCGGCAGTGCATTGGCTGTCGGCAACAACCGCTTCGATTTGTTTGCCCAGCACGCCTCCTTTGGCATTCCATTCTTCAATGGCCAGCAGCGCGCCGTCGCGGGTGGAGACGCCGAAGGTCGGCACCGGGCCGCTCAACGGAGCCAGAACGGCGACTTTGATTTTGTCGCCGCCGGCCGCGCCGCCGCAGGCGGTCAGCACCAGGCTGGCAACAACCAGCAGGGATACAACAACGAACAGACGTTTAGACATACTTCTTCCTCCTCAGATTTGATTGGTGGTTTCGCTTTCTGCGAATGTTATCAAGCGGAATTTGCCGAAAATCCGCCTTACACACATCTGAATAAAAATGATACAGTTATTTTCCAAAAAAAGCAAGAACATGTCTGACATCGTTGAATAAAAGTGCCGATTTGGGTAATTTTATGATTGCCCATACAACACTTTTTCGCGCACGCGCAAGTCGGTGTTACGGATTTTCATTGCCAGGTCGGCGGCCAGGTTGTACATCAGCCGGTAGCCCAGTTGGGGGTACGTTTCACACAGCATAATCAGCTTGTCGCGCGGGATGACCAGCAGGCGGGTATCCTTGTTCTTTGCCTGGGCGGTGGCGGAACGCAGGCCTTCATCGACCAGAGCGACTTCGCCAAACGATTGTCCCCGCCGCAGGGTGGTCAGGGTGATTTTTTCAGGCTTCCCTTTCGCGCCGATAATGCCGGGGTCGACGATAATATTCACTTCGCCCTGCACGATAACGTACAGTTCCTTGCTGGTGCTGTTTTCCTCGAAGATGGTTTCACCGGCATTGAAGGATTTCTGCTGACACAGGTTGGCGACCAGTTCCAGTTGGGTTTGCGTGAACTGGTAGAAGATATCGCTTTGTTTGAGAAAGGTGATCAGTTCACTCATGCAGGCCTCTGCTTATGTGAAATACGAGACTAGTGTAGCACAAACCAAATCATGAAACAACGGGCAAATTGTCTGACAAATTTTACGGAAAGGCTTTGCTCAACCATTCCATCGGATTGACCTGAATGCCGTTGGCCCAAACTTCCCAGTGCAGGTGGGCGCCGGTGACGCGGCCTGTGCCGCCGACCAGCCCAATGATTTCGCCTTTCTTGACCACCTGGCCCGCTGTCACCTTGAGTTCAGACTGGTGCCAGAAGCCGCTATACACGCCCCAGCCGTGGTCGATGAGGGTGGCGTTGCCGCGCACGGTCAGGAAATCGGCAAAAACAATCACGCCATCCGCCGGGGCGGTGATGGGCAGGCCAGACCCGCCGCAGAAATCGACCCCGCTGTGGAAGGAGTAGTATTCCTGACCCGTCCCAGACCCGATATACGTTCGGCGATTGCCGTAACGCGAAGTAAAACAGTCGGGAAAGTAGGCCGGTGACTGGAAAATTCCCTGCCAATAGCGGGTTGGCGTGGCCGGACGGGTTAGTTCGATGATTTGCTGTGTCTCCGGTTCGGTAATGGCTGGGTCGATGGTTTCCGGTTCGACCAGTAACAGCGGGTCGTTGGGGTAGAACCCGGATTGGACAATTACCATTTGTTCATAACTCTGGCGGGAGCCGTCGGGCAGGGTGGCTTCCAGTCGCAATGGATACGGCCCCGGCGCGAGCATGACGTGAATCCCTTGCAGGGTCACATAACTCCCATCGTCCTGTTGAAAGAAGTTGAGCGGCATATCCACCAGCATCCCGCCCAGCGAGACGCCCGGCTGGGTCTGGATGACGATTTTGCTCGTGCCGCCCTGAGTCATCGGCAGAGGCGTGACCCGTACGCTGGCAAACGCGGAGGGCATCCCGTTCGCTTCATTGGTTTCAGGAACCCCGGTGGGCGAATACAGGACATCGCCGGGCAGGGCGGCCCAGGTGCCGGGCAGTTCGTTGATGGTTTTTAACGTCCAGGGGTTGCCGCCGGCGCGAATGGCGGCTTCCAGCAAGGTGTCACCCTGCGCCAGGCTGACGCGGTTTTGCAGGGGGGTGAAATTTTCCTGCTGGGGTAAGATAACACCCATGCCTGCGTACAGTTCCGATGGGCTGGTGATGTGATTCAGCTTGCGAAGGAAAGCTTCAGGGACGCGGTTGCGTCGGCTCAGGCTGTGCAAGGTGTCGCCGTAGTCGACAACTTCGGTCGTCAACACCCCGCTGATACCTTCCAATCCGGGAATGACGAGCCTTGCCCCGGCGGCGATATTATTCGGGTCGCTCATGTTATTGGCAGCCATCAGGTCGGCGAGCGTCACGCCGAAGCGGCTGGCAATCAACGACATGCTGTCGCCGGGTTGGATGATGTAAACCGGGCCAGGAGGCGGGGTCGTATCCTGGGCTTGCGCCGGGAGGACGGGCAGGGACAGGATGAGAATCAGGACGGCAAAAAAGAGTCGTTTAATCATGGTCGAACGCAATGTGGTCGCCTGGCTGCAGGTCGCCGTGCCGGGCGGGATGGTATTCGATGACATAGCGGGCGGGCCTGGAAGGCCCGTAAAAAGGCCGCCAGGATTTTGCCAGCGTGGTATCCACGACCTCGTCCTCGCCGTTGACCCAGGCCACTGCCAGGTCGGTCCAGACGAAGAGCATGTGGATGGAGGTCTCGATGCGGCTGTCGCGTGCCTCTACCAGCACCAGGCCTTCATCGCGCTCCAGGCTGGAGCGGAAGGTGAAGCCCTTCAGGCGGGAGAGGAACGATTGGCACCACCTCCCTCGAATGGGGGCAATCTGCGGGCTGCTCAGATTGCGAATGGTGACGGGATGGTCTTTCATGCGCTCTCAAAAAGAGAGGGCGGCCTGTGTCGATGAAGGCCGCCCTGGTCTGGTTTTAGGCTGTTTTCTTGCGCTCCAGCACTCTTTCTACGCTGGACAAAAGGTCTTCAGGGCTGAATGGCTTGGAGATGTAATCGTCTACCCTGGCGATTTGCAGCCCCAGCACCTTGTCGATGTTCTGCGCCTTGGCGGTAACGATAATCACGGGAATATCCCTGGTTGTTTCGTCCGCTTTCATTTGCTGGTATACTTCCCAACCGTCTATGTCCGGCATCATCAGGTCGAGCAGCACCAGGTCAGGTTTCCTTTCATGAAGTTTTTTCAGCCCGTCTTCTCCGCCTGTCGCCCCTTCGACCTCGAATCCTTTTCGGCCCAGGATGATACGAATCAGGTCAATCATTTCGGTTTCATCCTCGATGCACAGGATACGATGTTTGGGTGTATTCATGAAAAATAGTCCTATGAAAATAATTATGTTAAGTTTACCATAAGCAGGCACGGGGTAGAATATGAAAATTATCACATGGAATGTCAACGGAATTCGCGCGGCGCTGGGGAAAAATCTCAAAATGTGGATGTTGGAGCAAGCGCCGGATGTGTTCTGCCTGCAAGAGATTAAAGCCACGCCCCAGCAGTTGACCGACGAACAGCGGGATTTTCCCGGCTATCGCGTGGCCTGGAACCCGGCCCGGCGTCCCGGCTACAGCGGGGTGGCGACCTTCTCGAAACAGGAGCCGGGTGAAGTCCGATTGGGTTTGGATGAAGAGCGGTTCGATGTCGAAGGGCGGGACATCCGTTCCCGGCACGATGATTTCCTTCTGTATAACATCTATTTCCCCAATGGACAGCGCGGCCACGACCGGGTGGAGTATAAACTCGATTTTTACGCCCGCCTGCTGGAGATTTGCGATGCCCTGCACGCTGCGGGTGAGAACATCATTATCACTGGCGATTTCAACACCGCTCATCGGCCTATCGACCTGGCCCGCCCCGACGAAAACGAAACGACCTCCGGCTTCCTGCCCGAGGAGCGCGCCTGGGTGCAGAAATATCTCGAACACGGTTTCGTGGATGTCTACCGCCGCTTGTACCCGGAACGGGTGCAATATACCTGGTGGACCTACCGCATGGCGGCGCGTCCGCGCAATATCGGCTGGCGCATCGATTATTTCCTGGTCTCTGAACGCCTGGCCGGGCGCGTGAAAGATGTCATCATTCACGATGGCGTCACCGGCTCTGACCACTGCCCGGTGGAACTGGTGATTCACTGAATTTGGATGGTTTTTGGCAGGAATATATTAGAAAATCATATAAAGATGTTCATTTGAAAACCAATTGTGACAGCGCATGGTATATAATCCTTCTGACCGATATAGGAGGTCTGTGTGAATAACTCTCGAAACCAATCATTGCTCATCTACGCCTTACTGTTCATTGCCATTATTGCAATGGTACTCTTCCAGGTTCGCCAGCCGTCGAATACGGAATCGCCGCTGACCATCAACCAGGTTGCCGCCGATATTAAAGCCGGGAAAGTCAAGCGAATTGTGGCCGAATCCGATAACCGCCTGCGCGTCATTTACCCTGGCAGCAGCGGCTCTGAGGTGGAAAGAACCGCCCACAAGGAAGATGGCACATCCCTGCTCAATCAACTCATTTTATTGGGCGTCACGCCAGAACAGCTGGCCCCTGAAAAATTACAGGTTGTCATCAATCCACCCAGTTCGTGGATGACTGTCTTGAGCGTGCTGGGCTACATTTTGCCGTTCATCCTGATTATTGCCCTGTTCTTCTGGATTTTCCGGCAGGCGCAGGGTTCCAACAACGCCGCCATGTCGTTCGGCAAATCACGGGCGCGCATGTTTAGCGGCGAACACCCGACCGTCACCTTCGAAGATGTGGCCGGGGCCGATGAGTCGAAAGAAGAACTCAAGGAAGTGGTCGAATTCCTGCGCGAGCCGCAGAAATTCATCCAGCTGGGCGCGCGCATTCCGAAGGGCGTGCTGCTGGTCGGGCCTCCCGGCACGGGCAAGACCCTGCTTGCCAAGGCGGTTTCGGGCGAGGCGGGCGTGCCGTTTTTCTCGATTTCCGGCTCGGAATTCGTGGAAATGTTCGTGGGCGTGGGCGCCAGCCGCGTGCGTGATTTGTTCGACCAGGCCAAGCGCCATTCGCCCTGCATCATTTTTGTCGATGAAATCGACGCCGTCGGACGGCAGCGCGGCGCGGGTTTGGGCGGCTCGCACGACGAGCGTGAGCAGACCCTCAACCAGATGCTGGTCGAGATGGACGGTTTCGATACCGATACGAACATCATCGTCGTGGCCGCCACCAACCGGCCCGACATCCTCGATCCCGCCCTGCTGCGTCCGGGCCGTTTCGACCGGCGCGTGACCCTCGACCGCCCCGATGTAAAAGGCCGCGAAGCCATTTTGCGCGTGCATGTGAAGGGCAAACCGCTCGACCCGCAGGTGGATTTGGCCTCAGTGGCGCGCGGCACGCCCGGTTTCGTCGGCGCGGATTTGGAGAACCTTGTCAACGAGGGCGCCATCCTGGCTGCCCGCCGCAACAAACGCGCCATTGGGCAAATTGACCTGGAAGAAGCCATCGAGCGGGTGGTGATGGGCCCGGAGCGCAAATCACGCCTGATTAGCGACGAAGAAAAGCGTATTATTGCTTATCACGAGGCTGGTCATGCGGTGGTTGCCAATGCCATTGCCGAAGCCGACCCGGTGCAGAAAGTCACCATCGTTGGGCGCGGGCAGGCCGGCGGCGTAACCTGGTTCCGCCCGGACGAAGACCGCATCCTGATGTCGCGCAAGAAGTTGTTTGCCACGCTGGCTTATGCCCTGGGCGGCCGCGCCGCCGAGGAACTGGTCTTCGATGACATCACTTCCGGCGCCTCCGGCGACATCGAGCAGGTGACCCGAATGGCGCGCACGATGGTCACGCGCCTGGGCATGAGCGATGAACTGGGAAATCGCGTCTACGGCCAAAAGGAAGAACTCATCTTCCTGGGACGTGAAATCTCCGAACAGCGCGATTACTCCGAGGCGGTGGCCGAGCAAATCGACCGCGAAGTCCGCAAAATTGTGGATGAAGCCCACAAGCGCGCCCAGGCCATTCTCCGGGAGTATCGCCAGCAGTTGGACGATGTCGCCAGCCTGTTGCTCGAAAAAGAATCCATTACCCGCGAGGAATTCGAGCAGGTCTTCCCGCCGCCCTTCCCCAAGAAAAGCGGCACCCCGCAGCTGGCCTGGGTAGCGGCCAAATAAACAAATCAGCAAGTGAGCAAACTTGCAAGCAGGTAAATCAGCAAATTAGCAAGCGAGCCAACTGACAAAAAAGCCCCCTGTCCTTTAGGAGGCTTTTTTGTTTCTCTTTTGCTCTCTTGCTCTTTTGCTTGCTTACTTGTTTTCTTCCTTGTGCTGCCTTACCAGTTCGCGGCGCAGGATTTTGCCGACAGTGGTCTTGGGCAGTTCCGCGCGGAATTCGACATGCGTCGGCACTTTGTAGGCTGCCAGTTTTTCTTTACACCAGGCTTTAATCTCGTCTTCGGTCAGGCTCTCGTCCTTCTTGACAACCCAGGCCTTGACGGTTTCGCCGCGATACGGGTCGGGGATGCCCGCCACGCCCGATTCCAGCACCTTCGGGTGGGCAATGATGACCTCTTCCACCTCGCGCGGCCAGACCTGGAACCCGCCCGGCTTGATGAGTTCCTTCTTGCGGTCGACGATGTAGAAATAGCCGTCGTCGTCCATGCGGGCGATATCGCCGGTGAACAGCCAGGGCGCGCCGCCGTCGCCCAGGTCGCGCAGGGTGTTGGCGGTCTCGGTTGGCATGTTGTGGTAGCCCTTCATCACCTGCGGCCCGCGAATCACCAGTTCGCCGATTTCGCCCAGACCCAGTTCGGTCACGCCGTCATCCAGGCTGATGATTTTGCACTCCACATCCGAAAGCGGCATCCCAATCGAACCGGTCTTGTTCATTCCGAACATCGGGTTACAGTGGGTGGCGGTTGGCGCTTCAGAAAGACCAAAACCCTCGAACAGTTTTCCGCCGGTTAATGCCTCGAATTTTTCCTTCGTCTCGCGCAAAAGCGGCGCCGAGCCGGAGATGCAGGCCTTAATGGACGTCAGGTTGTATTTGCCCGCAGCCACATCTGGATGGTTGTTGAGCGCGTTATACAACGTTGGCACGCCGGGGAAAATCGTCGGGCGGTACTTGTTGATATTTTCCAGCACATCTTTCAGGTCGCGCGGGTTGGGAACCATCACCATCGTCGCCCCGGCGGCCAGGGCAAAGTTCATGCCCGCCACCATGCCGTAGACGTGGAAGAGCGGAATCGCCATCAGCATCACATCTTTACCTTCTTCCAGCGCCTTGCCCATCCAGGTCTTAACTTGCAGCGAGTTGGCGACGATGTTTCGGTGCAGGGCCACCGCGCCTTTCGAGATTCCGGTCGTGCCGCCCGAATACTGGAACAGGCAGGTATCGTCCGGCCCAATCTCCAGCTTGGGGCGGTCGGCGGGCGTATATTTTTTCAGCAGGTCTTGCAGCCAAACGTCGCCCGCTTGCAGGCCGCCCTCGATGCGGAAGCCGCCCTTTTTCTCACGCGCCAGGGTGAACAAAATCCGCAGCACGGGTGGCAGGGTTTCCTTCAGGTTGGTGACAATCAACGTCTTGATTTTGGTCTTGGGCTGGGCGGTCTTGATGGTCTTATAGAAATTGGTCATTACGAACATCACTTCGATGCCCGCGTCGTTGACCTGGTACTCGATTTCGCTCGGCGTATAGAGCGGATTGGTCGCCACCACCACGCCCCCGGCCTTCAGGATGCCGAAATAACACATTACGAACTGTGGCGTATTCGGCATAAAAATCCCGACCCGGTCGCCTTTTTTGACGCCCATCGCCGCCAGCGCCCCGGCAATCCGGTCGGTGGTTTCGTTCATTTCCTTGAAAGAAATGGTGGCGCCTTTGAACAGCGTGCAGGGCCGGTCGGGATACTTACGCGCCGATTCTTCCAAAAAATGGAACAACGGCACTTGCGGATATTCCAGGCTGGCCGGAATACCCTCGTCATAGTTCTTCAACCACGGACGGTTCTCCATCGTCACTCCTCCTTCAGTTGTGTGTTTTAATTTGGTCTGATACCTCGCAGTTAAAAGTATAAGGAAACGCAATAAAAAGTCAACTACAGAAAAAATTCATAAATTACTCCGCGCGAAATTCTCGATTTCCTCCACCGAAACATGACCCGCCTCGAACCAGCGAATGCCTGGGTCGGTTTCCTTGAACCAATTCGCCTGGCGTCGCGCGAAAATGCGCGTCAGGCGTTTCATTTGGGTTTTGGCCTCCTCGATTGTTATCTCGCCGCGTAAGACCGCCGCCGCCTCTCGGTAGCCGATGGCCGACATGGAGGGCAGGTTGGGCGAATAGCCTTTTTCAATTAAGGATTGGACTTCATCCAACAGCCCCCGGGCAAACATCGCTTCGATGCGCAGGTCTACCCGCTGGTACAATTCCTCGCGCGGGCGTTTCAGGCCGATAGCGATTAACCGGTATGGAGAGCCTGCTGCCCGCCTTTGCGCCGAAAACGGCTGCCCGGTTGTCAGAATCACCTCCAGCGCGCGCACGCTGCGGCGCAGGTTGCGCGGGTCAATCGAATCGGCAGCGGCGGGGTCGAGAATCTTTAATTTAGCGTGCAGCCAGTAAACATCATGCTCCTCAGCCTGTTTTTCCAGGATGTCGCGCAGGCGCGGGTCGGGCTGTACTTCCGGCGGAATCCAACCCTCGGTTACGGCGCGGACATATTGACCCGTGCCGCCTACCAGCAGGGGCAGATGCCCACGCTGGTAAATGCCCTCGATAACGCGCCGCGCTTCCCGCTGGAACAGGGCCAGCGACCAGGTTTCGTCTGGATTTGCCACATCGATAAGATGGTGCCGAACTCCGCGCATTTCCCCAGCGGAGGGTTTGGCCGTGCCGATATCCATGCCCCGGTAAAACAGGCGCGAATCCGCCGAAACCACTTCGCCATTTAAGCGCAGCGCCAGTTCGATGGCGAGGTCGGTCTTCCCAACAGCCGTCGGGCCGAGGATGAGGAGGAGGGGAGGGGGGAGGGTCAAGGCTTTGCGAATGACGCAAATTTATGGTCAATTTCTGGGCTTAATTCAATTCCCACTTTCTCAAAGACATCCAGTAATTGTTCGTATGTGTTATTACCGCCCAAGAAATTCCAAAACTCCTCGGCAATTTTGATTTCATCAGGCAAATCAAACATTCCTTGAAACGTCCAACGGTCGTAGGGTTCTGGTTCGTAAGGATTGTAGGGTATTGCTAACCCCGTGTAAATCTTTGAACTAGGAGAAATTGCGCCGCGTATGGCAATCCACTCCAACAACTTCCTTTTGAAACCCACAATCTCATCCACGTTTGGCTTGGCAGTTTTCAGGTCAAAATAATATTCTGTTCCATCTTTGGCTTCTAAAAATAAATCAATCCGTGGGCGTTTGACTTTTTTTAGTTCTCCTTTCTGGGCAACCGCCAAAATTTTCTCAATCTCATCTTGCTTGCTTGGTTTACTTTTGGCGATTCGCAAGTCGTCAATGATTTCTTGAATGACGGTCTGGGATTCGGCGGCGATTGTATTATTGAATTGCTTGTATTGATTGATGGATTGCCGAAAATTTGGTTTTGCAATTACGGCGGCAACTTGCTCAAAGACGGATGTTCCGAGAGTTGTGTTAATAGACTGAATGAAAGAGAACAATGCCATTCTATCTTTTCCAAGCAGCCGCGTATGAAAAGGCATATTTTTACTTTCTGGTGAGTAAGAGGCTAACTTCCGTCTTATTTGCTCTTTTAATATTTGTTCAATTTCATTTCGTTGCTGGATATCGATAGGCATATTAACCGTCCTTTATCATGAAAAAGATAGTCTCTTGATACGGGTCATTACCTTGTTCTGTTCGTTTGGTGACAGCACGGTGAAATGTTTCTACAATTCTGAAACCACTCAATTTAGCAATTTCAGGATATAGGTTAAACCGGTCATTGGCAACAATAAAGACTTTTCCATTATCTTTGAGAATGGGACGAATAGTATGAAAAACCCCTGCAATTCCAACAACGTAGTCTCGTTGCGCTTGTTTTGACTTACCACGTTTTTTAGGGCCGATTTCTGATTGGTCCTGTCTCGGAAAGTGGAACAGTTCATAGGCATATACATGCTGTTCGTGATAATCAATTTGCCCAACATAAGGCGGTGATGTGAATACGCCATCTATCATACGGTTAGCGATTGGTGTTTTCGACAATTCTGCTTTGAACTCTACTTTTCTTGAGTCGCCTTGAATTATTGTTACAGATTTATCTGAACGTAACTTATCAAATTCTGCAAGTCTTCGAGCGGTATCACCGCTATATGCGTGAATTTTTGTTAAGCAGTTGTCAATGGGTATGCAATAACGATTATGCTTTCTGCACCAATATTCTTTGCCAACAGGTAGTGGTGCCTTAGGCGTAGCCAAGTCATAATGTGGAACCAGGCGCGAGGAACGAACTGCGCGACTTAATACTACTTTTAACAGGTCTTGATAGTGATAATAAGGTATCAATCGTCGATAATAGAGCATTTCTAACAATGCTCGTGGAGCGAACCATTCTTGCAAATACTCATTATTACACTCGGCTAGCAATCCTGCTTTGAGCTCATCCATTCTATCTTCGGGAAATAATGGTAGTGCAGGATTTTCGCCTGTTAAGTATTTCGAAAAAGCTGTAACCCGTCGTTCAATTTCTAAAATTTCTGTCTTGGCAGTCTCTACATCGTATTTTGCAGTTTTTACGTGCGCAATCAGGCAGTTGAACGGTGAAATGTCAACCCCAATTGTGTGCATTTTCATTTCGTTACCTTGAACTAATGTTGTTCCAGACCCCATGAATGGATCAAGAATAACATCATCAGGTTGAAAGTAGCGTTTTAAGAACCATTCCACCAATTGCGGAATGAATTTTCCAAGATAAGGATGTAAACGATGAACGTGTTTTGTCCTTTCAAATTCGGGAAGCCCATGGAAGCCTAATTCTGGATGTAAACCTGCGTGATGATGTTTTTCATCGCCCTGATTAACTAAATCTAGAAATATTCTTAATTCTTTTAGAGACACGCGCAAATCTCCATTTTTTGCGCGGTCAATTTTTTCGCCCTTATCATTATATTTAGATATTCTTTGACGTTGGATATAGTCACGAATATTGTGGGGCGTTTTTCCGACAATTTTTGCTGCTTGTTCGAGAGTTACAAGTTCAAGGTTATCGGTCATATGAGTCACTTTAGTTAGTAGATTTTTCAAATTATACCGGAATCTATAAATTTTGCTGTAAATGGAACGCGCGTTCTGGTTTTTCTGTTTACTCTGACTCGTTCGCATTGCTGTAAAATGCCACCCGTTGGCGGCGCAACAACAATGTATTGCGATGGGATAAAGTAAAATTGGTGTATCTTCTCAAAAAAATGAGGAAACGTCCCGACACTTGCGCCTGCGCAACAAGTGCAAGTGAGGTTTGCTTGAAAAACCTGGTTGAGCCGTTCAAACCGCTCGGCTGAGCGCTCGCGGGACGGTGCTTCTCTCCCCAAAATATTGAGAAGATACAAATTGGTCAGTTCTTCACCAGAACAACCACCCATGACCATTTTCTTCGGACTGTTATCCGCAATCGTATGGGGCGGAGGGGATTTCGCGGGCGGGCTGGCCAGCCGCCGTCGCCCAGGAGGCCACCCTGTGGCCGATGATTGCCTCGCGCACCGGCGGGACGCTGGTGCTGGTCGCTGTCCTGTTCCTGCGCCGGGAATCGACCAACATCTCGCGCGCGGGCTGGCCGTTGGTGATATTGAGCGGTACGCTGGGCGTTGGCGGCAACCTGTTCTATGTCCTGGCTGCCCAAGCGGGGCGGATGGATATCGCCGTTGTGTTGATGACGATTTAAGTCAGCTTGTTTTCTCCACCACCCAAAAATGCGACAGGCCGAACCATTGGAGCGGGGTGCGCTCTAAAAATTGCAGGATGGCGCGCAGGAGTTTGCCGAACATGCCAAAGCGGGCAATCAGGTTGTCATAGGCGCCGAAAATGACCGTCCGCTCGATGAATTTGACGGGCAGGCCGTCGAACAGCGCGGCCAGGCCGCCAAAATCATACACGCGCACATGCGGGGCCAGTTGGTCGCGCAGCAGGCGCGGCAGGTAGTTGACGAGCGGGATGTTGCCGAATTTGTAACGTCCGCGCCAGTAGATGCCGTGCGTCTCGAAGGGGTAGCCGATGTTGGGGACGAAAATCACGGCCCGGCCGCCGGGTTTAAGTACCCTGACCATCTCCTGAACGGCGCGGCGGTCGTCGGCAACGTGTTCGAGGACTTCGTGGCTGAGAATCAGGTCGAATACGGAGGCAGGATAAGGCAGGGATTCCCCGGCGGCATTGGCAATGCCAGGGTTGCGGCGGCCCGCTTCCAGTGTTCGCTCGAAGTCGAATTCCAATCCAAACACAGAACCGCCCAGCGGGGCGAGTTTTTCGACGTACATGCCGACGCCGCAGCCGTTTTCCAAAATTTTGCCCTGGATGCGTCCCCCGGCGGCTTGTTTTATCATTTCGAGGCGGCGCTGCTGCCCGGCGCGCCAGACGTAGGATGGTTCTCCGCGCAGGGCGGCTTTTTCGAGGTTGCGTTGTTCGCTCATAGGCAGTATTATAACGACAAGATGATGTAAAATAGGGATATTCACACGCAATAATCCACGCAGGAGAGGACGCCGATGAAAGTCACCGTACTTCAAGAGAACCTGGCGCGCGGTTTGAGCATTGTCTCACGCGCCGTATCACCCCGCAGCACCCTGCCGGTGCTGGCCAATGTGTTGATTGCCACCGATGAGGGCCGCCTGCGCCTTTCGGCCACCAACCTGGAAATGGGTATCACCTGCTGGATTGGGGCCAAAATCGAGGAAGAAGGCTCGACCACCGTTCCGGCTCGCACCTTTGCCGACCTGGTCAGCACCATGCCCGACCCGCAGGTCAGCCTGACGCTCGACCCGCGTACCCAGACCCTGAATGTGCGCTCGGGGTCCTCGACCAATGACATCAAGGGTATCGACGCGCAGGAGTTCCCGCCCCTGCCCGTGCCGGATTTTGGCGAGGCTATCCATATCAATGTCTCTGACTTCAAAGAGATGATTCACCAGGTAGCCTTTGCGGCTTCGACCGACGAGGCCCGCCCGGTGCTGATGGGCGTGCTGTTGAAAGTGGAAGGCGACTCGGTCATCATGGCCGCTGCTGACGGTTTCCGGCTCTCGGTGCGGACTGCGACTCTCTCCAGCCCGGCTGCCCAGCCGGTCAGCGCCATCATCCCGGCCCGGGCGCTCTCGGAACTGGCGCGAATCGCCAGCGACGGCGAGCAGATGATTCAGATGGTGCTTCCGAAGGGGCGCGGGCAGGTCGTGTTCCGCGTGAAGGATGCCGAACTGGTCTCGCAACTCATCGACGGCACGTTCCCCGATTACCAGCAGATTATTCCGCGCTCTTACAAGTCGCGCACGCTGGTTTCGACCGCCTCGCTGCTCAAAGCCTGCAAACAGGCCGAAATTTTCGCGCGCGAAGGCTCGAACGTGGTGCGCATGAACATCAAAAACAGCGGCGAACTCCAGCCGGGCGAGGTGGAAATCTCGGCCCATAGCGAGGAGACCGGCTCGAATGAGACGATTGTCGAGGCGACGGTGGACGGTATCCCGCTTCTGATTGCGTTCAACGTCAAATTCCTGCGCGAGGTGCTGGAAGTCATCAAGACCCCGAACGTCGCCGTCGAAACTTCCGCGCCGAACGCGCCGGGCGTCGTCAAGCCGGTCGGCGAGGATGGCTTCATCCACGTGATTATGCCGATGCACCTTGGATAAATGCAGAATGTAGAACGATGAATGCAGAATGCTGAATGATGTCCGTAGGTCATTCTGCATTCTGCATTTTGCATTCATCATTGAAATTATGACCCTCCCCAGTCCCTCCTCCGACCGCGTCCTCAACATTTACCTGGCGCTCACCCAGTATCCCATCCTGGCTTCGCGCATCCGCGCCAAAATGCGTGACATGTTGTTGGCGCGCGGCATCATTCATGATGAAGAATTCGAGGCCGAGGTACGCAAAAAGGCGATTGAATCGCAAGTCCGGGAGGGATTGCATGACCCCTATGGAGAAGAATCCTTTGAACTATGGGATTTACGCCTGGAGCGGGTGCGCGACGCGCTGACAGATTTCTACTTCGCTTACAACCTGCTTTATGAAGATTTTGAGTCGCTGGTGCGCCAGACGGTGGGGGAACGCGGCGAAATTCCCAACATGATTTACTTCAACCCGGAACTCGCTCCGCAGGATATGCTCTTCGAGCAGGCCGAGATGATTGAACGCCTGCCGCCCGACAAACGCAAAATGCTCGACGCGCGTTTGCAGGAAATCAAAGTAGTCTTGATTCGTACCATGATTAGCGACCAGCTGGCTTACATCAAGATTGCGCGTCAGTGGTTCACCATTGAAGACCTGAATGAAATTCGCAAGCGAAAAATAGGTTATGGCAAAATTGGCGGTAAATCGGCAGGGATGCTGCTGGCTTACCGCATCCTGCGCGAGGCTGCCTCGCCCGGCCTGCGCGCCTCGCTGCGTATCCCGGTCTCGTATTACCTGGCTTCCGATGTGTTTTATTCCTTCCTGGCGACCAACGGGCTGGTGCATTGGTCCGACCAGAAATACAAGCCGGAAGCCCAAATGCGGGCCGAGTTTCCCATCATTCAGCAGGAATTCAGGCAGGGTCGTTTCCCCGAAGATATCGCCGAACGCCTGCGCGCCATTATTGGAGAAGCGGAGGGACGCCCGCTGATTGTGCGCTCCTCCAGCCTGTTGGAAGACAACTTCGGCACCTCGTTTGCCGGGAAATATGACAGTTTTTTCTGTCCCAACCAGGGTACAGACAAAGAAAAACTGCGTGACCTGACGCGCGCCATCACCCAGATTTACGCCAGCGGCCTGAACCCCAACGCCCTGCTTTACCGGCATCATAAGGGGCTGGCAGACTACGATGAACGCCTGGCGGTGCTGATTCAATTTGTGGAGGGCGAAAAAGCCGGGTGCTATTTCCTGCCGCAAGGCGCGGGGGTTGGGTTCAGCCGCAACCTGTACCGCTGGTCGCCGCAGATTCGGCGCGAAGACGGTTTCCTGCGCCTGGTATGGGGACTCGGCACCCGCGCAGTCGAGGCTGTTGCCGATGACCATCCCCGCCTGGTGGCGCTCAGCCATCCCTTGCTGCACCCCGCTTCGTCGGTGGAACTCATCAGCCGTTACTCGCAAAAATATGTTGACCTGCTCGACCTGGAAGAGAATGCCCTCAAAACCGTTCCGCTCCAGGAAGTGCTGAATCCGCGCTACCCGCCGCTGCGTTACATTGCCCAGGTTGATGAAGGCGGCTACCTTTCGGCCATCCGCACCAGCACAGCGGACACCCGTCACATGGTCGTCACCTTCGATGAGATGATGCGCCGCACCCCTTTTGCGTCTCACATGCGAGAAATGCTGAAACTGCTTGAAACCCATTACCAGGCTCCGGTGGATACTGAATTTACCGTGCGCGTGCCGGACCCTTACAACATTCAGCCAGAAATAGAAATCACCCTGCTGCAATGCCGTCCGCAAAGCCATATCGATGCAGGCGAACAAACCCGTATTCCTGAAGAACTGTTGGAGAAGGATATCGTTTTCTCCACCCGGCGCATGGTGCCGCACGGGCTGATAGAGGGCATCCGTTATGTCCTGTTCGTCACCCCGGAGGGTTACTTCCACCTGCCCTCGCCGGTTGACCGCGTCCGCCTGGAACGGACAATCGGCCAGTTGAACCTGGCGCTCAAGGGACACAAATTCATCTGCGTTGGGCCGGGCCGTTGGGGAACTTCTACCCCCGATTTGGGCGTGCATGTCGCTTACGGAGATATTTACAATACCCGGGCGCTGGTGGAACTCTCCGGGCGGGAAATCGGCACCTCTCCCGAACCATCTTTCGGAACGCACTTCTTCCAAGACCTGATGGAAGCCCATATTTACCCGCTGGCAATTTACACCGATGACCCAGATGTCATCTTCAAACGCGAGTTTTTCTACTCCACCCCCAACCGGCTGGCCGAATGGTGCCAGAATGTGGACGAAATCCTGTCGAACACGCTGCGCCTGGTCGACGTGCAGGATTTTCGCCCCGGCTCCCTGCTCGACATCATCATGGACGATGAAGAAGGCCGGGCGGTGGGCTGCCTGAAACGAGAGTAATTTTTTTATGATGCGGTAATGTTCTTCTCTTCACAAATTGCGCAAAATAGTGATATGATTCGACCCAGGTTGCCCCAGGCCGAGGTTATTCAATAGACAGTTACATCCCTGAAAGAAAAGTTAAATAATGTGGCAATTGGTGGTGACTTCGCCGGATAAAGAACCAAAACTGGTCGAACTGAAACCAGGTAAATTAACCATTGGTCGCGCCTCGACCAATGATGTTGTTATCGACGATGTTTCTGCTTCCCGCAACCATGCCGAAATCTTCCTGGACGGCCCGACCAACACGATTACCCTGACCGACCTGGGCAGCACAAACGGCACATACGTCAACCGCCAGCGTGTGGTCGGGTCCTGTCACCTTCATCCTGATGACTTGATTCGCATTGGGATGATTGTTATCCACGTCTCTCACCAGACCGGCAAAATCAGGCAGGCCTCCAACATCAGCGGGACGCATCATTTCACCCGTGAACTGGTGTTGGAATCTGTCGAAGAACACTCACTGTTGATTTCTGAAATTGCCCAAAAACTCAACACCGTCCTGGATGCCCAAACTGCGGTAAAAGAAGTAACCCGGATGATGAAACGTTCCATGGGCGTTGATTACTGTGAGATTATGATGCGGCAGGAGTTGAAGTTCCTGGAAACCTCCGACCTGACTGACCCACTCGCCAAGCAAGCCCTGCGCAACAAAGCCGCCGAGGTTGCGCCCACCACCATGTTTGTCCCTATCATGATTAACGAACAGGTGATTGGGTTGATTGCCATGCACAAATCGCGCCCCGGCACCTTGCCTTTCGACCGGCGCGACTTGCAACTGGCGGTCGCTATCAGTCACCAGGCAGCGCTCACCATCCAGCGCATGGAACTGCTTGAACAAGTGCGCCAGGAAGAATATGTCCGCCGGCTTCTTTTTCGATTCGTCTCCCCCACCGAAGCAGAGTTTGTTCTCAAAGATTACCTCTCCACCGGTGAACTGCCCGCCTTGACGGAGCAAAAAGTTACCGTCCTGTTTGCCGATATTGCCGATTCGACCCACCTGGCTGAAACCCTGGGAACCAAACCTTTTGCCAAAATCCTGAACAATTTTTACCAGAACGCTTCCGACATCGTTTTTCGGCACCATGGCATGATTAAGTACCTGGGTGATGGCATTCTGGGAATATTTACCGAACGGGAAGGCGAAATGAGTTCCGAGGAAAAATCCGTACTGGCCGGGCGAGAACTCATCCAGCATCTCAACCGCACTGGCTCGCTCGATAGCAACCGCCGCCTCGTTTTTGGGGTCTCTATCAATACCGGCAAAGCGATGGTTGGCTATGTTGGCACCAGGGAACGGGTGGAATTCACTGCGCTCGGCGATGTCGTTAATGTTGCCTACCGGATGCAGGAGTATGCCCGACCCTTCAAAATCATCGTTGGTCCGGCCACCGTAGCGGCCATTACCAATAAATATCAATTCAATCGGGTGGGCGGCTTCGTTTTGCGTGGGCGCGAGGGCGCAATCCAGGTTTACGAAGTTCTGCCCTAAGGCTGGAGTTATCTCGCCCTGGAAATTCACCCCTGAATGTGACAAAATAGTCCCGATTCACAGAAGGATGTCATTTGACAGTATTCCCCAAGATAAGTATAAGAACATAAGCGTTAATACTATACAAGGAGAAAATACTATGGCACTGAAAATTCAAGATGACTGCATTGCGTGTGGCGCCTGCCTGCCGGAATGCCCCACCAACTCTATCAGCGAAGGCGACATCTACGTCATCGACGCTGAAACCTGCGTAGAGTGCATTGGTCATTATGATGCGCCCCAGTGCGTCGCCGTCTGCCCGGTCGATTGCATCGTCAAGGCGTAAGCAATCATGTGGCGGTGGGCAAGGGCGACCCTGCCTGCCGCCTCTACCCGTTTACTGGAAATAGCGTTATAATCCTGACAGCTGAATATTCAACCTTCGGGGCAGGGTGACACCCGCGTTGCGAAATTGCAATGTGAGTGAATTCCCGATCGGTGGTAAAGCCCACGAGTGCTGAGCGAAGTCGAAGCACATGACCCGGTGACACCTGAAACGCGCCAAATGCGGCGCGGTGGTGAATTCCGAGGCCGACGGTATAGTCCGGATAAAAGAAGGCCAAGACCCATTTCTGGGTCTGTTTTGCCGCCAATGTCCCGAAAACGTCCGCGTTTTCGGGGTTTTGTTTGGGCAAGGCATCTTTGCGCCCCGCTGGTTCACTACCGGGGCGTTTTTATTCGTCCCGAACACAGAGAGATGACGATGGATTTGAACCTTGTCCGAAAACTGGAGTTTGCATCCAGCCCAAAAACCGAAAAAATGCCCTACCTGGGTCCAATTGCGGCGTTGATTTTTGCGATTGCGGGCTGGGAGTTGACCGCGCGCCTGACCGGGCTGCCGGCCTTCATCCTGCCCTCGCCGCTGATGGTGGCCGAGCGTTTCCTGTTCGCCCTGGCGGATGGAAGTTTGCTGCGCCACGCTGTCATTACCCTGCTCGAAGTTTTGCTGGGGCTGCTGGCGGGCGCGTCTGCCGCCACGCTGTTCGGCTACGCCATCGCCAAGAGCCGCCTGTTCGAGCGGCTGGTCTCGCCGTTCCTGGTTGCCAGCCAGGCCATTCCCATCGTTGCCATTGCGCCGCTGCTCATCATCTGGTTTGGGCCGGGCATGTTCTCGAAAGTTTTGATTTGCGCGTTGATTGTGTTCTTCCCGGTGCTGGTCAACACGGTGGTGGGGCTGCGTGCCGTGCCGCGCTCTCTCTACGAGTTGATGCGTTCCCTGCGCGCCAGCCGCGCCCAAATGCTGCGGCTGCTCGAAATTCCCGCCGCGCTGCCCGTTTTCCTGGGCGGGCTGCGCATCGGGGCGACGCTCTCGGTCATCGGGGCGGTCGTTGGGGAGTTCGTCGGGGCAGACCGGGGATTGGGCTTCCTCATCAATGTTGGGCGCGGGCAATATGACACGGCGCTGGTGTTCGTTGCTATCATCACGCTGGTCGTCCTGGCGTTGACCTTGTATGGGATTGTCATCCTGCTGGAAAGCCGCCTGTTGGCATGGCAGAATCAGTAACCAGTAACCAGTAACCAGTGAGACAGTTATCAGAGGAGAAATTATGTTCAAGAGAAATATCTTTTTGGTCGTCGTTCTTGCAGTGTTGCTAACTGCCTGTTCAACGGGAGCCGTTTCCAGCCCGGAAAAAGCGGCACCCGCCCCGGTTCAGATTAAACTCCCGATGGGCTATATCCCCAATGTCCAGTATGCGCCGTTATATGTCGCGGTCGACAAAGGCTATTTTGCAGACGAGGGCATCGAACTCGAATTCGATTATTCCTTCGAGACAGATGGGGTGGCCCTGGTGGGGGCAAATAAACTGCAATTCTCGCTGGTTTCGGGCGAGCAGGTTTTACTGGCCCGCGCCCAGGGGCTTCCTGTGGTGTATGTGTTGGGTTGGTTCCAGCAATATCCTATTTCAATTGTTTCACACGTTGACGAGAACATCGTTGCGCCCGCCGACCTGGCCGGGAGGAGAATCGGCCTGCCGGGGTTGTTTGGAGCCAACTATATCGGCTTACGCGCGCTGCTTTATGCTGCCGGGCTGAAAGAGAGTGATGTCACTCTTGATTCGATTGGTTTCAACCAGGTGGAAGCGCTTGCCGCGCGCCAGGAGCAGGCGGTTGTCGGATACACTGCCAATGAGCCGGTCGTGCTGCGCGCCAAAGGATACGCGGTCAACGAAATTCGGGTGTCGGATTTTGTGCAGCTGGCTTCCAACGGCATCCTGACCAACGAAACCGTCCTGAAGGAAAACCCCGATTTGGTGCGCGCTTTCAACCGCGCCTTCCTGCGCGGGCTGAAAGATACCATCGAGAACCCCGATGAAGCCTACGAGATTTGCAAAAAATTCGTCGAAAACCTGGCCCAGGCCGACGAACGCGTGCAAAAACAGGTTCTGGCAGCCTCGATTGCGATGTGGGTGACGCCCACCCCAGGTTATTCTGACCCCATTGCCTGGGAAAACATGCAAACCTTGCTGCTGGAGATGGGGATGTACCCCAACCCGGTGGATGTTTCCCAAGCCTTTAGCAACGATTACCTGCCTTGAACATGACCCGCAAACCGACCCACCCTGCGCTGTCTGTGCGCAATTTGAGCGTGCTTTTTCCTGATGGAAACGGCGGCTTACACGCGCTTGGCGCGGTCACGTTTTCGGTTTGCCCGCGCGAATTCGTGTGCGTGCTGGGGCCTTCGGGAAGCGGCAAAAGTACCCTGCTGCGCGCGCTGGCCGGGTTATTGGCGCCCACATCGGGCGAAATCATTTTCGACGGAGGGGCGCGCCCTCGCATCGGATTCGTGTTCCAGCAGGCCAACCTGATGCCCTGGCGTTCGGTGCTGGAGAACATCACCCTGCCGCTCGAAGTGGATAACGTCCCGGCGGAGACGGCCCGCCAGCGCGCCGCCGAAATGGTGGAGCTGGTGGGGCTGGAAGGGTTCGAGGCCAGCCTGCCGCGCGGCCTTTCGGGCGGCATGGCCCAGCGCGTGGCTTTGGCGCGCGCCCTGATTCATGACCCCGACATTTTGCTGCTCGATGAACCCTTCGGCTCGCTCGACGCCCTGACCCGCGAGCGGATGTGGACGGAACTGTCGCGCATCTGGCAGGCGCGTCAGCCCGTCCTGGCAGACGGGCCGGGGAAGACCGTCATCATGGTCACGCACTCCATCAGCGAGGCGCTCTTCCTGGCCGACCGGGTGCTGGTGCTGACCGCCCGCCCCGGCAAGGTGAAACTGGATTTGAAAGTGGATTTGCCCCGTCCGCGTGACGATGAAATGCGTTACACCCCGCATTTTGGCCGCCTGGCGCGCAGGTTGAAAGAGGCCATCGAGTAGCCTATTCCTTTGGTACAATCGCGCTATGCCGCGAACATCGTTTTCTCGTAATGAATTTGCTGCCCTGGTGCTGGCGCTGGCGCTCATCACCGGGGCGGTTGTCCGCTTCTTCCCGACCATGATGGCCGGATTCCCTATCAACGACGGCGGTATGTTCGCTGTGATGGTGGATGACCTGCGCGTCAGCGATTACAGCCTGCCGGTCTTTACTTCCTACAACCTGGATAGCCTGCCCTACGCCTACCCGCCGCTCGGTTTTTACCTGGGGCGGATTCTGGCCGACCTGACCGGCTGGAACGCTGTGGAAGTGGCGCGCTGGCTGCCTGCTTTCTTCTCATCGCTGGCGGTGGGGGCATTCTACCTGTTGGCGGCGCGATTGCTGCCCACCCGCCTGCACGCCGCCCTGGCGACGCTCTTCTTCGCGCTCACGCCGCGCGCTTTTTCGTGGTTTGTGGAAGGCGGCGGAATCACCCGCAGCCCGGCGCAATTCTTCATGCTATTGACTTTTGCCAGCGTGGCGCAGCTTTACCGGCGCGGCAGGCGGCGCGATGTGCTGTGGAGCGGATTGTGGGGCGCGCTGGCCGTGCTTTCACACCCCGAAGCCGCCGTCCACGCCGCGTTTTCTTGCCTGCTGTTGTGGTTCATGCTGGGGCGCACCCGGCAGTCTTTCCTGTACTCGGTGGGGGTTGCGGGGCTGGTGGCCCTGCTCTCCGCGCCTTGGTGGGTTACGGTCCTGGCGCGGCACGGGCCGGAGACGATTTTGGCTGCCGCCGCCACCGGCCAGAAATGGCTGGCGCTTTTACACCTTTTATTTTTCTATTTTACCGAGGAGCCTTACGTTACCCTGGTTGCCGTGCTTGGGTTGGTCGGGCTGGCTCATCAGGCAGGCCGCCGCGAATGGCTGCTGCCGTTCTGGCTGGTGCTGCCCTTCATCGTCGAGGGACGCAGCGCGCACCTGCCAGCCGTTATCCCGCTTTCGATGCTGGCCGCGATTGCGCTTGTGGATGTCATTTTCGCTGCCCTGCGGCCTGCGCAAACAGGTGAAGGCGTCACGCCCATCGAACGGGGAATTTTCTTCTACCTGTTCCTGTATCTGTTGTTCTCCGCGGTTTATTTTGGCGGACAGATTTCCACCGTCCGCGTCTATGAGGGCGACCAGGCCGCCATCGGCTGGATTCGGGAGAATACGCCCCCCGAAGCGCGGTTCCTGGTGCTGACTGGCTCCCGCTCGGTTTCGTATGACCCGCTGCCAGAGTGGTTCCCGGCCCTGGCAGAGCGCCATAGCGTGTACACTGTTCAGGGGTTGGAGTGGGTGGCAGGCGAGAGCTTTTCCGCTGCGGTGCGGAACGCGGCCCGGGCGCAGGATTGTCTCTCGACCAGTGCGGCCTGCGTTTTGGAATCCATTCAGTCTACCCCCGTAGACTATATTTACGTCTCGCGCTTCCTGCGTACCGAACATTTCGAGCCGCTCGACCCGCCGCGCGCGTTTCCGTATGTGGAAGCGGGCTTGCGGCACGAGGGACGGCTCAGGTTGGTGTATGAGAGCGAGGATGCGCTGCTCTTTCAGGTAGAGCGGTGAAAAATCAACCCTCCGGCGCTCTTGGCAGCAACAGGCTTTGCGTTGCCCCGCTGCAGTGCATCGAATATTTCCACAGGACGCCCAAAATCCCAAACCCATACTGGACACTGCGCCTGAAATTGATGGACGACGCTTCGGGGAAGTAGCGGGTCACAATCGGCACTTCAAAAAACGTCAGGTTGTTTGCCATGCCTTGCGCGATAATTTCGGTATCGAAGACGAAATCATCGCTGTTTTCTTCCAGGCGCACGGTTTCGAGGTACTTGCGCGTATAGGCCCGGAAGCCCGAATGAATCTCGGTCAGGTAACGGCGGAAGATGACGTTTGCCAGCGCGGTCAGCATCACGTTGGCCAGGTACTTCCAGAACGGCATCCCGCCTTCCAGCGGCTGCCCGCCTAACATGCGCGAGCCAAATACCGCATCCGCTTCGCCGTTCAGCAATGGCGTCACCATCCGCGGAATCACGGTGGCATCATACTGGTGGTCGGGATGCAGCATCACCACTACCTCCGCGCCCATTTTGAGCGCTTCGCGGTAACAGGTTTTCTGGTTGCCGCCGTAGCCGCGATTTTTCTCGTGCTGGAACACCATCAGCCCGGCCTGCCGGGCCACTTCCACCGTGTTATCCGTCGAAGCGTCATCGACCAGGATAACGTCTTGTCGGTATTCTGGCGGGATTTCCTCCAGCGTGCGCAGCAAGGTTTTTGCGGCGTTATAGGCGGGCAGGACGATCACGACTTTTTTCTCCATCATTCTCCTCCTCGTATCAACACAACAGCCGTCCCATCGCGGTACACTTCCTGCCAGCCTTCGGCGGCCAGCGCGCCCGCCAGCGGCCAATCGGCGTTGACCAGCGCCCAGCGCACCTCGTACTCATCCAGGATGTCCTGCCAGCCAGGCGCAACGGTAATCACCCGCTCATATTTTCGGATGAATGTCTCGCCGTATACGTCTCCCTGGCTGTCGATGAAGACCTTTTTCTCCGGCAAATACAGGCTCAGGTAGCCGCCCCAGTCGAAGGGGTTGAACATTTCGCCCTCCTGCGGGTTCTCTTTCAGCCATTGCACGGCCTGCACCGGGAAAAAGGCCGGGGAAAAGCGTTCCACTTCCCGCAGCGGGGAGAGTACCAGCAGGCAAATTCCCAATAGAACGGTGGAAAGCGGCCAGACGAGTCCCGTTAAACGGGATTCGACCTGCTCGAAAAGGGATTCGTACCGTTTAATCAGCGGAACCGCCAGACTCCCTGTCAGCGTGGCCGCCAATACGAAAGGCGCTATCACCCCGAAAAAGTGGATGTTACGGGCCGAGGTCAGGGTCATCATGGTAAACCCGGCCAGCGCAATTGCCGCCCCGCTGTGGAGTTTCTCTCGTTTCATTGCCAGCAGGAAGAGCGCCAGACCCAGGAAGGCCAGCAGGACGAGGAATTTTGGCTCGGCGAAATTGGGCGGGACGGTCTCGTCGGTGCGCGCCATCAGGTATTCGTTGCCCAGCCAGCCGGTGACGGTTCCCCAGGCCCGCACGCTGACCGGGTTCAGCAGCGTGACCAGCGCCGAGAGCGCGGCTGCGATTCCCAGGCGTTTGCCCGCTTCGAGCGGCGCTTTCTCCCGCTCGAACAGGAAATCCCAAACCCAACCGGCCAGGTACGCGCCCGTCACCAGGAACCCGGCCAGGTATTCGCCGTGAATGTTGTTCCACAACAGCATCAGCGCCGGGAAGTACCACAGGCGCGCTTTCCCGCCGCGTGAAAGTTTATCGGTCAAGACCAGCCACAGCGCAAATAACAGCATGGTGAAAATGTGCGGGCGCACAATCCAATGCAGGGAGGTGAGCACCGCTCCATAGCCCACCAGCAATAAGATGGGCAGCCTGAGGCCTGTGCGTGTAGCGATGTTTGTATAAATGACGGTAAAAGTAACAGCCAGCGCTGTTGCCGAAACCAGCACCAGTCCGCGCTCATCGAAAACCAGGTAGGCCAGGTAAAACAAGACGCCCGAAAGCCATTTGTGCGGCGCAAACGGCGCGCCCGGCACGGTATGCGAGAAAATATCGTTGACCGGCGGCAGGTTGCCTTGCAGCACATAGCGCCCAATTGCCAGGTGACGCGGCAGGTCGCCATCCTGGTTCAACATGCGCGGCCCAAGCAGCAGCGCGGCCAGGAACACAGCCAGGAAGAGGATGTCTCGAAAGCGGGGGAGGATGTAGTTTTTCATGTGATATTTTAGAGGAGGTTGCGGTTTTGGCTTGTCGCTGGCGTGGTCTATTTATAGATGAAGATAATATCTGGTGAGAACTCAATCAAGGGTTTGAAGCCCGCTTTGCGCAAAAGGTCGAAGAGGCCATTCTGGTTATCGTCTTTGGAAAGAACGATTGTGTTGATGTTGTATCTCTCTCTCATTCGATTGAATTCTTTTTCATTCAGGGTTGCCAGGTGATACGGTTTCACAGCTACAACGTTTAGAAGCGGCAATCTCGACCAGAGCAATACGCCCTGATTGGTATGTGTTAAGACGGCTTCCCCCGGTTCGACGATTTCATTGACTTGGTCATAAATTTGCTCGTTATATGGTTTTGCATGAGAATAGACTATGTTCTGTTCCTGAAGGATGTCCGGTATCAGCCGAATCGCAAACAGACAAAGGGCAAGAACCATGATTGTTTTGACTGCGCGAAGGGGGAGCGGGGACGGGGTATTGGGGGTCGGCATGATTAAGGACATAAACGCGATACTCATCATCGAGAACGGGGCCAACCAGTAACGGGTTTGCGCTGATTCTCCTAGTTGAAAAGCGAAGAATACTGTGTAAACTCCAGTCACGGTAAGTGTGTATAGTAGAAACAGGTTGGTTACTTTACGTTTTTTTTCTACGAGCCAAAGCGCAAGACTGAATATAAAGAGCGCGAATGTGTAAATCTGGTCAATCAAAAACCAGAACATGTTTGTTAAGCCCTGTTTCAGCATGGCGCTCCATCCAACCGTTTGCGCGATTTCCATGTAACTTGGGGCTGTTTTATTGTATATGTTGTACAGATAGTGTTCACCATCTTGAAGGTTGGTATCCAGGCGCGCATTAAGTGCGGCGCGCGCTGCAGTTGCAAGGGGTGTACCCAAGTCATGAAGATTCCACGCTATTTTAATGCCGTAAACCAGCAGTAGAATCAACAGATACAAAATCAATTTTGAAAGTATCGCGCGTGGGGTTTTCTCTGATGAGAAGAATAAGGTATAGATAACAACCAGGAAAAACCCAATGATTCCCCATAGCAGGTTGAGGTCTTTTGCAAGGAAGGCCAGCCCGAACATAAAGGCTGCTGCCGCGATATTTTTTGAGGTTTGGGAGATGCGTAATAATGGCAGGATTCCGAGCAATGCAAAGGCTGTTCCTGGTACATCATCCATGTATGCGCCGGACAAGATTTCAACGCTCCATTTATTGAACACCAATATCGTTATGGTCAGAGTCAGTCCCCAATAGGGAAGATGGCCTGCTTCGAAAGCGAGAGGGCGATTGATTGTGAAGTATATTCCGCCTGCCGCAGACAGCCATAAAAGAGTCCAAAACAGGTGTGGAAGGCGTAGGAACACTTCGTTTCCGTGAGATACCTGGGCAAAATACCGTTGGATGACCAAAGGTAGACTGCGATGCCAGTCTTCGGGCCGGACGATAGCGGATGTCTCAAAATACCAGTGAAGATACGATGTTTCCAGCAGGCTTCCAGAGCGGGCAACTGCGCTGCGTAAGATGACCCCTTTATTGTATAAATTGTCTGTGAGGTGGTTGGGGTGAAAGAGGGTGTGCTTGATAACATAGCCTGAAATAAAAATGAGGACAATGATTATTGCAATATTGTGTAACGCGTATCGATGGGTTTCGACACCGTTCTTCGGAGTATCAGGCATGACAATTTTTATCCCGTCTTGCGGTAGCGTCGTACCGCAGCGTCAATTTCATCTCGCAGCCAGTTGGGAGAGGAGATAAACAGCAGGTAGAGCAATGCTGCAAATAACAGCCAGTTGGCGAGTTCATCCAGCCCAAAAGCGAGGTGGATGGGCAGGCTGGGGACGAGAATCATTCCCCAGCATGAACCGACCAGGAAAGTAAGCGTCCATAAAGATACGGAACGCAATCCAGGCTGGCTTTTCGCCCATTGAACGAGTTGGGGAACAACAAAAAACAGGAAGATGAAGCGGTAGTTGAACGAATTGCCCTGGATGAATGCGCTGATATAAATCAAACTTCCCATGCGAAAAGCGTCCAGGAAGCGGTTGGCGGTTTCGGTCAGTCTATCCGTATATCGGCTGCTCAGGTACAGTGCGCCTACCATGATTCCATAGAGTAAAAGATAGAGAGGCAGGTTGGCCAGGGCCATCCATTCGCGTGAATCGGTCAGTTCGTATATGCGGAAAGCAATTACCCCGGCCCCGTAACTTTCGAGCGCGCCTTTGGGAGCGCGGCCTAAAATCCAGAACGTATCCTGCCAGGTCAGGAGGATGTAAACGATAAAAATCCCTATACCGATGGCGAATTTGCGCAGGAATTCTTTTTGTTCGTATTCAAGAAGATATCCCAAGGCCGCAATCGGGAATATCTTGAGAAAGGCGGCCAGTTCAATGAGCGCTAATGTGCCTGCAAATGAGCGCGGCTCGACGGCAAGGGCGGCGGCCAATAGCATGAAAACGACCATCTCGACATTGGCGAATTTATAACACATCAGGGCTGCTGGTGAAAAGATGACCAGGGAGAGCAGCAGGGCGGTTGTTTTGTCGTAGTTTTTCAGGCCAATCAACACCGAAAGGCCAAACAACCCCAAGAGGACGGTTGCGGCGATTTCTGTATGCGCTTCTGACAGCCCCGTCCAGCCCAGGGCCAGCCACAGGCGGGGGTAAACGACCGGGCGGTTGTAGGGGTCGAGCGGGTTTTCGTAGAGCGGGTCGAACCCCAGCCGGGCGGCATCCAACCCGGAAAGAATGCCCCGCAGGTCGATGAAGGAGGGGTGGTGGGTGGGAATATCCAGGGCTTGCCACACGGCTTGTTCTCCAAAAAGGAGTGAAGCAGTGTAGAAAATGACCAAGAAGCCAATGCTCAAGAGAATGAGGAGTTTCCTGCCGCTCATGCAATATTCTCCGAATGTGGAGCCGTATCTTGAAATATGTGCGCAAAATGAAAGCTGCCTTGCCAAATGACAACTGTCATTTTAACAAAAAAACCCGACAGTTGCTGCCAGGATTTTTGTTTTTGGCTTGTTCCACCGGCTTGCCGGTGGATTCCATGTTACTCGCCCAAATAATCGCGCAATTTGCGGCGAACGGAGGGGTGGCGCAGGCGGCTGAGGGCCTGGGCTTCGATTTGACGGACGCGCTCGCGGGTAACGCCCATTTTGCGGCCTACTTCTTCGAGGGTATAGGCTTGCCCGTCGAGCAGGCCATAGCGCAGCTGCAAAATGCGCACTTCGCGCGGCGGCAGGCTGTTCAGCACCTCGCCCAGATGCTCGCGCAGCAGGTTGTAGGTGGCGGTGTCATCGGGCGGGGCGGCTTCGTCGTCTTCGATGAAATCACCCAGTACCGAGTCTTCTTCATCATCGGTGGGCGTTTCGAGCGAGAGCGGGCGGCGCGCCACTTGAATCATGTTCTCGACCTTCTTAGGCGGCACTTCGAGGGCGTTGGCCAATTCTTCGACGGATGGGTCGCGCCCCAGCCGCTGGGTGAGTTGATGCTGTACGCGCAGCAGTTTGTTAATCTGGTCGCCCATGTGAACGGGGACGCGGATAGTGCGGCCCTGGTCGGCGATGGCGCGGGTGACGGCCTGCCGAATCCACCAGGTAGCGTAGGTCGAGAATTTGTGTCCGCGCCGGTAGTCGAACTTCTTGGTGGCGCGAATCAGGCCGATATTGCCTTCTTGGATGAGGTCGAGGAATGGAACGCCGCGTCCCATGTATTTCTTTGCAACCGAAATCACGAGGCGGCTGTTGGCGGTAATAAGATGCTCGCGGGCGGCCCAGCCGTCCTCGATGAGCGCGCGCAGTTCCATGCGGCGGCGCGGGCTGGCATTGCCCTTGGCGAGTTCTTCGCGGGCGATGCGCCCGTTTTCGATGCGCTGGGCCAGCTGCACTTCCTCGTTGGCGGTCAGCAAGGGCACGCGGCTGACTTCTTTCAGGTAAAGCCCAATCGTGTCGTCCGTGTCGATATTGGCGAGGTAATCGTCGATGTCCAGTTCCGGTTCCGCTTCGGCGGTTTCTTCCGGGACGGTCAGTTCGTCTTCGGTGGGTTCGACGACGGTGGCGTCCTCCATGAAGGGGATGCCTGCGCTCAAGAGCGCCGCAAAGGCTTCTTCCAATTGTTCCACATCCTGCTCGGCTTCGGGAAAGAAGTGCAGGATGTCATCGATGGTGACGTAAGACTTTTGACGCCCCAGTTCGATGAGGCGCGCAATGGGGGAATATTCTTCTTCCTCTTCCACAATCAGTAGAGGTTCATCCATTCGTTTGGTTTCCTATTCATTCGTAAAATCAAAATCAGGATACTCTTTTTCGAGGCTTAATTCAATACCTGAAATCGTTTTGCTATTGTCAATTCCGCAAAGCAGCGGTCTCATGGCGTTGGAGTGGGTTCCAGGGTTGGCGATGCTTCAGGAGTTGCGCTTGGAACAGGCGTCTCGGTGGCCGGGAGCGGTGAGGGCGTGGGCGTTTGCAGGTAGGGCGGCGTGGAAACAAGCCTGACGAGTGAGTCGATGCCATGCGCGGCTATTACATATACGTTCCCATCGGCGGTTTGGACGTAATACCCGCTCTGAGTGACAGTTTTTGCGCCAACATTGAAGTTCACCTTGCTGCCATCACTCATCGAGATGGAAACTCGATAAGCAGGCGGGTCGAGCAAGATGGAGGCCGGGTTCGGCAGCGAGTCGAGTTGATTCAGAATCCGCAAGTCGAAGAGTCCCGAAGCGGCGAAATCGACCATGTTGGGGTCCGCTGGGACGCTGTCCTTGTCGGTCGCCAGCATCCAGATGCCCAGGCTCCGGTCGATGCTGACGGATTCCCCGCCGGAACCTGCGATGGCGATGCGTACCGCCTGGCCTTTTTCAGGGCCAATCAGGGTTCCCAGGTTAATGGGCGTTGCGGTTGGCGTGGGTTGGATGGCGCGTTGGATGATATTTCCTGGCTGCTGCATGTACCAGTACAGCCCGGCCAGGATTGCCAGGAGGACAAGCGTTACAACCGTGGAGCGGCGCATCGCTTTAGCCCCTCCGGCGGCGCGAGAGCCAGGCCCATACCCCGCCCCCGATGACCATCAGCGGGATGAAGCACAGCGATGTCAGGATAATGCCGATAAAGCCAAACGTGCCGGGCGCAGTAAAAGTACGGGGCATGGTCGGCTTGGGGGTCAGGTTGATAAGGTCTTCCTGCTCGGCGGCCCAGTCGATGGCGTTGATGAGGATGTCGCCATTGCCGCGCGCGTAGAGCGCATCGGCGGCAAATTCCGAGTCGCCAAACACAACCAGCCGTCCCTTGCTGGTCAAATTTTCTGCCGCGACGGCCAGGGTGAGCGGGCCGGCGTTGTCCTCGCCCTCGACATAGTTGACCTGGTTCTGGTCGATGGAGGTGAAATCGGTTTCTCCCCAGGCATTGAATCCGGTTGCGACCAGGGGAGTCAGGCTTGCGCCGCCTGTCTCGCTGCCCAATGTAATCGAGCGGGCGGTGGGATAGACCGAGTTGAGTCCCATCATCCTCTCGGTGATGGGATGCCGGGCATACGCCGCAGAGTCCGAAACGGCGAAGGAAACCGGGTTGACGTTGGGGTCAATCACGAAGTCGTTGTTCAGGATGATGCCCCACTTCGCCAGTAAACCGGCCAGCGGGTCGGGCGTATCGCCAAAGCGGGTGAGCGGATGGGGCTCGTACATCACAACGAGTGAACCGCCATTGTCCAGCCATGTTTCCAGGGCCTGGACTTCCGACTCGGCCAGCGGGACTTGCGGCCCGGCTACGACGACCACTTTTGCATCTCCCGGTACTTTGCCTGCGCCCTGCAAGTTTAGCGGGTTGACGGTGTAATTTTTCTTGCGCAGGCTGTTGGCTGCCAGGGTCAAGGCGATATCGGAAGCCTGCTCGATGGAGTTTTCCCCGTGCCCGGTCAGGAAGTAGATGACGCGGGTTTCAGGGTTCATCAATCGCAGCAGGGCGGCATCCAGTTCCTGTTCGGTGGCAAACGTGACCGGCTCTTTTTGTTCGCCCATGAACAAGATAAGGGTCCCATCGCGTTCCACCCCGTCGGTCTGGGCCGAAATCGGGTTGAATTCGGGGTCGATGAATTCGTAACTGAACTTCTGGTTCGAGTTCTGGACGAAGCGGTCGAGCAGTGCGCGGGTCTCCTCGCTTGGATTGCGCGTGGTGAAATAGGCGCGGGCAAAGACGGGCTGCGGGAGCGAATTCAGGATTTCGATGGTTTCGGGGGCCAGGGTGTTGCTCTTGTCTTCGGTCAGGTCCCAGGTTTTTGGGTTCTGGTAAGCCAGCACATTGACGAAAACGAGAATCCCGACGAAAGCCAGGAAGGTAATCAACGAATTGCTGCCATACTGGGCATGGCGTCCCACCATAAAGCGGCGCGCGCCTTCGGGGTCGAGGATGGCCGTCACTGCCAGGCCGAGGATGATGCTCAGGCCGGAAATGAGCAGGCCGTTTTGGATGATATCCGGGTCAACCGTCACCAGCCCGGCGGCGGTCAACCCGCGCACCAGCAAGAATCCGACGAAGGCCAGCAGGGCCAGCAGGGACAGGACGAGTCCCAGGAAAGCGAAACGACGTGGGTCGGTTTTCATCTCCACCTCCGAATTTCGACGGCTGTGGTGCCGATGAGAAGGCCCAGGCCGGTCAGGCTTAAGAGATAAACAATGTTGGAGAGTTTGATAATTCCCGCGTTGAAATTATCGTACACCTGGGAGCTCAAATCCAGGTAGCGGAAGAAGTCGCCGCCGACCGGCAAAATCCCGGCTGGCGCGCCAATCAGCCACCACAAGACCACAAAAACTGAAATGGTGGCAAAGAAGGCCGCGACCTGGTTGCTGAACATCGCCGAAAAGCCAACGCCCAGCGCCAGCAGCGCGGCTGTCGTCAGGATAATTCCCAGGTAGCCGGAGACCATCAGGACCTGGTCGATGCCGGGCCGCACCAGTTGGTCGAGCAGGAAGGGGAAGACCAGGGTGATAGCTATCAGGATGAGCATGAACAGAAACGCGCCGAACCATTTCCCGGCCACCAGTTCGAAATCGCGCACCGGGGCGGTCAGCAGCAGCTCCATCGTTCCCATGCGGACTTCGTCGGCCAGCAAGCGCATGGTCAGGGCAGGGATGGCCAGGATGAGCAGGAAGGCCATCGGCCCGGTCACCATGCGCGTATCGGGCGCGTCGCCAAAGCCTAAGGGGTTGGAAGTGTAAGCGAAGATGTTCAGAACGAAAATCAGCCCGATGATGGTCAGGAATAGGAACGCTATGGTATAGGCAATCGGGCTGGTGAAGTAGTTGATGAACTCACGCTTGGCAATTGTCCAAATGTTGCGCATATTGCTTACTCCTCATTGACTGCCACGGCGGCATCGTCGCGGGTCAGTTGCAGGAAGATTTCTTCGAGACTCAGGCTGACCGAGCGCATTTCCAGCAAGTCGTATTTCGATTGCACGACCAGGCGGGCCACATCGGGGCGCAAGTCCTGGCCGGGCGCAAACTGGAATTCGAGGGCGTCCTCCCCTTTGGGTTGGACATCCTGGATGCCTTTCATCTGGCCGATTTTTTCGACCAGTTCCCCGGCCTCGCCGCGCACCCGTACCTGTACCCGCTCCGCGCCGGTCAGTCGGGCTTGCAGGTTTTCGGGGGTGTCTTCTACGACAATTTTGCCTTTGTTAATGATGAGGATGCGGTCGCAAAGTTGCTGGGCTTCCGACAGGATGTGCGTGGAAAGCAGCACCGTGCGCTCCTTGCCCACCTCGCGGATGACATTGCGTACCTCGATGATTTGGGCCGGGTCGAGGCCGATGGTCGGCTCGTCGAGAATCAGCACCTCGGGGCGGTGCAGCAATGCCTGGGCCAGGCCAACCCGCTGGCGCATGCCCTTCGACAGGTTGCCGATGTAGCCGTCGGCGCGGTCGAGCAGGCCGACCATTTCGAGCGTTTCCTCCACCCGTTCCTCGCCGTTGGGCAGGTGGCGCAGGTCCGACATGAACTTGAGATAACCGAACACGGTCATATCGGTGTAGAGCGGCACGGTCTCGGGCAGGTAGCCGACCCGTTTGCGCACTTCCAGCGAATCGGTGACCACGTCGTATCCTGCGATGGTGGCCTCGCCGCTGGAGGGCGGCATATAGCCGGTCAGGATGCGCATCGTGGTTGTTTTCCCGGCCCCGTTTGGACCCAGGAATCCCAGGATTTCTCCCTGGCGGGCTTCGAAGGTGATGTTATCGATGGCCTTCCGCAGCCCAAAATTTTTGGTCAATTCGTTGACTTTAATCATGCAATCTCCCGGTTGTTGGAAATTGACGAAACAAAAGGCACAGCAGCGCAAGGCGGCGGTGCCAGAGTGGATGGGTAATCGGTTTTTACTATACAATAATTCGCAGGGGGAAGTCAAGCACCTTTCAGAACTCTAATAAAATGCTAATATTTGTGACAAGTGGAACACACGAAGCACCGTCCCGAAGGTTTGAACGGCTCAACCAGGTTTTCAAGCAAACCTTCGGGACGTTTCCTAATTGACAGGTGGAACAGAGACAACCACATCGCCCCGAAGGGTTTGCGGGGTGGTTTTCGCCTCTCTCCAACACCCTTCGGGACGTTATTCCTCGACCACCTGCGTCATATTATTAATCCACTTCTTCGAGAAATAACGCCACAACCCGGCGGCCAGTTTGGTCACTTCCTCGCTCAACGCCAGCAGGTACACAAATTGCAGCGGCAGGCCGAACATAAACGCGCCCAGCGCGGCCAGCGGCACGCCCACCACCCAAATGACCAACCCATCCAGGACGAGCGAAAAGACCGTATCGCCGCCGGAGCGCAGCGCGCCGATGATGATAATCATGTTGGCGGCGCGAATCCAGACAGCCAGCGCGGCGAAAGTCATCAGGCGGTAAGCATTCTCGATGACGACCGGCGAAACGTTGTACAGCCCCAGCACCGGCGTTCGGATGAGCAGCAACATGCCCCCAATCAGCCAGCCAAAGCCAATTGCCAGCCCAATCGAGCGGCCGGCGTAAATGTGGGCTAATTTCTCCTCGCCTGCGCCAATTTTGTTGCCCACCAGCACTGCTGTCGCATTGCCCAACCCAATGAGCAGCGCAAAGGCGATATTATCGACCGTGCTGTAAATATTGACGGCGGCGATGGTCTCCGTTCCCATCCGGGCGTAGATGATATTGTAGGTGGTAATGCCGAACGACCACAGTATCTCGTTCAAGGCCACCGGGAGAACCGGCTTCATGATTTTCCAGGTGAAGGCCAGGTCGAAGTAGCGCAACTCGGCCAGCGTCGCGGCGGCCGGCGAATCGACCTGACGGTACGTCATCACCAGCAGGGCCAGCATCTCCAGCCCGCGCGCGATATTAATCGCCATTGCCGCGCCCGGCACGCCCAGCATCGGCAGGCCGAAGGCCCCAAACACCAGCCCGTAAGTCAGCGCCGCCGCAATCGCCAGTGACCCAATCGAGACGGCCACCGGCAGGCGCACGTTCCCAGTGCTGCGCAGGGTAAAGGCATACGTAAACGTCACCGCGAAAAAGATGAACGACCAGCTGAAGGCGCGCAGGTAATCGGCTCCGGCCGCGATGACGCGCGCATCGGTCGAATAAATGCCGATGAGTTGGGACGGAATCAACTGCGCCAGCCCAAAGAACAAGAGCGACGCGCCCACCTGCAGCTTGAGCGTCAGCCCCAGCACCTTGCGGATATTCGGGACATCGCGCTTGCCCCACAACTGCGCCGTGAAAATCGCCGTCCCGCTGCCCACGCCAAACAACACCAGGTTGAGCAGGAAGAAAATCTGGTTGGCCAGCCCAACCGCCGCCACCGCCACCTCGCCCTTTTGGCCGATGATGACCACGCTTGCCATGTTGAGCGACGACATGACCAATTGCTGGGTCGCAATCGGAACGGCGATGCGCAAAACCTGCCGGAAATAGTCCGGGTCGCGGTAAAACGCGCTGACTTTTTGGAAAAAATTGGGGGATTGTGGCATAAGAGAATCCTGAAAGCGTCTGATTATACTGTGGACTCTCGTTTTTTCTCCTGCTATACTGCCCAAACTTAATAAACCGTCCCGAAGGCTTCACCAAAAAAGCCAAAGTTGGGTGAAAAACCTTCGGGACGTTTCTCCCAAGGAGAATGAAACTTTAGATGTTTTCATTTCCCCTTATCCACCCCCGTTTTCCTATCAGCAAATCGACTTGATTTTGTACCCATGCTTGCATAAAATGTGAACTAAAGGTTCACATTTTATGCTTCCTGAATGGACTCAAATTCACGCCATCATCCTCGAACTGGAACGGGACGGGGTCGTGACGCGCACCTTTCGCCGCCTCGATCCGCAGCGCCAGCAGGTCATCGTCCAGGCCATCCTCGATGAATCGCTGGAAAAAGGCCCGGCCTCCATCAACATCAAAAAAGTGGCCGAACGGGCCGGGGTGGCGCTGGGTTCGCTCTACCAGTATTTTGGCAATCGCGAGGGACTGCTCGAATTTTCCACCCGGCTATGCGTTCACCTGTTGACCTCCGCTTTCGACCAGTTTCGCCCCATGCTGGCGGCGCTGCCGCTGCGCGAAGCGCTGACTTACTACCTGACCGGCGGCCTGGAGTGGAGCCAGACCATGCTCGGCCTCATCCAATTCTTTGGGCGCGCCGCCTACCAGGGCGACCCGCTGATGGCGGAAAAAGTCGTCCGACCGGTGGCGGATGCCATGCGTCTGACCCTGTTCGAGGTTTTGCAGGCCGCCCAGGAGCGCGGCGAAATTCGCGCCGACCTCGACCTGGAAGCCATCGCCCGCTCCGTCAACGCCTGGATGATTGCCCTCGGCGACAGCCAACTGCTGCCGTATCTCAATAACTACTTCCAGGTCACGACCGAGACCGTCCCCTTCGAGCGCGCCCTCTCCAGCGCTATCGACCTCCTCGTCCGCGGACTTTGTCTCGACCCTGCTCGACTACCCACTGACCACTGATTACTGGCTCACTGGAGTTCCCCATGCCCCCTCTCATGCGCCGCATCTTCTGGTTCCTCAACAAATTTTTAATGATTCCGCTTTTCCGCCTTGGTCTGGGGCCGCTGTTTGCTAACCCTTTCAGCGGCTACATCATGGTCATGAAAGTTATCGGGCGCAAGAGCGGAAAAATCCGCTTCGCGCCAGTCAACTACGCCATTTACAAAGGCGACATCTACTGTATTTCCGGCGGGCGTAAGACATCCGACTGGTACAAAAACCTGCTGGCAACCCCGGAGGTCGAACTGATTTTGCCCGGCGGGGCGGTCTTTGCCCATGTCGAAGAGATTGCCGACCCCGCAACGCGCCGTGTCGTCATCCGCCAGATACTCAAAAACGCCGGGTTCGCCGGGTTTTTCGAGGGCTACAACCCCTTCACCATCACCGATGACGAATTGATGACAAAAAGCGCCGACCTGCCGCTGCTGCGCTTCCACCCGCTTGGCCTGGGCAACGGCGCATCCGACGCGGACGGTTGGGCCTGGGTTTGGGCTTGGATATTCACCGTGCTTGCTCTCTGGTGGCTGTTGAAAGGCTAACAACCGTCCCGAAGGTTGGTTGGAATCGCTTGCATTTTCCTTGTCTGGCCTTCAGGATGTTTTCAGGCTGGTAAAACATGATTGCCCTCGAAACCCGCCGCCTGACCAAACGCTTCGGCGCGCTGACCGCCGTCAATGACCTTTCGCTGGAAATCCGGGCCGGGGAGATTTTCGGTTTCCTGGGCCCGAACGGGGCCGGGAAAACGACCGCCATCCAGATGATGTGCGGGCTTTTGCGTCCCGATTCCGGCGAGGTGTTCCTGGGCGGGAAATCCATCTCGAGCGGCGGCCCGGTCCTCCGCGCGCGTCGGCGTCTGCCCGCAGGAGAACATCCTGTGGGACAAGTTGACCTGCCTCGAGCCGTTGGAATTCATCGGCGCGGCCTTCCCGCTGCCGCGCTTCACCCTGTTCACGCTCTTTGGGCGCGGCTTTGCCCTGCCCGACCTGCTCCCGCCGACCCACGCCGTCGTCGCGCTGAACAAGATTTTCACCCTCGGCGCGGGCCTGGGCGAGGCGCGCAATCTGCCCGGGCGCATGGCAGTGATTATAGATGGCCGCCTGCAAGCCAGTGGTTCGCCGGAGGAGATTTTACAGACCTTCGCGGCGCTGCATGGGGAATGAGCGCGTTTACTTCACGTCATCGCCAAACGACGGCATTTCGACTATGGACACCACCGCTTTCGCCGCCAGGTCGATTTTGGCGTGGTAGTTCTTGCCGTGTTGTCGGTAAAAGACGAACAGGGTGGCTGCGTCGGGGGAGGTTTTGCCCAGGTCGGTTTCCATGTCCTGAATCAATTCGACATAGTTTTCCCCGCCCACGCCCGACAAGGCAATAGTGAAACGGTCATAGGCAGAAAGCAGGCCGTCTCCGTTGGTGTCGGTGGTGACAATGTAGTACAGCCAGCCAGCAACGGGGTTTTCCGGGGTTGGGTTGCAGCAAATCGGTAAGGCAAATTTTTGCAGGATGACCTGCTCGTTGGTGGGCAAGAGCGTGCGGTAGGTTTCATTCCCGGTATCGAAAAAAACGTAGTTGTAAACGATGGCGCGCCCGTAACTGCCGTATTCGCGCACCGAAAAATCGAGGCTGGTATTGTCGTAACTGGTGACGATACCGGCAATCATGTATTTCGTCCCGGCGATGGCCGAAAAATTGGATAATTTTTTCTCCACCGGCTGGGCTGTGCCGGATGCGACCGGCAGTCCCGGCGGGGTAAGGCCGCGCGTGCAGGCCAGGGAGGTGAGCAGCAACAGGCCAAGCGCCAGCAGGAGGATGAAATTGCGTTTCATATTCGTTCGGTTTCCTTCTCTCGTTAGAATAGTTTTGCCTGACCCTTGCTGAGCGGTTTGGGCATGAGCAATCCGCGCGTTTTGCACCATTCGGGGTCGGGACCGTTCCAGCCGTATTTCTCGAAGTCGATTTTGCCTTTTTCGTTGAAAAAGACGCCCTCGGCGCGCAGTAATTCGACCTGCAAGGCTGCGCCGGGACGCGGGCTGATTTTGCCCTGCGAATTGACAACTCGCTGCCAGGGGACATCCTGCGGGCAGGCGGCCAGCGCGCCGCCCACCCAGCGCGCGCCGAAGGCTTCGTAATCCTTGAGCGTCAACGTCCCGGGCGGGGGAACCATCGAGGCAATTTGCCCGTAGGTCGAGACCTTGCCCTCGGGGATTTGCCGGGCGATGTCCCAAACCTGGGATTGGAATACTTTGGGATTGGGGGGCGAAGCGAACGGGGACATGGGGATTCCTCTATTGTCTGGAAGCGTGCGCAGATTTCGCGGATTACACAGAATTGGGCTTAAATCTGTGAAATCTGTGTTATTTGTAGACTATTTTCGGTACGATTTGCCAGCCAGCCTTCGTAGAGGCGCAGGAAGACCACCCCGGATAGAATCAGCAGGCTGCCGATAATTTGCACCAGGGTCAGGCGCTCGTCGAGGAAAATGTAAGCAATCAGGGCAGTGAAGGCCGGTTCGAGGGTGGCGACCAGGTTGACGACGCTGGAGGGCAGGTAGCTCAAACTGACGTTGTAGAACCCGAATCCGCCAATTGTCGGCCCGGCGGCCAGCAGGAACAAGATTCCCCACCCGGCGAGAGAATCTCGCAGCCAGAACAGTTCCAAAGGCGTGGTGGCGGTTCCAGGCAAGAATCCGCCCGGCAGCAGGTTGGCAGCCAGCAGGAAGACGGATGCAAATCCGAACGTGTAGAGCAGCGTCGTCCAGGGGTTCAATCCGCGCTGGGAGGCGGAGCGTCCCAGCAGGCTGTAGATGGCGTAGGCCAGGCCCGTCAGGATACCGGCGGCGATGCCTGCCAGGTTGGTCTGCCAGGCGCCGGGAGTGAATGCTTCGGCGACCAGTACGCAGCCGCCCAGGGCCAGGATGACCGCTGCGATTTTGACCCAACTCAGGCGTTCTTTGAGAATCCACCAGCCGAGCAGGGCTGTGAAGGCAGCGGAGCAGTAGGCCAGCACGGTGGCAACCGCAGCCCCGTTGAGCGCGACGGAGGTGGTCCAGAGCGCGTTGAATACGGCCAGCAGCAGTCCGTAGCCAAGCAGGTAAAGCAGGTGTGGGCGCGAGACGCGCAGTAAGGTCGGGCGCAGGAGCGCCAGGGCTGGCAGCAGTATTAGCAGGACGAAAAAGTTCCGCCACATTGCCAAAATAAGCGGCGGAATCTCGTAAGTCTGGGTCAGGTGGCGGATGAAGGGCGCGGTGGTTGAGAGGAACGCGGCGCTGACGAGGGCCAGGGCATAGCCCCGGGCGAACCTGTCCTGCGCGATACCCTGACCGGCACAAGAGCCGGAGGGGTGGGATGGGTTGGATGTGGGTGATGTGTTGCGCATGGCCCGATTGTACCCTGGAATAAAAACTGTTCCGATGCCTCCCCCGGCGCGAATGACGGCGAAAGCGCGGCTATCGGCTCGATGCAGGTGGCGCGCGACGAGCCGTTGGGATCGAAAAACAGATGGCGCTCGACCCGGCCAGCGCGCAGGCATGGGTGAGCGGCGCTTTTCCCAACCATGGCTTGTTGCTGAAGACCGAGGCCGAACTGAACGACCGCTTCAATTTCAAGACATCCGATAACGGCACGGTCTCCCAGCGGCCCAAACTGGTCATTGCGTACCGCATTCCTTCGACAAGGTTCGAACCATCCCAACCTGCCTCCGGCAGCGCCAAACTGGCCGTGTTTCTCCCTGCGGGGACTGCGCGAAAGGCTCAACAACCGTCGCTCGCTCAACCCGCCGGGCGCCTGGGCGGATGTCTCCATCTATGATGCCGCCCGGCGAGAAGAAGATGGGACCTTGGTCCTGGTTGTGATTAACCTGGCAGACGAGGAAAAGCGTGTCCCGCTGGAAGTTGCCGGGGGCGCGCCCGCGACCGCCTCGCTCATTCTGCTCGACCCTGAGCACAACGCCATCGACCTGGGTCAACAACCCTTTTTGGAAGATGGCGCGCTGACCCTCCCGCCGCAATCGGTGACGTTGTATATCCTGGAAAATAAGTAAAAACGATGGGCTGTCCAAAACCGGGCAGCCCATCGTTTTTTGAAGAGCGTTTTTATCGTATTATGGCGCAGGATTTGCGCGAGTAGCGCAAATCATAGCAACCTTTGGTTGCGGCCCGCGAAGCGGCTGCGCTACGCTTGCCTGGCAGAAAATTCCGCAGCCTGGAGAGGGGCCGCTTCCGGGGCGTTCCTCTCTGGTTGGGCGTTCTGGTACATGGCGATTGCCAGCAGGAAAGCGCTGATGAGTTGCAGTTCCTCGAGCGCCACGGAGAGAATCCAATTGGGCGTAACCTGCATGTCAGGATGCGTGGCATATAACACAGCCGGATGAAATTGTGCCAGGGCGTGAATCGCCAGGGCGATTGCGATGCAGGCCAGCACGATTCGTCGTTTCCCGGTTTGCGAAGCGGCGCGCGACATCCAGATTGGGGCAACCAGGGTCAGGATAGTCCGGTAAGCCAGGATGGCGGCGCTGAAAATGGCAAGGGCAAAGGCCGGGTTGGGATAGACGCCGAAGTTTTGCAGCCCCACCAGGGTGGTCGGGAGAACATAGCCAACCAAAATTAAGATGGCGAAAAAGCCGTGCCTGCGCGTGAAGAACGTCCCAAGAAAGACAAGTAGCAAAAGACTGAGGCTGGGGTGCAAAATCCATTGGATGTTGCTAATCAAGAATACTCTAAAGTCGACTGGCTCCATATCCACTACCTGGGCGTATTCCGACAGCCATGCGTAATCTTGCGCAATGGCTATCATTATCATCGCGCCATAAACTCCCAGCCAGACCCAGAAACTGCGCGGAGGCCTTTGCTGGCGGACATACCACCATCCAAGCAAGAGGGTGGCGATTGCGAGGGGAACAATCACAAGCCACAGGTTTTGCTCAATCTGGCGGGCGGCGTCCAGGATGGTTTTGAGAACGGGGATGCCCAAAAAGAGACCGGGGTGCCAGACAATCAATTGATAACCAATCTCCTGCGTGACCCTGAAAAATAATCCCAGCGGAATCAATCCCCAGAGCGGGAAGCGGCGGGTAATGACCCAGGCAATCAGCGGCGGAATGATGAGAAAAAACGTGACCCGGTAAGTGACAAAGTAGAACCAGATTTCGCCGGTGACAAGCTGCGCCACCTGACCGACCAGGTAAACCAGTCCGGGCAGTAAAATCAGGAAGACGCCTTTCCAGGGCAGCGGCGCATTCGGGACGGGTTCCATCAGGCCCCAGGCGGCGCGCGGCGAGGTAATATGTTCGAGCAGGGCGGTGTAGCCCAGGTCAGGCAGGATGCGCAGCCAGAGCAGGAAAATCCCCCAAGCCCCCTTCTCGGCGTAGACGCTGCGGCACTGGTCGCTAAATACCTGCCGCATTGGTTCGCCAAATTCAGCGCGATGCTCCTGCGGGTAGAGAGTCAGCAGCGCAGCATAGAGTTTGCGCGAGGTTTCTATCCAGCGGTTGGATGTCATGCCATTGCTCCTGTCGCCGAGCAGGCCAGGACTTGTTTCTGGCGGGCAACCTGGACGGCCTGCTCCAGGCGTTGGCTTTCCGCGCTCAAGGCGGTTTGGCCCAGGCTGCTCAAACGGTAGTATCGGCGGCGCTCGTCGTCGAGGGCCGGGTCGGGGCGTTCCTCGGCTTCCTCGATCAACCCGGCGCTCAGCATGCGTTTAATGGAGCCGTATAGCGTGCCAGGCCCCATCTTGATTTTGCCCTGGGTTTGGGCTTCGACATCTTTCATGATGGAATAGCCGTGTTTCTCGCCATCGGCCAGGGCCAACAGGATATGAAAGACTGCCGGGGTGAGGGGTTGCGTGGGGGATGTTTGTCCAGTCATGGGAGTTGTTTCTCCTGATAAG
>DAOUAZ010000193.1:0-8683 GCA_034432975.1 Anaerolineales bacterium | reverse complement strand
CCTTCCGGCAGGAAGGTTTCGATGCTCTTGCGCATTTCATCACGGGCATTGCGATAATGTTCGCGGGCTTCTTCAGGGAACCGGCTCTCACGTTTGGTCTTCTCGGTCATGGGAACCTCCAATTGGAATCTGTTTTCTCGATTTGATTATAGCACGCCTGGCAACAGCAGATATTAATGCAACAGGTTGGACCTGTTCCTGCCCCAATTTCTATAAATCGTTCTTGCAGTCCTTTCCTGACAACCACGCAAGGCCACTGGCGCGGTTAGTTTTCACTTTCGCAAGTTATATGCTTTGTAAAGGCATAAAACATGGATACAGATAAAATGGGACAGTAATCACCTGCTGCATGGGGAGCCGCAGGAGGGGGATGACTCGCTTTGCTTCCCCGCAAAACCCTCACCGGCTTCCATGATGCGCAAGGCAGAATCACTGCATAGGAAAGAACATGACCGATTTAGATACCTTCGTACACCTTTCGGACCGCCAGATAGCGCGATTGGTCAACGAACGCGGCCAACAAGTTTGCGTATTCCCCATCAGTGGGATACGACACTGGTACACTATGGAATATGGAAAGAACATGGACGTAAATTGTCCCGGCCATTATATGGATGAAATTACAAAAAAACTGCTCGACCTGTATCGCCTGTTTTTCAACCAGGGTATTCATACCCTGGTCTCGCCGCTGCACGGCCTGACGGAGGACGATGGAGAATCGCCCACATCCCGGTTGCGGCGGTTGGAAATCCTGACCACGCACAGCGATTTCCTGTGCTTCTACGAAAAATACAGCGTGCGCGTCCACTTTTATGGCGATTATCGCCGCCAACTGGCCGGGACCTCCTACTCCTACCTGACCGGGCAGTTCGAACGGCTGTCCAAACACACCCGCAAAAACACGGCCCACCGGCTGTTTTATGGCCTGTTTACCGGCAATGCCGCCGAAAACATCGCTGACCTGTCGGTGCGGCACTTCATCCGCACCGGGCAGGTACCCAGCCGGCAGGTGATGATGGAACTTTACTACGGGGAAGCCATCGAAGCGGCAAACCTGTTCATCGGGTTCGATACATTCAACCCGGCAGATTACCCCCTGCTCGAATTTGCCGAGGAAAACCTGTACTTCACCGCCGCGCCCGGTTTTTACATGGACAAAGACCAACTGCGGCGCATCCTGCACGACCACCTGCACCCGCGCCAGGAACCCAATCTTGCCCAACTATCGGAGGGCGAATTGGCGGTGCTGAAAGACTTCTACCATGCCCAACGCAACACCACCCTGGGGCTGGGCAGCTTGCGGCCCGGCGCATGGGTCTCTCCTCACCAGGTATAACATCCCCGCCTTGACGGGGATGTTTTTTTATATTATTTGTGTGGCTTTTTCAGCAGACTCGTTGGCAAAAAGACAATTTTCAATTTGCGGTACAATATTCCCCATGACCACAGAAAACATCGGCACCATTCGCTCGGTGCGCGGCAGTGTGGTGGATGTCCACTTCCCGCGTCTGCTCCCCGACATTTACTCCCGCCTCGTCACCGAGGGCGACCCGGCGGCGGAAATCGAAGTCATCAGCCACCTCGGCCAAAACCTGGTACGCGGCGTCGCCCTCACCCGCACCAGCGGCTTGCTGCGCGGCATGAGCGTGCGCGATAGCCGTTCCCCCTTCCGCGTGCCGGTCGGCGAGCGCGTGCTGGGACGCATGATGAACGTCTTCGGCCAGACCCTCGACGACGGCCCCTCGCTCGAAGGCGGCGACTGGCGTTCCATCCACCAGCCGCCAGTGGCAATGACCCACCACGCCGCCCAGACCGAAATCTTCGAGACCGGCATCAAAGCCATCGACGTGCTGGCCCCGCTCGAACGCGGCGGACGCGCCGGCCTGTTCGGCGGCGCGGGCGTCGGCAAAACCGTCCTGATTACCGAACTCATCAACAATCTGGTCGGCCAGTACGAAGGCGTCAGCCTGTTCTGCGGCATCGGCGAGCGTTCGCGCGAGGGCGAAGAACTCTACCGCGAAATGGGCGAGGCCGGGGTGCGCGACCGCACTGTCATGATTTTCGGACAGATGAACGAGCCGCCCGGCGCGCGCTTCCGCGTCGGACACGCCGCCCTGACAATGGCCGAATACTTCCGCGATGACGCCCGCCAGGACGTGCTGCTGCTGATGGACAACATCTTCCGTTTCATCCAGGCTGGCACCGAAGTCTCCGGCCTGCTCGGCAACATCCCCTCACGGGTCGGCTACCAGCCCACCCTGGCCACCGAACTGGCCGAATTGCAGGAACGCATCGCCAATACCCGCTCCGGCGCGATTACCTCCGTCCAGGCCGTTTACGTCCCGGCAGACGACTTCACCGACCCGGCAGCAGTTCACGTCTTCTCATATCTCTCTGCCTCGATTGTGCTCTCGCGCAAACGCGCCAGCGAGGGCCTGTATCCGGCCATCGAACCGCTCCAATCCGGCTCGAAAATGCTCGCCCCGCACATCGTTGGGGGGCGGCACTATGAAATCGCCCGCCGCATCCGCCAGACCCTGGCGCAATACGAAGACCTGAAGGACCTGATTGCCATGCTCGGTCTCGAAGAACTGACTCCCGAAGACCGCCAACTGGTCTCGCGCGCCCGCCGCCTCGAACGGTTCCTGACCCAGCCCTTCCACACCACCGAGCAATTCACCAGCATCCCCGGCAAAACCGTCCCGCTCGAAGAAACCCTGCGCGGCTGCGAACGCATCCTTAACGACGAATTCGCCGGCGTGCCAGAGCGCAAACTGTACATGATTGGGCGCATCGAGGAGCACGAGCAAAAAGCATGAACGCCATGCGCCTGCGCATCCTCCTGCCCCAAGAAATCCTGCTGGATGTCGAAACCGGCAAGATTACCGCCGAAGCGGAAAACGGCGCCTTTGGCCTGCTCCCGCGCCATGTGGACTTCATCACCGCGCTCGCGCCGGGAATCCTGACCTTCGTCACCGCCGATGGCCGCGAGGAGTTCGTCGCTGTCGACGAGGGCATCCTGCTCAAACGCGGGAAACAGGTGCAGGTCTCTACCCGCAACGCGGTCATCGGGCAGGAATTGGGCGAACTGAAACGCCTGATTGCAGAACGATTCAGAAATTTGAACGAATACGAACGCAAATCGCGCGACGCGCTCTACAAACTCGAAGCCGACCTGATTCGCCGCTTCATGGAGTTGTGATTGTGAGCAAACACCCGCAGGAAAAATGGCAGGCCGATGTCACCGGCAAGGAAGTCCGCAAACTCCGCGCCCGGCGCGAACGACGCCGCAGCATCTGGTTTGGGCTGGGAACCTTTGGCATGGTCGGCTGGTCGGTCGTCATCCCGACCCTGGTTGGCCTGTTCCTTGGCATTTGGATTGACAGCACCTGGCCCGGTCAATACTCATGGACGCTGATGCTCTTTCTGGGCGGCCTGGCCCTCGGCCTGTACAACGCCTGGCGTTGGGTGCAGTTCGAGAGCAGGCAAATCGACAACGAAAAAGAGAACAAAGATAAAAATGGATAGCACCCCGCTCGTCCTGACCCTCTCCGCCCTGGCCGGAATCGTCCTCGGCATCCTGTACTTTGGCGGCCTGTGGCTGACGATTACCCGAATGCGTGCCAGCAAAAGCCCCGGCATTTTCCTGGCCCTCAGTTTCATCCTGCGCACCGTCCTTGTGATTGGCGGCTTCTACCTGATTACCGATGGAAAACTGGAGCGACTGGCGGTTGCCATGCTGGCGTTTTTCGTGACCAGGTTTGTATTTATCAGGTATTTTCAACCAAAGGAAGAAACAGGGAAACAGGCGAAAAAGTAAAGATAATGCTCACGCAAAGTCGCAAAGCGCGCAAAGAAAAACACAAAAAACTTGACGTTCTTTGTGGCTCCCCGGCACCACCCACCGGACAAGAGTGGCGAGAGAAATTTTCACAAGAACGCAAAAGCGCAAAGTGCGCACAGAGAAATAAAAAAACTTGGCGTTCTTGGCGGCTTTGCGCGAAAGATTTTCACATAAGCACAAAGGCGCAGTGTGTGCCAAAAGAAAGGAACACCCCGCATGGAAATCAGCCCTGACGCAATCATCCTCTGGCAATCGGGCTTTTTCAAAATCAACGCCACCATCCTGTTCACCTGGCTGATTATGGCGCTCCTGACCATCGGCTCGTGGCTGGTGACTCGTAACATCAAGGGCGCGCTCGAAATGTCGCGCGGACAGAATGTGCTGGAAGTCATCGTCGAAGGCGTGATGGGACAAATCAGGGAAGTCAGCCAGCAGAACCCGCGCCCATACCTGGCCTTCATCGGCACGCTCTTCTTATTTATCGTCATCTCGAACGTGCTGGCAATTGTGCCGGGCTTCCAGCCGCCAACCGGTTCGCTCTCGACGACCGCCGCGCTGGCCCTGTGCGTCTTCCTGGCCGTTCCGATTTTCGGCATTCGCGCCCAGGGATTGGGCGGCTACCTGCGCCAGTACATCGAGCCGACCCCCATCATGCTGCCCTTCAACATCATCGGCGAACTCTCGCGCACGCTCTCGCTGGCTGTGCGTTTGTTCGGCAACATGATGAGCGGCGGACTGATTGCCGCCATCCTGCTGACGATTGTGCCGCTCTTTTTCCCGGTCATCATGCAAGCCCTCGGCCTGCTGACCGGGGTCATCCAGGCCTATATCTTCGCCATCCTGGCGATGGTGTATATCGCATCCGCAACCCGCGCCCATTCCGGGCAAGATAACGAAGAAGAAGGAGAATAATTTATTATGGAATCTATCAACTCTGTTGCCCTGATTGGCATGGCAAGCGTCATTTCTGCCGGCCTGACCATCGCCATCGGCTCCATCGCCCCGGCCCTCGGGCAGGGACGCGCCGTTGCCCAGGCCCTGGCCGCCATCGCCCAGCAGCCCGATGAAGCCAACACGATCTCGCGCACCCTGTTCGTCGGCCTGGCGATGATTGAATCAACCGCCATTTACTGCTTCGTCGTCACCATGATTCTGATTTTCCTCAACCCGTTCTGGAATTATGTCATTGCCGCAGGAGGTTAACCCGTGCTAATCGATTGGTTTACCGTCATAGCGCAAATCATCAACTTCCTGATTTTGCTGCTCCTGTTGCGCCGTTTTCTGTACAAGCCCATCCTGAACGCGATGGAAGAACGCGAGCGCAAGGTGGCCGAGCAGCTCGAAGCGGCCCGCCAGGAACGAGTCCGCGCCGAGGAAGAACGCGCGCGCTACGAATCCCTGACCGGGGAACTGCGCCAGCACGCCGAGCAGAAAAAGAGCGAGGCTGAAGAAGAAGTTGCCGCCTGGCGCAAGCAAAACTTGCAGCAGGCCCGTCAGGACGTGGACACTGCCAAGCAATCCTGGCGCAAAGCCCTTGAACAGGAACAACAGACCTTCGCCGCCGAACTGCGACAATTCACCGTGCGCCAGTCCTACGCCGTTGCTGGCAAAGCCCTGCGCGACCTGGCCGACAGCGGCCTCGAAGAACGCCTGCTAAACCGCTTCCTCGCCCGGCTGGAGAACGACCAGGTCCTGCTCGACAAACTCGAACCTGGCGGCGGCCTGACCGCGCGCAGCGCCTTCGACCTGTCCGCCAAAATGAAAGAACAGATTGCGGCAGCGGTACAAAAAAGTCTCGGGCGCAAGGTCAACCTGAATTATGAAACTTCGCCGGAACTGGGCGCGGGCATCGAGATTGAATCTGCGGAAGGCTACCAGGTGGCCTGGAACTTGAATCGTTACCTGCAAACCCTCGAAGAGGGCCTGTCCGAACGCCTGCAAACCAACAAGCCCTGAATGTACGGTAGGCTTCAGCCTGCCCCTTTTACCACCTGAAGGCGGTGGTGCGCAGCGGTACGATAAGATTCAGCCTGTCCTCGCCCCCTGCCCGTTACCGCCTGAAGGCGGTGGTACATGCAGTACTCCCCAACACAAAATGACAGACAACACGAAAACACCCCTCAACCACACCCTCTACCAGGCCAGGCGCATCTTTGAAGAAAGCCTGCAAGAAATCCCCGCCGAAGCCCTGCGCCTGGAAACCGGCCGCGTCACCTTCATCGGCCAGGGCATCGCCCGCGTCAGCGGCTTGCCGGGCATCCAATTCGAGGAACTCGTCCGCTTCGAGGGCGGAACCCTGGGCATGGCCTTTAACCTGGACCAAGGCGAAGTTGGCGTCATCCTGCTTGGGCGCGACCGCAGCATCCAATCCGGCAGCGAAGTCCGCCGCGCCGGACGCCTGATGGACGTGCCGGTCGGCGAGGGGCTGCTGGGGCGCGCCCTCAGCCCAACCGGCGCATCCCTCGACGGGCGCGGCCCCATCGCCTTCGAGGCGCGCTGGCCGGTCGAACGGGAAGCCACGCCCATCATGCAGCGCGCCCCGGTTGTCGTCCCGCTCCAAACCGGACTCAAAGCTGTCGACGCCCTCGTCCCAATCGGGCGCGGACAGCGCGAACTCATCCTCGGCGACCGGCAAACCGGCAAAACCGCCGTCGCCCTCGATACCATCATCAACCAGCGCGGCAAGGATGTCATCTGCATCTACTGCGCCATCGGACAGCGCAATTCAGCAGTCGCCCAATTCGCGGCCGACCTGGAAAAGCACCACGCGCTCGAATATTCGGTGCTTTTGGTTGCCAACGCCGAAGAGACGCCCGGCCTGCAATACATCGCGCCCTACGCCGCCACTTCGATTGGCGAATATTTCATGAGCCAGGGACGCGATGTGCTGGTCGTATATGACGACCTGACCCGCCACGCCTGGGCCTACCGCGAACTCTCGTTGCTGCTGCGCCGCCCGCCCGGACGCGAAGCCTACCCCGGCGATATTTTCTACATCCACTCGCGTCTGCTCGAACGCTCCACCCGCCTGCGCGCCGACCTGGGCGGCGGATCGCTGACAGCCCTGCCGATTGCCGAAACCGAAGCCCAGAACCTTTCGGCCTACATCCCCACCAACCTGATTTCGATTACCGACGGGCAGGTCTATCTCTCGCCGGAACTCTTCCAAAAGGGCATTTTACCGGCGGTCGATTTGGGCAAATCGGTCTCGCGCGTGGGCGGCAAGACCCAACTGCCCGCCTACCGCGCCGTGGCTGGCGACCTGGGACTGTCGTATGCCCAATTCGAGGAATTGGAGACCTTCGCCCGCTTTGGCACCCGCCTCGACGAGGACACCCGCCGCACCATCGCGCGCGGCGAACGAGTGCGCGAAGTGCTAAAGCAGCCGCAATACGCGCCCCTGCCCGCCGCTGAACAAATCGCGGTATTCATGGCGGTCACGCGCGGCTATTTCGACGACCTGCAACTGACGCAACTCGGCGCAGCCGAAGCCAAAATCCGCGCCGCCGTAACCGAATCTCTGCCTGACCTATGCAAACGCATAGAAAACGGCGAAAAACTGGGCGAAAAAGACCTGGAAGCCCTGGAAAAAGTAATTGGCGAGACGGTGTCGCATTTTCGCCCTCACCCTGGCCCTTTCCCGACGGGAGAGGGTACTTAACACATGGAAACCCTCGACACCCTGCGCCGCCGCATCGATAGCGCGCGCGACCTGCGCGGCATCGCGCGTACCATGAAAGCCCTCTCGGCGGCCAGCATCCGCCAGTTCGAGCGTTCAGTCGAGGCAATTGGCGTCTACGACCAGACTGTGCGGGACGGTTTGCGCATCCTGTTGCAGGATGTCGCCGCGTCGGGGGATGAATTCGACCAACAACGCAGCCCCAAAGACGGAACGCTAGCGGTCATCTTTGGTTCCGACCAGGGCATGTGCGGGCAGTTCAATGAGAACATCGTCTCGTTTGCCTTACGCGACCTGGACGAAGCCCGCCGCGCCCACCCCCTGGCAGTCACAAAGTTCGTGGTCGGCTTGCGCGCTGCGGGCCGTTTGCAGGAGGCCGATAGTTCGTTCGCGGAACTCTTCCCCGTCCCCAGTTCGGTGGACGGCATCAACCCGGCAGTGCAGTCTCTGCTGCTAAACATCGAATCCCAGATGACGCGCGAATCTACCTGCAAGGTCATCCTGTACTACAACCGTCCGACCTCCGGTGCGGCCTACCAGCCGGCGCGCGCTCAACTCATGCCGGTTGATATGAATATCTTCCGCAGCGGCCCGGCAGAGACTCCCGCCTCGCGCAGCCTGCCGACTTACAACATGGAACGCCGGCAACTGCTCTCGGCCCTGATTGGTCAGTACCTTTTCTCGCAACTCTACCGCGCTTACGCCGAATCGCTCACCAGCGAAAACACCAGCCGCCTGATGACCATGCAGGCAGCCGAGAAGAACATCGAAGAACGGCTTGCGGAACTCAATACCGAATATCACGGCCAGCGCCAGGGACAAATCACCAGCGAACTGCTGGATATTGTGTCAGGGGTGGAGGCGCTGGCGCAACGCTAGTTGACTGCTGCTGGTCGAAGAAGATTACCACGCCCCAGCGCGCATCGACGAATCGGGACTGCGCCTCGAAAAAGCGGGCGAAGCCAACGCGCCCGATGTTCTCGATGACGCCGTCGATGAAATCATGCAAACCGTGCTGAAAAAACAGGGCCAGGTCTGATTGACTGACAAAAGTAATGGAAGACTTCCTGAATTTCAAGAACTGTGGCAAAGTAGTTTTTGCCGACATACCAACCACAGGAAAAGAAAATGCCAGAAAGTCTTCAAATCTATCGTACCAT
>DAOUAZ010000192.1:0-5244 GCA_034432975.1 Anaerolineales bacterium | reverse complement strand
GTCCATCGTCGGCGCTTGCGCCCTCCCCCGGCATGGAACTGGACCTGCGCGGCCAGCGCGCCGAAGACGCCCTCATCCTACTCGAAAACTACCTCGAAAAAGCCTACATGGCAGGAATGCCGTTTGTGCGAATCATTCACGGCAAAGGGACGGGCGTGCTGCGCCAGGAAGCGCGCGCCATGCTCAAGGGTCATGAATACGTTGCATCCTTCGAGGAGGGACATCCCAACGAGGGCGGGGACGGGGTGACGGTAGCGAAGATAGTGAAAGAATAAAAACAGTGGAGGGAAACCTCCACTGTTTTTACTCCTGCCTGACGGATTAGATTATTTCACCGGCAGCGGGCGGCTTTTGTTCTTGAAGAGCAGGTCGTAAACGCCCTTCACGGCTTCGATTCCGCCGACAATGACGGCGATGGCAAGGGCAATGGTTACAATCTGATGAAGCATACTGACCAGCACGCCAGCGGCGCTTTGTTCCAGGCCGGCCTCGACCAATCGCGCGGCATCCAGGGCCAGGATGGGAGGGCCTTGCAGCAGCAGGAAAGCAATCACAATCCCGGCCACCTTGAGGGCAATCTCGAACCAGCGCGCGGGCGGGGTCCAGCGTCCCTCGCGCAGCAGCCAGGCGTTCAGGCCAATCCCCAAAATCCAGGTGACGTTAATCCACGGCAACATGCGGAAGAAGGCATCCGATAGGGGCGGGAGAAAAACCGACACATCGCCAGAAAAGAAGTAGATTCCCAAGACCTGCGGATAGAAGTTGAGCAGCAGCAGCCCAAGCGCGGTAAAGACAATCGTCACGATTGGTTCCCAGGCGCGGACTTCGTCAGGGTCGGGTGCTTGGGCCAGTTCTTCCGGGCTCCAGCCTTTCTCGAGTTCCTTCTCATATTCCGATTTGGGTAAGACCCTTTCGATGATGGCAAAAACCAGCACGATATTGCCAAAGGCAGCAATGATACTGCTGATAAACTGCAGCGCATAACGCCCGATGAGTTGGGCGGCTTCCTGGCCGTTCAGACCATCCAAACCAATTTTGATGCCAGTCCCAACGATGGTCAGCACCAGAAGCACCGTGCCGACGATTTTCAGCACCAGCAGGAAAATGGGGAACATTTTTGGCCCAATCAGATACTGCGCCGGCAGGTATGATTCGGCCACCTTGCCGGGCGCGCCGTATTCCTTGAGCAGTTCCTTGACCATTTCATCGTCGGCGGGGCGGCCAGCCCTGGCAGCGCGCTCCTCGAGCATATCTTCCAGCGTCGAGCGGATTTCGGTTTCGATATCGGCCCGCGATTTGCGCGGCAGTTGCTTGCCGATTTCAGAGACATAACGGCCGATGAGATTCATGGGTTTAACCTTTCTGTTACTTTGTTCCTGTTTCTGCGTTGCCAACATCCGATTTCCGTTTCTCCGTTTCATCCGTTGACAACATCTTTTCCATCATGGAGCCAATCTTGGCCCATTCTTCCTTCAGCCGGGGGAGCAGTTCGCGCCCCGCATCGCTGATGACGTAGTACCGGCGCGGGCGGGCTTCTTCCAACTTCCAGACCGATTGGAGCAGTCCCTGGCTTTCGAGCCGCCGCAGCAGCGGGTAGAGCGTGCCCTGGTCGAGTTCCAGTCCCTGGTCCGAGAGCAGTTTCAGCAGGGAATAGCCGTATTGCTCCTCGCCCAGTTGACTCAGCACCGCCAGCACAATCACCCCGCGCCTGAGTTCGAGCATGGTGTTTTGAAGCAGTTCATTATCCATAGGCTTTTTTATCCTTATGGTCGCATTATACTATGTAACATACAGTATGCAAAGATATTTAGTATTTAATTTAAAAAATCATTTGCAAAAGCAAATTGTCCGTTCTTCTACTGCCCGCTAGAGAATCCTGGTTAGATTTCGTTTGGAATCGAAACCTTTTGGACACGGACCCTTGCGCCTGCGCTTGCAGCGCAGGCGTTACGCGGATTTCACGGAAAAATGTAACTACCTACCCTCACCCTAACCCTCTCCCAAAGGGAGAGGGAATCGGACGCATGAAACGGATTTTCTTGCTGAAAGCGACAAAATCGTCCCTGTTTTTTCCCCTCTCCCTTTGGGAGAGGGGCCGGGGGTGAGGGGGTAGGCAGTTACGAAAATTGGACTTTTTGCAGCGGACTCATCCGTGTAATCCGTCAAATCCGTGTACGGGCTTTGGGCTTAGGGTCGGTTGCAACAACCTCGACACCTCCGGTCTGGAGGCCATTCGCGCGCTCTACGAACGCCTGCGCAACCAGGGCGGCACGCTCATGTTCGCGGACGCCCACGAAAACGCGCGCGCCATGCTGGAGCGCAGCGGATTGTTGGATGAAATTGGGGAGGAAAACTTCTTTTGGAGTTCCGACCAGGCAATAGTGGAGGCGGAACGGCGCGGCTGCGCCTTTTGCAAATGATAAATGGTGAATGCGGAATGATGAATTTAATTCTGCATTCATCATTCCGCATTCTGAATTCGGCTTGCCGCCCGCGTCAACCTGTCGTTTATGGCCAGCCCCAGGCCGCCTGCCCCATACGCGCGGCACAAAATCAGGTCTACGCCTTGCCCGTCCAGCCAGCGCATTCCGGCGTAAATGTGGCGGGCAATGCTGTTTAAATCTGGCCCCAGGCGATAGACCACCGCGCCGGCCTGTTCCAACGCCCCGGCCTCCTCGTCCGCCGCAAGCACGCCGACTTTGCGCACGAGGCTTTGTTCCGCCAAATAAGCAGTTAACGCATCCCGGGCATGTTGCCCCACGAACAGAATCATCTCGGCGCGCGGGGCGTAGTGCTTCTCCAGCAGACCCGGTGAGGGCAGTCCCGGCTCCGCTTTGCGCTTCTGCCCCAGCACCGTCACCGGCCCGATGACCGATTCGAGCATCTCGCGCGTCACCCCGCCCGGGCGCAAAATGCGCGCCGGGGAGGTGGAGATGTCGAGGACGGTCGATTCGACCCCAATCGTGGTTGACCCGCCATCCAGGATGATGTCGATACGTCCGCGCAGGTCGTGCCAGACGTGTTGAGCGGTGGTCGGGCTGGTATGCCCGAAGCGGTTGGCCGAGGGCGCGGCGATGGGCAGCCCCGCCGCCCGCAGGAGCGCCAGCGCAACGGGATGATTCGGCACCCGCGCGGCCACCGTCTCCAGCCCGGAGGTGACCAAATCGGGGACTTGGGGCTGTTTGGGCAGGATGAGCGTGAGCGGCCCGGGCCAGAAGGCCTGCATCAGCCGGGAGGCGGTTTCGGGTACGGAACGCGCAACCAGCGGGACCTGCTCCACGCCGCTTAAGTGGACGATGAGCGGGTCGGCGGTCGGCCTGCCTTTGGCGGTGAATATCCCAGTCACGGCCTTCACATCCAAAGCATTCGCGCCCAGCCCGTAAACCGTCTCGGTCGGGAAGGCAACCAGGCCGCCGTTTTGAATAATCTGAGCGGCGCGGGCGATGTTTTCGGGGGTGGCGGGGAGCAGTTGGGTCATGGTGATTAAAACGCGAGATAGCATCTCGCGCCACTGGGTGGTTATTGTAGCGCAAGATGACATCTTGCGCTACAATTGCGTCATTCTTTTCATGAAGTTTGCGATACGAAACCGTCCCGAAGGTTGTTGAAAGTGATTCGAGTTGCGCAAATGAACCTTCGGGACGTTACCATCCACTTTTAAGGAGTTTGCTATGGATTTTTCCAACGGGGATTCGGTCTCGCGGCGCATTGCGGTGCTAAAGCAGCGCGCCCAGGCCATGCGCGACCACGACTTTTACTTTTACAACCAGCCGGTGCAGGAAGTGCTGGGCGGCTCGAAAGTGATTGTGAACGGACGCGAGATGGGCATGTACGCTTCGTACAGTTACCTGGGGCTGGTGGGACACCCGCGCATTAACGAAGCGGCCAAACGCGCCATCGACAAATACGGCACGGGGACGCACGGCGTGCGCACCCTGGCCGGTTCGCTGACCATCCACCGCGAACTGGAGGAGACGATTGCCGATTTCAAACGCGCCGAGGACGCGGTGACGTACACTTCGGGCTACGCCACCAACCTGACGGTGATTTCGACCCTGATGGGGCGCGGCGATTATGTCCTGTCGGACAAACTCAACCACGCTTCGATTGTGGATGGCTGCCTGATGTCGGGCGCGGAGTTCCGGCGCTTCAAGCACAACGATATGGCCGACCTGGAGCATCGTTTACAGCAGGTGCCGGAGGGCGCGGCCAAACTGGTGGTAGCCGACGCGGTTTTCAGCATGGACGGCGATGTGATTGACCTGCCCAGGATGGTGGAAATCTGCCGCAAGCATGGCGCGTACCTGATGATGGACGAGGCCCATTCGGTGGGCGTGCTGGGCAAGACCGGGCGCGGCATCGAGGAGCATTTCGACCTGTGGGGCAGCGTCGATATCAAGATGGGGACGCTCTCCAAGACCATTCCCTCGGCGGGCGGCTATGTGGCCGGGAAAAAGGAATTAATCGAATTCCTGCGGCACGGTTCGCGGGCCTATATTTTCTCGGCGGCGCTGCCGCCCGGCCAGGCGGCGGCGGCCAATGAAGCCTTCAAGGTGATTTTGGATGAACCCTGGCGCATCGAAAAACTGAATCACAACACCCGCCTGTTCATCGACGGCCTGAAAGGGATGGGTTTCGACACCATGCTGACCTCGACCGCGATTGTGCCGGTGCTGTGCGGCACCGACGAGCGCGCCTTTGCCCTGACCCAGGCCTGCCAGCGCAATGACGTGTTCGTGCTGCCGGTCGTTTCGCCGGCCGTGCCGGAGGGACTTTCGCGCCTGCGCGCCACCGTCCTGACCTCGCACGAGGACGATGAGATTAATCGCGCGATGGGGATTATTGGGAAGGCGGGGAAAGAGTTGGGGATTATTCAGTAGGGCAGTTTTCAGTCATCAGTCATCAGTAATCAGTGTTCAGCAGGGCGGCTCTGGGGTCGCCCTTTTCTTTTTGGCGGCGCGAGACGCGCGGCGGTGGGTACAATAAAGCAGCTTTCTGCTTGAGTTTTGCGAAAAAATGCGAAAAGTAGTGTCGTGACGACAGCACTTTGACAAAGCAACACAAATAACCGGCCAGGGAGCCTCACCTGCCCGGCGTTCAAGCAGGGCAAACGCAGTCAAGCGAGCAGCGTATGAAGAATATTGTCAGGTGTTTTGCCCTGTTGTAAATGTTGAGCAATCCAGCGAACCAGATGTCCCAACAATTCATCGACGACCGCCTGGCACCGTTGACCAGTTGATTGGA
>DAOUAZ010000191.1:0-12435 GCA_034432975.1 Anaerolineales bacterium | reverse complement strand
ACCCGGCGCGCCTCACACCCCCACCACCACCCCGCAATTTCCCAACCTCAAGCGGATGTGGCTCTACTACGATTCCTTTGGCTTCTATATCTACAACGCCTCACCCGATAACCGCTCCATCTCCCCCATCGCCTTCGAGCGGCTGGATGAAACGAATCGCTTTATCGGCTCCACCTGGGCCGAGTTCTACCCCACCCTGCATCCGGGCCGCTGTATGCGCATCGAAATCCAGCGCAACCCCGGCAGCTACCTCAACCCGCCGCTCTGCAAAGACTACTACCTCAGCACCCGCAGCATCACTGGGGATAGCGCCTTGATATTCTGGACAGAACAACCCAACAGCACCCAATTCCGCGTCCTGTGGCAAAACCAGGAAGTCGGCTTGTGCGACATAAAAGCCGGGTTCTGTGAAGTGTTCGTGCCGTAACCCGTAATGCGGAATTCATTCCGCGCTGACCAGCATAAAACAACGTCCCAAAGGCTCACCCGGCCCTTGGGACGTTTTCCATTTCGCGCACCGCCGCCGCGAAATCCCGCATTCGGACGGCATCCTTCACGCCCGGGCTGGATTCAACGCCCGAGGCCGTATCCACCCCCCAGGGGCGCACCTGCTCAATCGCCTGCGCAACATTTCCAGGCGTCAGTCCACCCGCCAGCAGCAGCGGAATCCGTTGCGACAATTCAGCGGCCTTTGCCCAGTCGGTGGTCACGCCCGAGCCGCCGTAGAGTCCCTTGACAGCGGCATCCACCAGCAGCGCCGGATGAAGCGGGGAAACCGATTCGGGAACAAACACGAACGGAGAAACGGATTCGTCAACGGATTCCGAAACGGATAAACGGATGGCTTTAAAGGCGCGGCTGCCGAGCTCCGCCAAAATTTCCGGGGTCTCGTCGCCGTGCAATTGGGCCAGGTCGAGTTGGCAGGCTGCGAGAATCGCGCGGATTTCGGCAACGGGTACATTGACGAAGACGCCGACCAACGTCAGGTTGGGGTATTGGGAGCGCAAACTGCCTGTGATTTCCCGGCAGGTTTCTGGCGCAATGTAACGCGGACTTTTGGGGTAAAAATTGAATCCAAGCAGGTCCGCGCCAAGTTCGGCGGCGGCGAGCGCGTCATTCAGGGTCGTGATTCCGCAGATTTTGATTTTTGGCATAAACGTCGAAGGTTGAACGTTCAATGTTAAACGTTCAACATAGACAGTTCCCGCACCTTGGCCGGGATATCCAGAGCGGTGACGAGCGCTTCACCAACCAGAATCGCATCCACGCGCGCGCGCGCCAGGCGCGCGACATCCCCGGCGCTAAAAATGCCGCTCTCGGCCACGACGGCAACCCCAGCGGGGATGAGCGGGCGCAGGCGCTCGGTCGTTTCGAGCGAAACATCGAAAGTGGAGAGATTGCGGTTGTTGATTCCAATCAACCTGACACCGTTCAATTTCAGGGCACGTTCGGTCTCGGCCTCGTCGTGGACTTCGACCAGTGGGGTCAGTCCCAAGCTGAGGGCGCAGGCGTGCAAGTCGGCAAAATGGGAGTCATCGGGCAGGGCGGCGGCGATGAGGAGGATGGCGTCGGCTCCATTGGCTCTTGCTTCGTAAATTTGAGTCTTGTCGATGATGAAATCTTTACGCAGCAGGGGGAGGTGGTAATTGGTCATGCGTAATTGGCGCAGCGTTTCGAGGCTGCCCTGGAAGAATTTTTCATCGGTCAGGACAGAGACAGCGGATGCGCCGTTTTGGGCATAGATTTCGGCCGCCTGCAACAGGTCGAGGCGCGGGGCGAGAATCCCTTTGGAGGGGCTGGCGCGTTTGAGTTCGGCAATTAAAGTCACAGCGCGGTCTGTTGCGCGGCGCGTGACTGCGGCGAGGAAATCGCGCGGGACGGGGGCCGATTCGGCGGCGCGGCGCAATGTTGCAGCGTCGAGCGCCGCAATTTCCAATTCTTTTTGAGCAAGGATGTTGGCGAGGATGTTGGTCAACGGATTGCCTCCGGCGGAACGGATAAACGGATTTCAAACGGATGATGGAGCGAAAGATTGGGAAAATTCGACCAGGGCCTCCAGTTTGGCAAGGGCAGCCCCGCTGTCGAGGCTGGCGGCGGCTTCGGCCAGGGCGGTTTGGAAATCGCCGGTTTCGGCGGCCAGCGTCCCGGCGGCATTGAGCAGGACGGCGTCGCGGCGGGCGTCACGGCGTTTGCCTTGCAGCAAGTCGCGCATCATTTGGGCAGATTCATCGGGCGCGCCGCCGCGCAAGTCGGCGATGGTGGCGCGGGAGAGACCGAGGTCTGCGGGGTCGAGGTGGTAGGTGCGGACAGCGCCATCCTGTAAGTGACTGACCTGGTTGACGCCGCAAGGGTTGAGTTCATCGGTGCCGCCCGCGCCATGAATGACAAGCGCGGCGCGGCTTCCCAGGCTGGCCAGGACGTGGGCGAGCGGCTCGGTGAGGGCAGGGGCGTAAACGCCAGTCAGTTGGATGTCGGCTCCGGCAGGGTTGGTGAGCGGGCCGAGGACGTTGAAAATGGTACGCTGGCCGATTTCCTTGCGCGGACCGACGGCGTGTTTCATGGCCGGGTGGAATTTGGGCGCGAACATGAAGCCAATTCCGATTTCGTCGATGGCCTGGCCGACCTGTTCGGGGGTCAGTTCGAGGTTGACGCCAAGCGCGGCCAGCACATCGGCGCTGCCGCATTGCGACGAGGCAGCGCGATTGCCGTGTTTGGCAACCCGGCAGCCAGCCCCGGCAACGACAAAGGCAGCGGCGGTCGAGATGTTGAAAGTGCGCGCGCCATCGCCGCCCGTGCCGACCACGTCATAGACCGGCTTGGAGCGGTCACTGACCGGAACTTTGACCGAGACGGCGCGCATGGCCCGCACCGAGCCGATAATTTCGTCGATGGTTTCGCCTTTCATGCGCAGGGCGACAAGATAGGCGCCGATTTGGGCGGGAGTGGCCTGGCCGGTCATGATGATGGTCATGGCCTGTTCGGCTTCATCAGCGCCCAGGTCAGCGCGGTTGATGGCTTTGGCAATAAAGGGTTCGAGCATGGGGAACTCCGTTCTGGATATTCGACAATTCGTTATTCGATGCCCGATGTTCGACGTTCGAGTGCCGAATATCAAGTATCGAGTGTCGAGATGTTGAAAAAATTTTGTAAAATCTGCTTCCCGTATTCGGTGAGTATCGATTCCGGGTGGAATTGGACGCCAAAGGTGGGAGCGGTCTTGTGTTTCAGCCCCATGATTTCGCCTTCGGGGGTACGGGCGGTGACTTCGAGTTCCTCCGGCACAGGCTCATAGACCACCAGCGAGTGGTAGCGCATGGCTTCAAAAGGGCTGGGAAGGCCCGCGAAAATTCCCTGCCCGTTATGCTTCACCGGGGAAGTCTTACCGTGCATCAGGCGCGGAGCGCGGTCGACCCGGCCGCCGTAGATGGCTCCCAGGCATTGGTGACCGAGGCAGACGCCCAAAACGGGGATTTTGCCCGTGAAATGGCGCACGGCCTGGGGTGAGACGCCGCCATCGGCCATCGGTTCGCCGGGGCCGGGGGAAATGACCAGGTGGGCAGGTTGGAGCGCAATCAACTCATCCAGGCTGATTTGGTCGTTGCGGAAGACGCGAATCTCCGCGCCGAGTTCGCCGAAATACTGAACCAGGTTGTAGGTGAAGGAATCGTAATTATCGATGAGTACCAGCATAAGTGCTTTCCTTTCGTAGAGAACATAGACGTATCTTCTCAATATTTTGGGGAGAGAAGCACCGTCCCGAAGGGTTGAACAGATTAACCAGATTTTTCACGCAAACCTCACCTGCACTTGTCGCGCAGGCGCAAGTGTCGGGACGTTTCCCCATCAACCGTCAGATTCACCGAATAAATCCACTTCGTCCGCGAACAAATCCAGCGAGTACGACAACCCGGTCGCCGCGCGGGCGAGTTCCATCGTTTCCCTGGCTTCGGCCTGCATTCGGCGAATACCGTTGACGAGGACATCGCGCGGGATGGGACAGGAAATAGGCGCGGCGCTCGCAGAACGGTTCGAGGAAGGCGTTGATGGCGGCTGCCAGTTTGGTCTTGACTTCCACGCCGCCGACTTTGCCGGCGCGATAGCGGGCCTTCAGGTCATCCACTTCGGCGCGGTCGGGGTTGAAGGCGTCGTGAGAGGGGAAGGTTTCGCCATACAGGTTGTTGAAGCGGCGCGCCAGTTCGCGGGCCAGTTCGACGCGCGGCAGATTGCCGCGCCCGACCGGCACGGCCTGGGCGCGGGGCAGCAGGATATCGACCACCTGCAAAGACCGGGCAGCCGAGCAAACCAAAGGGCATGGTATCGGTGTGGGCGTCGCGGGCCATGTCTTTCAGGGTTGGCACCCGCTCGAGGCGCGGAACCGTGACCAGCAAGCGGGGCTTGGCGGGGCGAGGGGTCATATTCAGTCCTTTCTTTCTGCCATTTCAATCGCGCGCAGCATGGCCGAGGCTTTGCTGACCGTCTCCTGGCATTCGACAGCGGGGTCAGAATCGGCGACGATGCCCGCGCCGGCCTGTACGCTGACGGTCTTTCCGCGCCCAATCATGGTGCGGATGGCGAGGCAGGTATCCATATTGCCGTCGAAGCCGAAGTAGCCGACCATCCCGGCATACGCGCCGCGCGAATCTTGCTCCAGGTCGGCAATAATTTCCATCGCGCGGATTTTCGGCGCGCCGCTCACCGTGCCAGCCGGGAAAGCCGCGCGCACCAGGTCGAAGGCGGTCAGTTCGGGGCGCAGCGTCCCCTCGACGTGCGATACGATGTGCATAACGTGCGAATACTTCTCGACCGTGAAAAATTCCGAGACGTTGACCGTGCCGTACTCGCACACCCGCCCAATGTCGTTGCGGCCCAAATCGACCAGCATGACGTGTTCGGCGCGCTCCTTGGGGTCAGCCAGCAGCTCGGCGGCCAGGGCGGCGTCAGCGGCGGCATCGGCCCCGCGTTTGCGGGTCCCGGCAATCGGGCGCAGCGAAGCGCGTCCGTTTTCCAGGCGGACAAACATCTCAGGCGAGGAACCCACCAGGTAGAGCGGTTCCCCATCCACGTTCCCGAAATCGAAAAAGAACATGTAGGGCGAGGGGTTCAGGCGGCGCACGGCGCGGTAGACATCGAAGGGCGCAACCTCCGTTTCGCGGGTGAAACGCTGGCTCAACACGACCTGGAAAATATCCCCGGCGGCAATGTGTTCCTTGGCTGTCTTCACCATTTGCTCGAACTGCGGCTGGGTGAGGTTGGAAGTCGTCTTTCCGTGCATGGCAGGCAGCGGCGGAGCAGGCGGCAAGGGAGCGTTGAGGCGGGCAGTGATTTCGTCCAGTTTGCGATTAGCGGCCTGGCTGTCGCCATCCAGCACATTGGCAACCAGGAACAGGCTGCGGCGGGCGTGGTCGAAGGCTGCCACCGTATCGGCCAGCAGGTAAATCCCATCCGGGATGTCGGGCGCGCCCATCCGCTTCTGGAGGGTCGGCTCGAAGAAACGCACCACATCGTAGGCCAGGTAGCCGACCATCCCGCCGGTAAAGCGCGGCGCGCCCGGCACGCGTTCGGCGGGGAAGCGGCCCATTTCGGCTTGCAGGAATTGGGTGGGGTCGGAGGCAAAATCCGTAATGCGCAATCCATGCTCGTCTTTGATGTGGATTTCGCCGTTTTTCAGGATGTACTGCGCCCGGGGCTGGATGCCGATAAACGAGTAACGCGCAATCCGTTCCCCGCCTTCGACGGATTCCAGCAAAAAAGACGGATGCTCGTCCCGCAGTTTGAGATAGACGCTGACGGGCGTTTCCAGGTCGGCGGGCAGTTCGCGGATGATGGTTTGGGTGGTGGTACTTTCAAGCAGCATGTTGACTCCTGATGGTTTGAACGTAGACGATGGACGGCGATGCGATGGTCAACCGTCTATGGTCAGAATTAAAAGAGTCCCCTCCGTCCGTTGGGACGAGAAGGGACTCTCGCGGTGCCACCCAAATTACGCCATTTGCTTAAGAAAACTCCCTGTCGTGAAGCACAACAGGGAGGCAAGCCAGCGTCACTTTGTTCAGGTACGCCGCTGTTCATTGGATACTGCCTGCTGAACACTGGTTATACCTTCGCCCTGTAACGGGAGTTCCCGGATTGGGTTACTTGTGTCCGGTCTCGACACTTGCACCTGCGCTGCAAGTGCAGGTGTACGGCGGAAAAACGCCGCCTGCTCGACCACCTGCCGGGCACTTTCACCCGCTCAACTCGGTGGGCCATTCGGCTCCTGCGCATTTACCGGATTCACACCATTTTGGCCTCGATACCTTCGTACTCGACCAGCAACCCGGCTCTCTGGAAACCGCCTTGGAGCGTACTCGTCCACGTCAACGTTTTTGGATATGGATTGGCTGAATTATAGGCAGGCGGGGGATTTTGTCAAGGATGGAATTTCATAGATGGTCGAGCGGGGCGTTGCGGGGTCTCGATACAGCAAAAAAACCGCCACTCGACCACCGCAACGCCCGTATCGAGACCCATTCACCCATTTACCGGCAAATTGACCGCCCGCAGCGAGGAAATATCATCCTCCGGGATGCCGAGCGCTTCCAGGCTGGGATACTGCCCCGGCCCAAGCACCAGCGGCTTGCCCGCGCGCAGGTACGGCGACCGGAATCCGCTGTGCTTGTAGAACATCCAGTGGCCGCTGGCGATGATGAACGATGAAACCTGGTCGTCGAAAAAGCCGTCCTCGCTGAGCGACAGGTTGGGGCTGCCGAGCAAAATGTCTTTGGCGCGCCCTTCGAAGTTGCGATGCTCGAAGACCAGGATGCGCCCCTTCGCCGCGCTCTCGACCGGCGGCGGGTTGAACCGGTAGCGGACGTGGAAAAACGCAACCAGCGGCTCGCCGCTCGAATACTTCATCGCGGTCGGCCCTTCGGGGTCCGAAAGGTCGAGCGTAATCCTGATTTTGTCGTTGTCCTGGTAATTGGGGTCGTAAATAAAAAGCGTCAGTTGGTCGTCCTTCACATCGTAGCCGTAGGTCATCACCTGATGGTTCTCGCCCAGTTTGCGCAAATCCGTCGATTTGACGCGCACCAGCCCCAGCGGGCAGGGCTGCCCGGCGTCGAGCAGGGCCTTGATTATCGGCCATTCCTGGCGTACCGCGCGCCAGGCGCGGCTGCTGAGCGCATTGAACCCGGAAGCGTAATCGGGCAGGCCGGGCTGCATCAGTTCGATATAACCGCCAATCCCAAAAGGCAGGTTGAAACTGTCGTACAGGCGCTTGACGATGTAATCGAACAGGATGTCGCCGGAGGGTGGCTTTTTCGTCTCCGGGACAGGCTGCCCGGCGTGGAAATAATCGAGCGCGGCGAACACCATCCCGCCGCACAGCCCGTTTTTCGCGTCGCCGATGCGGATTCTCCCAAAGGGGGTCGGCAGTTGGATATGTGGATGGGGCGGGAAGGCGTTATTGAAACGGAATCCATGCGCCAGCGGGTCGAACCCGGTCATCACCGCGCTCGGCGAGACCGGGCTGGAAGCGGCCTGCCCGTTGCTGGAAAACGCCTCCAGCTGATAGCGCAAGCGCGCCGCCCCGGGATGCCGCCACTCCACCGCCATCTGTCCCTGCCCCCCGGCAGCCGCCCCCGGCTGCGACAGGATTCTCGCCCCCGCGCCGGGAACCGTCTCCAGCAGGGTCAGGCGGCAACTGTGAAAAGTTTCCCCGGCGGGCAGGCTCAGGGAAAAAGTATCCACGCCCCGTTTCGGGGCCGGTAAGAGAGAAGCATGACGCTTCGTCAGGTCAAGTATTTTGGACATAAACTCTCCTGATTGATTCAATACCATCATACAAAATTTATAGGAGAGATACAAGCAGAAAATTTTGTTTCAAATCCATTACCGCGCCCCTCCAGCGGTTGAAAATGCCGCTCATTCGGCCTATGATGGAAATATGGGGGACGAATCGGTATTTTTGCAGTCCTTTTTTCCCGGACTGCGGTTTGTTCTGGGAGGACGAACCTATGAAAACACGACTTTCCTTGTTATCGAGCGTCCTGCTCGCGCTGGCGCTCTTGATTCAACCCATGCAGGCTTCTTTCGCCGCGCCCCAACCATCCACCGGCGGCCTGGTCTTCGATTTTACCGCCAACGCCGCCCTCGCCCAGTGGAAGAGCGGCGCGGGAGCATTGCCCTTCCCCGGCACAAGCGGCGACTATCGCGGCTACGTCCTGAAACTGGATGCGCCGGTACAGGAGGACGGCGCCCTGGGCGCGCCCGGCCTGCTGACCGTGCCGCACAACAAATACGACGGTTATATCCAGGGAATCTATCCCGAATTTACCGTCCAGAAAGGCGACCGTTTCCAGGTCACGGTCGGCTGCGAGTATGGCGCCAAGAACTGCTATGTCACCTACCGGCTCGACTACATCAACGCTGGCGGGGCGACAAAAATCTTCTGGAGTTGGAAAGAAAAACACGAAGGCCGCGCCTACAACGCGAATATCGATTTGAGCCAACTGGCCGGGCAGAAAGTACGCTTCGTCCTGACCATGCTGGCAACCGGCTATGCCTCCGAAGACCGCCCGCTGTGGGTCGCGCCGCGCATCGCCCGCCCCGGCAGCGGACTGACGCCGATGCCCACCCTGACGCCGACCAATACCCCTTTTGTCACCCCGCCGACCGTCCCTCCCTCCAGCTGTGACCGGGCCTCCTTCGTGGCCGATGTCACCGTGCGCGACGGCACAACCTTCGCGCCCGGCGAGGCCTTTACCAAAACCTGGCGGCTCAAAAACGCCGGCTCCTGCGCCTGGACGCGAGACTACGCCCTGGTCTTTTACGGCGGCGAGCAGATGGGCGCGCCAACCCTGGTCAACCTGCCCTGGCCGGCCGCCCCCGGCGCGATGGTGGACGTAACCGTCAACGCGGTTGCGCCCGCCGCGCCCGGGCAATACCGCAGCAACTGGATGTTGCGCAACGCAACAGGCGGGTTGTTCGGAATCGGCGCGAACGGCGACAAACCCTTCTGGATGCTCATCAACGTCGCCGGCGCGCCGCCCCTGGCCGAGACCGGCTACGACTTCGCCGCCAACCTGTGCGCGGCGGAGTGGCGCAGCGGGGCGGGCATTCTGACCTGCCCATTCACCGATGGCGACAGCCGCGGCTTTGCCCTGGCGCAGCAGACCCGGCTGGAGGATGGCTCGGTCGCGGCCTCGGCCATCCTGACCCATCCCCAAAACAAATACGACGGCTACATCCAGGCAACCTTCCCAACCTTCACCGTCCAGCCGGGCGACCGCTTCCAGGCCGTCGTGGGCTGCGAGCATAATGTCAGCTGCTACGTCACCTTCCGGCTCGAAACCCTGTCAGCCGGCGGCGCGCCGCGCATCTTCTGGAAATGGTCCGAGAAAAACGAGGGCAAAACCTATAAAGTCGACCTGGATTTGTCCCCGCTGGCCGGTCAGAGCCTGCGCTTTGCGCTGACCACCCTGGCCGCCGGCCCGGCGGCCAACGACCGCGCCGTATGGGCCGAGCCGCGCATCACCCGGCCGGGTATCCCGCCCCCGACCCGAACCCCCACCCCCATCCCAACGTCATCGCCGACTCCCACTGAAACGCCCGTCCCAGCCTTTACCTCCCCTTACGCGGTGATAGGCATCCATCCCGAAGGCGCGCTAAACCTGTACGCAGCCCCTGGCGCGGAAAACCCTATCGCAGGCAGTTTTCTGGCGGATACGCGCAACATCGAACGCGGCTCGACCTTCGTCACGGTTGGCAGCGACCGGTGGGTCGAAGCGCGCATTCCCGGCGGCGTCACTGGCTGGGTTCGGGATGCCAGCCTGACCGAATACATTGCCCCAGAACGGTTCGTGACCGATTCGCGCCCCATCCAACGCATCGAACAACTCAAACAGGCCATGAACAATTCGGATGGGAACCTGTTCGCCTCGCTGGTCAGCCCCAAGCGCGGCGTGCAGATTCTGTATCACGGAACCTGGGGCAGTAACCCGGTCATTTACACATCCGAAAGCGCGCGCCAGGCCTTCACCAGCGCCGATGTAATCGATTGGGGCACAGAAGGCGCAAGCGGGATAAATGCGGTTGGCACTTTTGCAGAAAAAGTCCAGCCCAAATTGCAAGATGTACTCAATTCAGCCTATGAATTGCATCCCAATGACCCCAACCGCGCCAGCATGTACGTCGAACCCTGGCCGGGCGGTTACCAGAATTTCAACTACTTTGCCGTGCTGAAACCATCCACCCCCAGCATCGAGTTGGACTGGCGGCTCTGGCTGGCCGGGTTCGAGTATGTGGATGGCGTGCCGTACCTGATATTGCTGCTACATTACATTTGGGAGCCGTAACGCGGGACTCATTCCACAACCTGAAGTCTCCCGGTTTTGTCCAAAATCAGGAGATTTTGGACTCCAGAAAAGACCCCAGAAAAGACCCCAGACCCAGAAAAGGGCCTTGAAAAAAACGGGAAAATATGGATAATAGCAGCGCGAGAGTCAACTCTCGCGCTGCCATTCTTTACCGGGCTGGTTAGAACTTCAATCTTGTGAAATTTATAATAAAATCCTTAACATTAACGGTTCGCTAAAATTTGTGGGTATAATAGAGTAGTTCCCACCCGGGACTGCGTTCCCGCATGAGAAAAAGGCAAATTACCTGCCCTGTCCGTGTCAGACGAGAAGAGCCACACCCCCTGCGGCAGCCCTCGTTGGACGACAGGGCGGGGCCTTTTAAGGATTGATGATTTACGATTTTGGATTTACGATTTTCGATTGACGATTGCCCCGTTCATATCCACCCCAACCAGGAGAGACACGATGAAACTCGTTACCGTCGCAGAAATGCGCGCAATTGAACAGGAAGCCGATTCCAACGGCCTCTCTTATGCAAAAATGATGGAAAACGCCGGACATGGCCTGGCCGAAGAAATCCTGCAACTGGCATACACCGAATCGGAGGAAGACCGGGAGATACTGGCGCTGGTCGGCCCTGGGAACAATGGCGGCGATGCGCTGGTCGCGCTGGCGCACCTGGCCGCCGACGGCTGGCGGGCGCGCGCCTACCTGGTCAAACGCAAGGCCGAAGGCGACGAACTGGTCGAACGTTTGAAAAAAGAAGACGGCGAAATTTTGTTCGCTGAAAAAGACCCCGACTATACCCAACTGACCGCTTTCATCGAAACCGCCGAGGTGGTCGTGGATGGTCTCCTCGGCACGGGCATCAAACTGCCGCTCAAACCCGAAGTGGCCGGGGTGCTGGAGGCCGCCAACCGCGCCATCTCTGGCCTGGCCTGGCCGCCGCACGTGGCTGCCGTCGATTGCCCATCGGGCATCGATTGTGACACAGGCGAGGCCGCGCCCGAGGTCGTCCCGGCCAGCCTCACCGTCTGCATGGCCGCCGTCAAACACGGCCTGCTCGAACTCCCGGCCTTTGAACTTGCCGGGGAACTGCGCGTGGCTGAAATTGGCCTGACCGACGAAATCGAATCCTGGAAGGATGTCCGCCATTTCGTAGCGGATGCGGAGATGGTGGAGGACATCCTCCCGGCGCGTCCCGCCGATTCGCACAAGGGGACGTTTGGCGCGCTGCTGGTGGCGGCTGGCTCGGTGGGCTACACCGGCGCGGCCCTCCTGGCGGGAAAATCGGCCTATCGCGCCGGCGCGGGACTGGTGCAGATGGCCGTTCCCGGCGCGGTTCATTCGGTTCTGGCCGGGCATTTCCCCGAAGCAACCTGGATTCTGCTCCCCAATGAAAAAGGCGTCATCGCCGAACACGCCGCCGAAGTGTTGCTCAAAAACCTGGAACGCGCCACCGCCCTGCTGCTCGGCCCTGGCCTGGGGGACGAAGAGACTACCCAAAAATTCATCGAAAACCTGCTGACCGGCAAAGGCGGCCTGAGAAAGAATTCTACGCCGATGGGTTTCGCGCGCGCCGATGCGCAAAAACCGGAAACCGAAGCATCCATCGCCCTTCCCCCGCTGGTAGTGGATGCCGACGGCCTGCGCCACCTGTCGAAACTCAAAGATTGGGCCAAACTGCTGCCTGCCGAAAGCATCCTGACCCCGCACCCTGGTGAGATGTCCGCCCTGACCGGGCTGGAAAAAGACGAGATTCAAGCCAACCGCCTCGAGACAGCCCTGAAATACGCCGCCGAATGGGGCCATGTCGTCGTCCTGAAAGGCGCATTTACCGTCATCGCCGCGCCGGATGGACGCGCCGCCCTCATCCCGGTCGCTTCTGCCGCCCTGGCGCGCGCCGGGACGGGCGATGTACTGGCCGGGCTGGTCGGCGGCCTGCGGGCGCAGGGCGTCCCTGCTTACGAGGCGGGGGTGGCCGGGGCCTGGATTCACGCCCAGGCCGGGCTGGTTGCCGCAGAAAAAATCGGCGCGGAAGCCTCGGTGCTGGCCGGGGACGTGATGGAATCCATCGGCGATGTGTTGAGCGGTTTTT